>JANOAO010000038.1:0-103956 GCA_031411115.1 Bacteroidota bacterium
CTGGTCTCCAGCATCCATCAGCACAGCAACACTTGGAACTACAACCTATACATTTACACCAACAGCAGGGCAATGCGCTACACCTTATTCGGTGGATGTTGTAGTGAATACATCTGTTACACCTTTGTTTACTGCAGTAGGACCGGTGTGTAAAGATTCTGTTCTTGCACCATTGCCAACAACATCGAACAATGGTATCACGGGAAGCTGGTTACCTGCAACGATCAGTACAGCATCAACGGGAAGTACAACCTATACATTTACACCAGCAAGCGGCGGATGTGCGATAGCAACCACGCTGATTATTGTGGTGAACCCAATCATTACACCAACATTTAATGCAGTTGCGCCAATATGTGCAGGTGGAACATTATCTGCTTTGCCGACTACATCTACCAATGGAATAACAGGAACATGGTCACCTGCGCTTGATAATAACAATACAACCACTTATACATTTACACCAATGGCAGGACAATGTGCTATTGCAGTTCCGTTAACGATCACGGTAAATCAATTACCTGTTATCAGCGGAACGTTAAGTGCATGTGTAGGACTGACCTCACAACTTTCAGGAACTGCAACTGCAGCCGCGGTAAATCCTTGGACGTCTTCCAATACGGCTGTGGCAACTATTTCTAATACAGGATTGGTTACGGGTGTTGCTTCAGGAACAACAACTATTACTTATACGAATAGCAATGGATGTTTTGTAACAGCAACATTTACTGTGAATACTAATCCTCTTATCAGTGGAACGTTGAGTGCATGTATTGGATCAACATCACAACTTTCCGGAACTGCAACAGCGGCTGCGGTAAACCCGTGGATTTCTTCAAATACAGGTGTTGCAACTATTTCCAATACAGGATTGATCACTGGAGTTGCTGCCGGAACAACAACCATAACTTATACGAACAGCAACGGATGTTTAATCACCGCTTTATTTACAGTTAATCCGAATCCAGTTATAAGCGGAACCTTATCTGCTTGTATAGGAGCAACATCGCAATTAACAGGCACTGCAACGGCTGCTGCGGTAAACCCGTGGATATCTTCTAATACAAGTGTAGCCGCTATTACTAATACCGGATTAGTAACAGCTATTGCTGCAGGATCGTCAATTATAACTTACACTAATTCTAGTGGATGTAAATTAACCGTAACATTTACAGTAAATCCTTTACCTGTAATATCCGGAAACTTTAATGCTTGTGTTTCTCAAACCGCTCAACTTTCAGGTTCCGTTAGTCCGTCTGCAGCAAATCCATGGCAATCTTCTAACGCAAGTGTTGCAACCATTTCAAACAATGGATTAGTTACGGCCCTATCGGCAGGAACTTCAAACATTATTTACACTAACAGCAACGGATGTATAATTTCCTCAGCATTCACGGTAAATGCGCTGCCTGCCATAAGTGGAACTTTAAGCGCCTGTATCGGAAACAGTTCACAACTGAACGGAACACCTTCACCTGCAATTTCAAATACATGGACGTCTTCAAACAATGTTGTAGCTACTATAAATAATTCAGGACTGTTAAATGCATTGTCAGCCGGAACCTCTGTAATTACTTATACGAATAACAATGGTTGTTTTGTGAATGCTACATTCAACGTAAATGCGCTACCTGCCATTAGCGGAAATCTGAATACCTGCGTTGGGTCATCAACACAGTTAACAGGTACAGCAAACCCAGCCTCTGTGAATTCATGGACTTCTGCTAACACTTCTATTGCAACAGTATCCAGTACTGGTTTAATCAACGCTTTAACAGCCGGAACTTCAGTGATCACTTATACTAATTCGAATGGTTGTAAAATAAATACAGTATTTACTTCCACTGCCTTAACAAATACTTTATTTACACAAGTTCCTCCTGCATGCGAAGGATCTGTTGTAAATCCTTTACCAACAATATCGAACAATGGTATCAATGGAACTTGGTCACCGGCAATAGATAACAGCAACACTACAACTTATACATTTACTCCTGTTGCAGGCGTGTGTGCATCTGTTGCAAGTATGACCATTAACATTATTCCATCAGTTAATGCGCAATTCAATACTATACCTGCAATTTGTGCCGGCCAGAATATATCACCGCTTCCAACTACTTCCATCAATGGAATAAATGGAACCTGGTCGCCGGCTTTAAATAATACCACTTCTGCAACCTATACTTTCACCCCGGCGGCAGGGGTTTGTGCTTTTACGACAACACTAGACGTTGTTGTAAACCCAAAACCTGATCTGGGCCTTGATAAATACCTGACGATCTGTTCCGGTACATCAGCTGATCTTACCGCTCAGTTCAATGTGGCAGGATTAAATACTAACTGGACCATTAATAATGATCCGGTTATTAATCCGGCAGCAGTTTCTGTATCAGGTATTTACCAACTTATAGGTTTATCTGCAGACGGATGCAAGGACACTGCACGCATCAATATTTTTGTAAGCAGCCCGGTTCAGGTGAACGCGGGGCCAGATGATTATGCAGAATATAACATGCCATATCAATTAAATGGTAGTGGCAGTGGCAACTTATTGTGGAATCATCCAGCTTTATTGGATAATCCCAACATTGCAAATCCTTTCGCTACTCTATTAACCGATACAACTTTCATTTTAACGGCCACTAACGTTGTTGGATGCAAAGCTTCAGACAGCGTTAGAATAAAAGTACTTAACGGACCGGACTTCTATATTCCAAATGCATTTACACCAAATGGTGATGGATTAAATGATATTTTCACACCACGACCAGTAGGCATTACAAAACTTGACTATTTTAAAGTGTTTAACCGCTATGGGGAACCAGTTTTTGAAACGAATGACCTAAGACGAGGATGGGACGGAAACTATAAAGGTGTGAAACAGAATACAGCAAATTTTGTATGGATTCTAAAGGGCACGGACCGAAACGGGAAGTTGATAGAAAGAAAAGGTTATGTGGTTCTTATCAGGTAATTTTTTTTTAATAAACTGAACATTCAATTAAACCATTCCGGTTAAAGGTCATCTTAACCTGCCTGTAAATAATTTAAGCAAATTATTGTTGCTCATTATTTATCATAACCATTCAATTAATATCATTCAACAATGAAATCTTTTTTTTATTTTCTGTCATTTACGTTATTCATCTTTTTGTACAGTTGTAAGAAAGACAATACACCTGCTTCTCCAACTCCGGCGATCGACACCATGTATTTTCCATCGCTTACAAATAATGAATGGCAAACAACTTCCACCAATACACTAGGTTGGAGCGAAACTGCATTAAATGAATTGTACACCTATCTTCAGTCAAAAAATACAAAAGCATTTATTATTCTAAAAAATGGACGTATAGTTACTGAAAAATATTTTGGAACCTTCACAGCAGACAGCAATTGGTACTGGGCATCTGCCGGAAAAACCATGACGGCTTTTCTCACAGGTATTGCACAACAGGAAAATTTAATCAATATCAACAATAAAACTTCTCAATATTTAGGTACAGGCTGGACGTCAACCCCTTTGGTAAAAGAAAATTTAATCACCATTCGCCATCAACTTACGATGACGACCGGCCTCGATGATAATGTGCCTGATCCTGATTGTACATTGCCTTCTTGTCTCCAATTTAAGGCAGATGCTGGCACACGATGGGCTTATCATAATGCTGCATACACATTACTGGATAAAGTAATTGAAAATGCAACCGGCCTTACTTATAATAATTATTTTCAGCAAAAGATTCGGGACAGGATAGGTATGAATGGACTTTGGATTAAAACGCCAAACTCAAATAATGTCTTTTACAGCAATGCCCGAAGTATGGCCAGATTTGGTTTGTTGTTGCTGAATAAAGGTAAATGGAATACTTCACCCATACTCGCTGACGAAAATTATTTTAACCAGCAAGTAAATACTTCACAGAATCTTAATCTCAGTTATGGTTTTCTTACATGGCTGAACGGAAAAAGCAGCAGCATGTTTCCGGGTACACAAACCGTTTTTCCGGTTTCGCTTATCCCCAATGCACCGGCTGATTTATATGCCGCTTTAGGTAAAAATGATCAGAAAATTTATGTAGTTCCTTCTCAAAAACTGGTTGTGATACGAATGGGAAATTCGGCGGGCACACCTCAATTCGCAGTATCCGGATTTGACAATGAATTATGGGGAAAATTAAAATTAATTATAGGGTATTAACCTTGGTTTTAGCTCAGAACTATATTATAAGAATTGTTTTTAAAAAGAATGGTAAAGCTTACTGTTTACGGCGTTCCCTCCGGGCGGGCTTTCCGCTGCAATCTTTTTTATTGCTACGCTCTTAAAAAAGTATTTCCGCTGCAATCCCTAACGCACGTTCTAAAAATGATTTCATTTTATCCCTTAAATATTTCATTTCAACAATTTCGTCAGCAGAAGAATTTCTGCCAATTTATAAAGACTTTAATTTAGCCTGGCAACTTCCCTAAAGGATTTTATTAACTTATTAAATGTATCTGATTCTAATTAAGAAATTATTATTATAGCATCTATCAGATCAATACCTTCCCCGCTCATTTATTGGTAATATTTACCAGTGAAGAATGATGGAACTCGAATTATACAAAGCTGTCAACTGGACGATACGCTTATTTGTAAATAAATAATTATTCAATGGAAGTCATAAAAAAAGCAGCCCGAAAGCTGCTTTTTTTATATTTTATTTTTATTACTTAACAATCACTTTTGCTGAAGCGATCCTTTTTAAATTGGTTCCTATCAGTTCCACCATGTAAACACCGGCACTTAAACCCGATAAATTCACGTCCATCTCCTGATAGGTTCTTGCAATGGTAAATAATTTACTGAACACTCTTGAACCCTTACTGTCGAAGATGTTTACCAATCTCAATTCCGTTGCATTCGGGTCGCTATAATACCGAATCTGAAATATTCCATTATTCGGGTTCGGGTAAATAAATAGGTTATTAAAGGCTGCTGTTGTAATGGTCACAAGATTTGAAGTTGCAGAGCATCCTCTAACATCTGTCACTGTAGCAGTATACAATCCATAACCATCCGGCCTTAAAATATAAGTATTGTTATTGGTATTCGGCAATGCCAGCCCGTCTCTGAACCACTGATAAATATAAGTTCCGGCAGGAGAAGGGGTAGCCACCAACTGACCCGGTATTCCTGGAGCTACCTGAGTAGCACCTGATGGAGATATAACAACACCCGGTACATCACTTACAGATAAGGTAACAACATCAGAAACAACATTTCCACAAGGAGCTCCGGTTACAATAACTCTTAAAAGATTACCAGACATATTAAGTGTAAGGTCTGTTATCGATAATGTATTCGAAACAGTTCCGGAATATGTAGCATTGTCCGCAAGGTTTATAAAAGGTCCACTAGTTCCGGTTGTACTGATCTGCCATTGATAAGTTAAAGCACTCCCGCTTGCGGCAATAGAAAATTCCATGTTTCTGCCGATACAGCCATCGCCATTAACAGGCATACGTGTAATCAAAACCGGCTCCAGAACGGTAAGTATTGCCGCAGTTGAGGGAGACCCTGATGGAGTACAGGTACTTTTTACCAGCGCTCTATATTTGTAATTGTTCATGGATGGAGTAACTGCACTTACCGTCAAATCGGTTCCTGTTGCACCGGAAATATCTGTATACGTATTTCCGCCATCTGTACTTCTCTGCCATTGATAGTTTACACCTGCACCGGTAGCTGCCACTGAAAATTGAGCATTCGTTCCTGGACAAACACTGCTATTAACAGGATTTGAGTTAATGTTTTGAGTAGGAGTAAGTGTCAACGTTCCTGCTGCTGAATTAACACCTGTTGGACCGCAACTAAATACAACTGCACGATACTGATTATTATTCATGGCAGTTGTTACTGCATTAACCGTTAAGCTATTTGCTGTTGCACCCGATATATTTGACCACGTAGTCCCACCATTTGTGCTTGACTGCCACTGATAGGTTAGGTTCGTGCCGGAAGCGCTAACGCTGAACGTTGCATCGGAACCCGGGCAAACCGTAGTATTAGATGGCGGAGTAGTTACTAATGCAGCACTGCTGATCGTTAAAATAGCCGAATTGGAAGTAACATTACTAGGGCATGTATTCGTTAATAACACTCTGTACCTCCAATTATTCATGGCAGCGGTAATACCGGTAACCGTATATGAAGATGAAATAGCTCCTGAAATATTATTCCACGAATTACCACCATCATTGCTTACCTGCCATTGGTAACCCGGATTTGTTCCGCTTGCGGCAACGCTAAACGTTACATCACTATTTGCACAACCGGTCTGGTTAGATGGCTGAGTGGTAATGGCAACACTATTACAAACATTTGCTTGTGTAATGAGCGTGATAGTATCAGAAATTCTTACCTGATTATTACTGTTATTGAATAATGCAGAACGCATTCTCACTAGTGCATTAGTGGTAATGTTAATATCATCTATCCACCAACCCGAAGGGTTTGATGGGCCGGCTGTATTGTTATCAGATGCAAAACGGAAACGGATCTTTACAGTCTGTCCTGCATACGAAGAAAGATCAATTGCTGTAGTGAAGAAACTGGCAACAGTTCCGGTAAAAGCTGGTCTTCCGCCTAAAGCATTAGTAGCTGCGCTTCCCAGATTTCCATTATATCCGTTATTTACCATATTATATCCAAGGTCTACCCAGGTTGACCCGTTATTCGTAGATATTTCAACAACTCCTCCATCCCAGTTTTCCTCAGTATTAAATTTATGTTTAAAGGTCATACGCGGACTCGTTGCCGCAGCAAAAGTAATTGGCGCAGCCAGCTCAAGTTTTTGATCAGCGGCAACTGTTAGGTTCTGTACAAAATATGAATTCGGGGCACTACTGCTTACGGTTGAAGAAACTGTCCACACATTAGCAACAGGTGTTGCAGTAGTTATCCAAGTTGCAGGTATGCTTGTTCCCGTAACGGCATCGTTCAGAAATGTGGTAGGTGCAAAATAAGATCCGGCATTCACATTAACGGTAAAACTGTATACCTGTGATGAGTTGGCAGCTTGTGATATATTCCAGCTTACTACTCTTGTAGCTGCGTCATACGTTCCTCCATTGGTAGCATTTACAAAAGTTACGTTGCCTGGCAGAGTGTCACGTAAAGTATAATTGGCAACCGCTATACATTCCACGGAAACGTTATTGTTATACACAATATTATTTCCTTCCGGAACAGTGGTGATGCCGCCTTGCGTTAAAGATAAATTTATACCACCTGAGTAATCGGGAGTCTGATCAGCTAATTCATCTGATGAACCTTGTGATGCAAATGCTCCCATTCCTCTTTTACGAAAAGCTTCTTTTATAGAACAAGCATACAAACCACCATATAATAATCGGTCTGCCTGTAAAATCGCATCTCTTCCACTAATAAATCCGGGATTGCACGGTTGTAATTTCATGGCTTCTGTAACCAGTTTCAGTGCAATGGTATTACCTCCCGCGCCTGCGTTGTTAAAAATGTTTGGATTGATAGCTCCAACCTGATTGATAATATTCCAGGTCATATCCCACAATGCTGCACACCATATTTCTCCTCTGTCATGGGGAATCGTCGGCAATACGGCCAGAAAAACTTTATTATTAATAGCGAAATTGGTGCAATATCTCTGCGTGCGAATTCCTTGTCCTGTAGGCCCTTGCCCGGCAAGATAAGTGCCGATACCTCTTGGTGTTGTGAATCCTGTAGTTAATGTGGAATTTGCCCAGTTCTGTGTATACATCAGGGAATAATAATCACTCCATCCTTCTCCCATTTGTTCTGCATTTCCAAGACACGAACTGTTAGATGGGCCACCGGTTAAACGGTTACTGATGCCATGCCCGTATTCATGAACCATTACGCCGTTGTCGGCATCGCCGTCACGTTGTGGTGTACCATTCCATAAATACATCTGCATTCTGCCGTTCTGCCCGTCAGGAGGAGTAGAAAAATTAGCGTTATTAGTGCCACCGGCATCCTGCGCATCGGCTACCACAAAATCATTGCCTGCCCCGCCTCTTCCCATATTGGAATTTTGAAAATTTCCTGCAGCTTCATCAAAGCCATAATTGTACGTCAGATCATGAATAATATTATTCCAGTAAAACAAATTAGTAGTATTGAATTGCTGATTGGGTACAGGAGAAGTTTGGGTAGGCGTTATCGTGAAATTAGGAGTAAATTCAAAACTTAGCGGATCAGGACCGGTTGCAGAAAATGCCGGTAAACCAAAAGTTGAATTAGCATTATCACGATCTTCCTGTGCAAATACATTGTTTCCTCTTGTGGTCAAATAATCAGTAGTACCATCATTATGCCATCCCAACGTAGCCGCATTGCCGCCAGCTAATAGCCAGGGGTTGGTTACAACAGCTGGTGTTCCGCCCGGATGTAAACGGCTTTCCGCAGGGAAAGGAATTACAAGATAGGTTGCTGTACCTACCAGATTAGGACTTGCAGGGCTTAGCGCCGATTTGGTGGCCGTATGTAAAGATGCGTTGGCATCGGCGTTCATACAAGCTGATGCATGCTGATGTTCTTTCGAATCCCAGTTACAATAAACGGTAAGATTATTTTCACCGATGAGCTTATTGGTGTGCGCATCAATTCTTAATAACCAATAGTCGGATGAATTTACTGGTACTACATATACCTGCCATGCCATTCTTATTTCTTTACCATTACTTGATGGAACCCACATTAATTCTGTAGTTACGTTCTCATGTGAAATGCCCAACTTTCCGTAATCCATTTTAGTTCCTTTAGTGATGGCTTTAGGCAGCGCAGGGATGCTGATCTTTTTGGAAAAAAAGGCGGTGCGAATCGCCTGCTCCGGTGTTATGGAGGGTGCCATTGGTAAAGCCGCCAACTTTTGTTGAATGTCACTTATTCGTTTTCCGGCAGCAGATACCAGTTTGTCATCCCTGAAAGCAAGCACCTGCATGATATTATACACAGGTAATCCCAGATAACTTTGTTGTAAATACACCATGGTTGTAGCGGCATATTTATTAAAATACGTATCGTTAACTATGGAATTGGACAAATCTTCGTCCGATAATCCAATGGCTGCTTTGTTTTGTTCCAGTAATTTAATTGCTCTTGAAACATCCTGTTGAGCATTTGAAACTAAAGCAATGGAAATGAGGGAAATAGTGAGTAAAAATTGTTTCATTTTCTTTTTTTGTGAATAGAAAGATATCAGTTAATGCAGTCTTGGATGGAACAATGATTATTTTTTATTTATGAGTCAGTTCTGATTCCAATAAGCTACAAGGGTGGAAATTACATTTTTTTTTACGATTTCTGCGCATTCGTATAAGCCGATTACGATAATATTAGGGGTACTTATCATCAAATATTTAAAAAAAAATTGTACGGAAAATAGTAGCCGTAAAAAATTGCATACTTTTTTGCCATACGGATGTCAAGCCATACCTTTGCACCCTCAAAAAAAGGTAGTTTACTACATATATTAAATAAACCAAACAATAAGTTATGGTAGAGATAAAACCAGATGAAATTTCAGCGATTCTTCGCCAGCAACTGAGCAATTTTAATGCAGGAGCAGACCTGGAAGAAGTTGGAACGGTTTTGCAGGTGGGTGATGGTATTGCCCGTGTTTATGGACTGAACAATGTTCGTTCCGGTGAACTGGTAGAATTTGAAAACGGTACTAAGGCCATTGCATTAAACCTGGAAGAAGATAATGTGGGTGTAGTATTGATGGGAGATTATAGTGATATTAAAGAAGGAGATAAAGTAAAGCGGACAGGCCAGATTGCTTCCATCAAAGTAGGTGAAGGAATGTGCGGCCGTGTTATTAATACATTAGGTGCACCGATAGATGGTAAAGGGCCATTAAAAGGTGAATTGTATGAAATGCCGATTGAGCGGAAAGCGCCAGGAGTAATTTTCAGGGAGCCGGTTAAAGAACCGCTTCAAACAGGTATTAAAGCAATCGATGCTATGATTCCTATCGGGCGTGGCCAAAGAGAATTGATCATTGGTGATCGTCAAACCGGCAAAACAGCAATTGCGATAGATACCATCATTAACCAGAAAGAATTTTACGCAGCAGGAAAACCTGTTTATTGTATATATGTGGCTATCGGTCAGAAAGCTTCTACTATAGCAGGTATCATGAAATCTCTGGAAGAAAACGGCGCAATGGCTTACACCACTATCGTTGCTGCTTCTGCTTCTGATCCTGCTCCTTTACAGTTCTATGCACCATTTGCCGGAGCTGCCATTGGTGAATTTTTCCGCGATACCGGACGCCCGGCTTTGATTATTTATGATGATCTGTCAAAACAGGCTGTAGCTTATCGCGAAGTTTCATTGTTGTTACGTCGTCCACCGGGTCGTGAGGCATATCCGGGTGATGTATTTTATCTGCATAGTCGTTTATTGGAAAGAGCTGCTAAAGTGGTGGCAAAAGATGAAATCGCGCGCCAGATGAATGATCTTCCGGAATCTATCAAGCACCTGGTTAAAGGTGGGGGCTCATTGACTGCACTTCCTATTATCGAAACGCAGGCTGGTGACGTATCGGCATACATTCCAACTAACGTAATCTCCATCACGGATGGTCAGATTTTCCTGGAAGGTAATCTCTTCAACTCAGGTATCCGTCCAGCCATCAACGTAGGTATCTCTGTAAGCCGCGTGGGTGGTAATGCACAGATCAAGTCAATGAAAAAAGTAGCAGGTACACTAAAACTGGATCAGGCACTTTACCGGGAACTAGAAGCATTCAGTAAGTTTGGTGGTGACCTTGATGCGGCTACTAAAAATGTAATTGATAAAGGCGCACGTAACGTGGAAATCCTTAAACAACCTCAGTATTCTCCTTTCACGGTGGAAAAACAGGTTGCAGTTATTTACCTGGGAACACAAGGGTTACTCAGAGAAGTATCCGTAAAAAAAGTAAAAGAATTTGAAGAACATTTCTTAATGGAAATGGATAATAAATTACCGGATGTACTGGCTGAATTCAAAAAAGGTAACCTGCCGGAAGATGGTATCAAAAAAATGGTGGATCTGGCAAACGGCCTGATACCTCAATACAAATAAATCAACACAGCATTTTATAAAGCTTCCTTCTGGAAGCTTTTTTTTTGAATCAAAATTCTGAAACACACCTCAATAGTACAATAAAACAATGTTTTTTATGTTTTGTAAATCACGTAAAAGACAATCCGTTTCATGAAGAAGTTATTATTGGTGATTCTGTGCTATTTATTGGTAAAATCGCATAAGGCAAATGCAGAAGGTACAAATCCCGTATCTCCCAATTCCAATAACATTTCTGCCCTATTACTGAGTTACGACAGGCTAAGTGGTGCCTATTTTAATTGTCCGGAAGACAATCGTTTATATTTTAATATCAAGGATCACAGCAAAGAGAATTTGTATTTTGGATTCGACTGGCGACAGTATACTTCAGCCAGCGGAGATGCGCCACGGTTGCTAAATTTATATTACAGGATTCTTAAGCCTAATGGAGTGGTTATAGCCGGACCCACGCTTTGGAATCCCACAAATTTACCCGTCGGAATTGGTGGTGAAGGTGTAATAAGTTCCTACAGCAGTGCTTTTAACGGACCTAATATTGGCGCTGTTTCAAACGGCTATACACCCCTCACTTTTGATCCGGCAGAAAATGGAAATTTCTGGATAGAATTTTACCGCAGCGACGACAACGGTGCAACAATGATCACCAGCGGAACAACCGGTTCTTCAGGTACAAGAGCCATTGCTCCTTTTTTTGATCTGACAGTTGCGGATAATATCAACTTTCAGATAAAAAAAGGCCGATTACATTCTGATAAATGGTCTTTTCTGGCCTGTGAACCCAATACTTTCAGAAACATTTCTGAAGCATCTGCTTCACCCGTTTTTTATGCGTATACTACTGATTCTGTTACCGTAAAAATCGATATCATGGATGGTTTTAAACCCATAGCCTACGACTTTGCAGTTAATAGTTATGGGGTAAGTGCAATCACCGCTTCTAATCCTTTTGTACTAAGCCGGAATTCAAAAAATAACGCTCAATCTCCATCATTAAAAGACGGTTATAAAGTTTTTTTAAATATACCCGATCCAACGATTTATTTACCGGGGCATATGCCTGCTATTCCTCAATTCGCAAGTCCGGCTATAATGGGATGCGGTCCTTATTATTTAAAATTTATCACCTCAGATCCGGGTGATGTAAAAATATTTTTAGACCTAAATGGTGTTGCGGGATATCAGCCAGGAACTGCAGACAGGTATCTGGAAGCATTTTCATTACCTGCAGGATTGAATATCGTGGTTTGGGATGGATTAAATAGTTTAGGTGCAGCCATTGCCGGCGGAACTACAATTACTTTAACGTTAACTGTTTTAAAAGGAAGATTTAATGTTCCTGTTTATGATGCAGAGATCAACTCAGGTGGTATCTCTATTGATATAATTTCGCCTTATTTTGGCAGGCCAGACAGAATTTTCTGGAATGATGCCTTGCTCACCAATGTAGGCAACTCCTGTGTTGGTACGGATGATAATCAAAATAATACCACAGGTGCAGGATGGGATAACTCGGTTGCAGGAGTTACAGCAATGCCTACCCGTGCCTGGAGTGAAAATGGAAATTTATCAAATGTTATACCTGCTCCGTCTGCAGGAACGAATGAAACGGATGGTATACAATGCAGTGATTTTGGAAATGTACGCACGCTCAATTTATGGGGCTGGGGCGTAACAGTTAATTCCAATGCTATGAATATATCTTTTGGTTGTGCTCCCAATACAACTTATGCTATCAACGATGAACACAGTACCTGGAAGAATATTCCCGTGGCAGGTAATGTAAAGACCAATGATTTTGATGTGGAAGGTGATATGCAAACGTTCGTAACTTTTCTGAACCAGACGTCTTTAGGTTTAATTTCATCCGGCGCAATAATATCAGGCATTTCTACTGATGGAAGTGCTGTGGCGAATGCCGGTAGTATAAATTTTAGTTCCAATGCTGACTATACTTTTATTCCTGCAACAAATTTTACAGGAACAGTAGCATTGCCGTATAAAATTTGTGATGATGCAATTACAACTGCATGTGATACTGCTTTCCTGCATATTACGGTAAGTGAATTACCGGTTGCAAATGTAAATTCTGTGATTGCTAATAACGATGAGAATATTTCTTACGGGCTTCCCGTGTATGGAAATATTTTGTTGAATGACAACGATCCGCAGGGAGATGCATTTACTGTTATGTCCATCAGCAGCGGAACAATTGGAACATCTTTTTCTGTTTCCGGCGTTAAAACAAATGGTCAGACTGCTGTTGCCGGTATGATGGTCATTAATACAGATGGTACATATTCTTTTATGCCTGAAGCATCTTTTTCAGGAAAAGTTAATCTAAATTATTCCATCACGGATGCGCAAGGTGCCAACGCCTCTGCGACAATTCTCATAAGGGTGATCTACGACAACAACGGTCCGGATAATAATCCACCATTTGCAGGTGATGATTTCCTTTTTACAAATATGAATATTGCGGTCAATGGATATTTTTTCAGCAATGATAATGATTCAGACGGTGATCAGGTTTCTCTGAACAATGTTCCTATAATTTCAGGCGGTCCCAATACTCCCATTGGATCGGCACTGCCCACTCAACAGGGAGGAACCGTTATTTTTTATGCTAATGGTACATACTTATATACACCACCATTAAATTATTCTGGCCCTGATCTGATAACGTATACCATTTGTGATCTTACCAGTTTACCACCAGGTTCCAGATGCGTAAATGCCACCATACATTTTCTGGTAGCGCCAGTGTTATCTATTAAAGGAACTGTTTATAATGATGTGAACGGCATGACGGATAATCTGGTAAATGGATCTGGTACTCATGCAGGCGGATTGTATGCAGTACTTGTAAGCACAGGATTAATAATAAAAGATATTGTACCAGTGAATGTAAATGGAAGTTACCAGTTTAGTAATTTTTCCTCAGGAAATTATTTTGTGATGATTACTGATATTTCATCATCTGCAGGAGCAGTTGCGTCTTCTGTTTCTATGCCATTGAACTGGGTAAATACCGGTGAGGGAACTGTTGCCACAGGAGATGGTAATGCAGATGGCAGAACAAATATTTTTACAATAACAACAGCAAATATTTCAAATGTAAATTTTGGTATAGAGCAATTGCCGGAACCTATGACGCTTACATCGGATCCACAGTATAATCCTGGAGGAACCAATCAGGTGCCAGTGCCTCCATCTATTTTTGGTGGAATTGATCCGGATAATGGCCACATAAATGCACTAAAAATTATTGGATTGCCTATAGATGCATCTTCTATAATGATAAATGGTACTTTATACAATTCCACTAGTTTCCCGGTATCGGGAGTACAGGTTGAAACAAACGCAATAGGAGAACCTACACCACCGATTTCAGTAGATCCTTCATCAGATGGATTGCAGACAATTGAAATCCCATACATCGTGGTAGATAATGCTATGCAGAATTCAAAAAATTCCGGTCTGGCTATCATGCCATTTACTACAGCTTTACCGGTAACATGGGCGAACTTCACCGCACAAAAAAATAAAGAAATAGTTACACTACTCTGGCAAACATTACAGGAATCCAACACCGATTATTTTGTGGTAGAACATTCTGCCAATAATCGTTATTACAATACGATAGGGAGAGTGGCTGCCGCTGGAAATAGTTCTCAGATAAACCGTTATTTTTTCGATCATGTAAAACCGGTTGCAGGAATAAATTATTATCGTTTAAAACAGGTTGACAGAGACGGTCGATTCAAATACAGTGAAACAAGAACAGTCAAATTTGATAATGGCAGTCTGATTAACGTTAATCCTAATCCTGTAAAAGATATTTTAAATATCAGTTTCCCGGAACATTGGGTGAATAAAGAGGTAACGCTTAAATTATTTAACAGTGGCGGTCAGTTGGTTTTTAGTTCTTATATACCAGAAAGTAAAATGAATGAGTTAATTGCCATTGGAAAATTGCCGAACGGATCTTATATGTTGCAAGCCATTCAGAAAGACTGGAGGCCAGAGACAATAAAAATTCAAATTATATTTTGAAGTAAAAATCTTATTTACGAAGAAGCTGTCTTTAAAGACGGCTTTTTGTATAAAGGACTTTTTGTCAGCCTTTGTACCGGGGAATACTTTTTGCACCCACATAGAAAATTATAAAAAATGATTGGAATATTCGGTGTTTCCATTTTGTTCATGCTCATTGGTATGTTCGTACAGGTCCGGCTTAAAAGTAAATTTTCTGAATATAGTAAATACGGAACTGCCAGTGGTTTGAGCGGAAAGGAAATCGCTGAAAAAATGTTACAGGATAATGGTATATATGATGTGAAGGTTACATCTGTTGCCGGTTCATTAACCGATCATTATAATCCTGCAAATAAAACAGTTAATTTAAGTGAAGAGGTATACAGTAGCAGAACTATTTCTGCGGCTGCCGTTGCGGCGCATGAATGTGGACATGCCGTTCAGCATGCAACTGCTTATTCTATGCTTTCATTGAGGAGTAAATTAGTTCCTGCTACTCAAATCAGCAGCACTTTGTCTCATTGGATTATCATTGCAGGTTTGGGAATCATGGGCTTTGGAGGCGGAAATTCTACCATACTCCTGATAGGTATTATATTATTCGCTGTTACCACCTTATTTACCGTTATTACTTTACCCGTAGAATTTGATGCGTCACGACGAGCATTGGTTTGGTTGAATACCGCAAACATTACAACACCTGACGAAAAAGCAAAAGCACAGGATGCCTTAAAATGGGCAGCATTAACCTATGTAGTTGCGGCACTGGCCTCCATTGCCATGTTGGTTCAATACATAATGATCTATCAGAACCGATCAAGAGATTAATACATACATTTCTATTCGGCATCAGTAACTATATTTGCTAATACTTAATTTTTTAATATGGATTTTGGAAAAGAGTTTGAGAAATATGCAGTGAAACACAGAGGTATCAGCAGTAATACGCTGCATGGCTATGTAAACCATAATGTAACCAATTTAACCCCTAATATTATTGAAGAACGGCCAATGAATGTTGCGGTGATGGATGTGTACAGTCGTTTGATGATGGACAGAATTATTTTTCTGGGATATCCTATTTCTGATGAAGTGGCCAACATTGTAACTGCACAGTTATTGTTTTTAGAAAGCACCGACAGGGTCCGTGATATACAGATGTACATCAACAGCCCGGGCGGAAGTGTATATGCAGGATTAGGAATGTATGATACCATGCAATTCATAACACCAGATATTGCAACTATCTGTACAGGTATGGCTGCCAGTATGGGTCAGGTATTATTGTGTGCAGGTGCAAAAGGCAAACGTACCGCTTTAAAACACAGCCGTATCATGATGCACCAGCCAAGCGCAGGAGCAGGCGGCCAGGCAACAGACATAGAAATAACAGTGAACGAAATAAGAAAAATCAAGCAGGAATTATATCAGATCACCGCACATCACTCCGGACAACCCGTTGAGAAAGTAGCAAAAGATTCTGATCGTGATTATTGGATGACATCTGCAGAAGCTAAAGAGTACGGACTCGTTGATGAAGTTCTAACGATCAACCCGCGTAAGTTGAAAAAAGATTAATTATTTCAACTTCAGTTTTCAAAAATCAAAATTAAACCAATGAGATTATTTTCAGATTCAATAAGAATGGATGATGAGGAACCTGCAGCACATCCGGAAAATCCGATGGAAAAAATGATGAGCGGATGGATGTTCGATAAAAAATTTATAGAACAGCGTAAAGTGTTTTTATGGGGCGTTGTAGATGATAAATCTGCAAAAGATATTACAGACAGACTCATATATCTTGAAGCATTAGATCCGGGAAAAGAAATAACTTTTTTTATCAATAGCCCGGGTGGCGTTGTTACCAGCGGAATGGTTATTTATGATGCCATGCAAATGATTACTTCGCCTGTAAGCACCGTTTGTATGGGTATGGCTGCCAGTATGGGTAGCATATTGCTTAGCGGAGGAGAAAAAGGCAAACGTTTTATATTCCCTCACGGGGAGGTAATGATTCACCAGCCAAGTGGTGGTGGAAGAGGAACCAGTGCCGATCTGGAAATTATGGCAGAACAAATCCGCAAAACAAAATTAATGGGTGCGGAAATCCTTGCTAAAAATTGCGGCCAGACAGTAGAAAAAATTCTGAAAGATTTTGACAGGGATTATTGGATGGATGCCAAAGAATCAATCGGTTATGGAATAGTTGATGCAGTTTTGACTAAAATCTGATTTTAATATATTTTCTTATTTATGCACCTGGCAGTTGTCAGGTGCATTTTACTTTTGTTTTTAAGGCTTCTCTGAGGTCTTTTGTTTAAATTTGCCACAATATATCGGCATAAATTCTTCATATGGCTAAGCAACAACAAATCTTACATTGTACATTCTGTGGAAGAAGCAGAGAGGAAGTAAAAATTCTCATTGCAGGACAGGAGGGTCATATCTGTGAGAATTGTGTGGATCATGCACAGGAAATTATTCAGGCTGAACTCGCTCTAAACCCGGATGCTAAATCTTCTACCACTTCCTCTTTTAAACTAACAGTTAGGAAACCGGTAGAAATTAAAAAGTTTTTAGATGAATATGTGATCGGTCAGGATGATGCTAAGAAAATATTAGCGGTAGCTGTATACAACCACTATAAAAGATTAAATCAAAAAGTGGAAAATGATGTTGAAATAGAAAAGAGCAACATCATTATGGTAGGTGAAACCGGAACAGGAAAAACATTACTCGCCAAATCCATTGCCCGAATGCTGAATGTGCCTTTTGCCATTGTGGATGCAACTGTATTTACAGAAGCAGGTTATGTGGGAGAAGATGTAGAGAGCATGCTTACCCGTTTATTGCAATCCTGCAATTATGATGTTACGGCTGCAGAAAGAGGTATTGTATATATTGATGAAATTGATAAAATTGCCCGCAAAAGTGATAACCCTTCTATCACTCGCGACGTGAGCGGAGAAGGTGTTCAACAGGGTTTATTAAAATTGCTGGAAGGAAGTGAAGTGCTCGTTCCACCACAGGGAGGAAGGAAACATCCAGAGCAAAAACTAATTAAAATCAACACACAACATATTTTATTTATTTGTGGCGGTGCATTCGATGGTATCGACCGAATCATAGCGCGCAGGGTAAATACTAATGCCATCGGTTTTAATGTAAACAAAGAAATGCAGGAATATCAGCATAATAATTTGCTGCAGTTTGTAAATGCCGTTGATTTAAAACAGTTTGGTCTGATCCCTGAATTATTGGGAAGATTGCCTGTGGTTACTTACCTCAATCCATTAGATGCAGAAACGCTCAGGAATATACTTACTGAACCAAAAAACTCTCTGGTAAAACAATTCACCCGACTGTTTGAGATAGAAGGTATTACTTTAAAGTTTGAACCTGAAGTCTATAATTTCATGGTGCAAAAAGCATTGGAATATAAACTGGGTGCAAGAGGTTTACGCAGTATCTGCGAAAGTATATTAACCGACGCCATGTATGAATTGCCTTCTCAAAAAGTTAAGTCTTTTGATGTAACGCTTGAATATGCACAACGTAAATTTAGTATGAGTAAGCTGAGTTTACTTAAAGTAGCTTAGGAAGTAAAATCAAAAATTATAAATTAAAAATTATATAGTTATATTATACAAATTGGTCATTAATAACCTTCATTTATAATAATATAGCGTTCCTATACTTTTAGGTTTTTACTTTTTACCTATTACTTTTTCTTTACTTACTTTCGTTCCACAAAATGTATCCAATGGTTGATGTAATTCTTGGTTTGCAATGGGGCGATGAGGGCAAAGGAAAGATCGTTGATTTCTTTGCGAAAGATTATCAATTAATCGCCCGTTTTCAGGGTGGTCCAAATGCCGGACATACTTTATACCCGAACGGAAAAAAAATTGTTTTACATCAGATTCCCAGCGGTATTTTTCATGAAGATAAGATCAACCTCATTGGTAATGGCGTGGTACTGGATGCCGTAACCTTACGCAATGAATGCAAACGCGTAGCCGATATGGGTGTGGATTATACCAAAAACCTATACATCAGCGAACGTGCACATCTCATTCTTCCTACACACCGTGCGTTAGATAAAGCCAGTGAAACTTCCAAAGGCAACGAAAAGATCGGCAGCACGTTGAAAGGAATTGGTCCGGCTTACATGGATAAGACCGGCCGTAATGGCTTACGTGTAGGCGATCTTTTAGATAAAAATTTTACAACACAATATATCCGGTTGCGGCTGAAGCATCAGCGCCTTCTAGATAATTTTAATTTTCAGGAAGATATATCTGAATGGGAAGAAGAATTTTTTGATGCCCTGGAATTTTTAAGAGGGCTTAAGATCGTAAACGGTGAATATTTTATCAATGAACATATTGCACAGGGGAAAAAAGTATTAGCTGAAGGCGCACAGGGTTCCATGCTGGATGTGGACTTTGGAACTTTTCCTTTTGTAACCAGCAGCAGTACCGTTTCTGCCGGCGTATGCTCCGGTTTAGGAATTGCCCCACAGAAAATTCGTGATGTGATAGGTATCACAAAGGCTTATTGCACTAGGGTAGGCAGCGGTCCTTTTCCTACAGAGTTGCACGATGAAGTGGGTGAATTTATTCGCAAAGCCGGTAATGAATTTGGCAGTACCACCGGCAGGCCCAGGCGCTGCGGATGGATCGATCTGGTGGCCTTACGTTTTGCCTGTATGATTAATGGCGTTACTAAACTGGTAATGACCAAAACAGATATTTTTGATGAAATGCAGGAACTAAAAGCCTGTAGCGCTTACCATATCAATGGCGAAAAAACAGATCATGTTCCTTTTCAGATGAATCGATTGAATATTGAGCCTGAATACGATAATTTTAAAGGCTGGCTTAAAAATATTTCCGAATTACGGACTTTTGAAGAGATGCCTGTTGAATTGAAAAACTATATTCAGTATTTAAATAATTACCTTGGCGTACCGGTAAAATATATCAGTAACGGACCGGCAAGAGAGCAGATTGTATCCATTTAGAACGTAATAAAAACCTGCCTAAAAATTTATTTGGCAAATCAAAAATTCGGTAGAAAATTTACAACATAATACTGTTGAGAATATGGCAATCAAACCAGAAAAAGATATTAAAAAGGCAGCTCCTAAAAAAGCAGCTCCTGCTAAAAAAGCTTCTCCTAAAAAGGTAGCTAAGAAAGATGAAGATGATGAAGATGAGGATGATCTTGATGAGGATAAACCAACATCAAAATCAAAAAAATCAGCAGAGGACGATGATGATGAGGACGTGGATGTGAAAGATGACTGGGAAAAAACAGAGGACGACGACGATAACTGGGATCCGGATTTTGACGAATTTGATCTTCCTAAATCGAAAGGAAAAGTTGCAGGTGCTTCAAAAAAAACGAAAGAAGATGATGACTTTAAAGTAGATGATGACTTTAAAGATCTGTTTAATGATGATATAGATGGTGCCGGATCATTTGACGACGACGACTTTTAAAATGATCGATTCATCCTGTCAATTTCCCATAAATAATATTGCTGTTTTTAAATTAAAAATGTTGAGCTGGTTACATCAGTTCAACATTTTTTGTTTACTGGAAAACAATGGTTATCAAAATGGTTCTTTTGAATGTATGCTTGCCATTGCTGGCGATGAATACATTTCACTTTCGGCAGGAACCGCATTTGAATCATTAAAAATTTTCCATGAAGCAAAACCTTCCTGGCTATTCGGTCATTTAGGATACGATCTTAAAAATGAAGATCCGCATTTACATTCATCACACAACGATCCTATTCATTTTGCGGATGGATTTTTCTTTCGACCCCGAATTTTAATCATCCTTAAAGACGACCATGTTGTTATACATGCCACGGATCCGGAAAAAATTTTTCATGAAATATTATCGCATTTGCATGTAAAAAGCGATATCAAATATTCATATAGCATAAAAAGCAGAATAAGTAAAGAGGAATATCTTCAGTCATTATCAAACCTTAAATCTCACATACAACGTGGCGATTGTTATGAAATAAATTTTTGCCAGGAATTTTATATTGAAGATGCAGAAGTTGATCCGGCAGTTTTGTATCATCAGCTTTCCGCCATTTCACCCAATCCGTTTGCGGCTTTTTATCGTGTCAATGATCAGTATTGCATCAGTGCCAGCCCTGAAAGATTTTTAAAAAAAACAAACCAGCATCTTTTATCTCAACCTATCAAAGGCACCGTTAGAAGATCATCCGATCCTGTTGCCGATAAAGCTATGTTAGCCGATCTGCAGAACAGCGAAAAAGATAAATCGGAAAATGTAATGATCGTTGATCTTGTTCGCAATGACCTTAGTAAAGTCTGTACACGTAACAGCGTACATGCCACCACGTTGTTTGAAGTGAAAGCCTTTCCGCAGGTTTATCAAATGGTCAGCACCATAGAAGGAGAGCTGAAAAATATTCACTGGACGGAAGCATTGAAAGCCACTTTCCCTATGGGTTCTATGACGGGTGCTCCCAAGCATCGGGTAATGCAACTGATTGAGCAATATGAAAGTTCAAAACGTGGATTATACTCCGGCTCTATAGGTTATATCAATCCTCAGGGTGATTTTGATTTTAATGTGATTATCAGAAGTATATTTTATAATCATCAGAATAAATATGTTTCGTTCTGGGCAGGCGGTGGTATTACAATAAAAAGCGATGCAGAAAAAGAATATGAAGAATGTCTCTTGAAAATTAAAGCGATCAGAAGTATCCTTGAATAAATTATGCAGGTTTCTTTTTGCTCTTTGTTTTTGAAGAAGAAGGATAAGTGGTTTTATTATTCGGCACTTCAGCATTACCTAACAATGCCTGAACACATTCATTCAGTATCTGATATCTTATCGAAAGGAATAGCTGCATTTTTTCTTGTGGAAGGATCATATCATACTGACCATTTCTACCGAGCCGTTCATCAAATCCAGGATTATATTGATTAAATTCCGTTAAGGGCATGTTTAGATTTTTCGCAATGATTGCACCATTATATTTTCCGCTGACAGTTTGTTTATCAGCATTTTTCATCATTTCTTCGGGCAGTAACGGATTGTTATCTGGTGTTCCATTGTCAGCGCCTAAAGGTTTAAAAAACCCTGTTCCTTTTGCATTGTTAATGGACGGGTTTTCCATGATGTAATGTGTGGCAATAAATTTCTTTACATGATTGCGGCTTTCTTCTGGCAGAAAATATTGCAATTGCCAGAAATTGGAACTACCGCTTTTTTTAATAGCACTAAATACACGGGAAGGACCACCGTTATATGCCGCTATAACTAACAGCCAATCATGAAGCTGATTATACAGGCTCAGTAAATATCTGGCGGCAGCGTGCGTACTTTTAAAATAATCCCTGCGTTCATCATTCAGCTTATCTACTTTCAATCCATAATCGCGTGCGGTATAAGGCATGAACTGCCATGGTCCACCGGCACCAACCCAACTCGTAGCAGAAGTACTTAAATTACTTTCTATTACCGCTAAATATTTCAACTCGGTAGGCAATCCATATTTGCTTAAAATATTATCAATAAGGTTAAAATAAGGAACGCCCCATGATTTCATTTTAACCAGATAATGGGAATGGTTTTTCAAATAATCCTGCATGTATAATTCAGCATGCGGATTTATTTGTGAAGAATAAGGAAGCGTAGGATTATACTTGAATTTGTTGAAGAGGTTTTTAAAACCATACCGCGTTAGCTGCGAAAAATACTGAACCTTATCCTGTGATGGTGGTGCTTTTACCGTTTCTATTTCTTTGATAATTTTATTTTCTTCGATGGTATCAGCCTGCGCAATTAAATAAGCTGAATCAGTTTGTGCTGAAGAGGCATTGCCGAAAAGAACGAATAATATGATGATCCATTTTTGCATTGTATGCTTAAATGCCAACGGTAAGCATTTGTGAAATCTGAAGCAAAGTTAATTCATCCCTGTTATTACTCATAACCTGTAAACCGAAAGGCATACCGGAACTGTGTGAAAATAATGGTAAAGAAATGCCTGCTATACCTGTTAAATTAGCGTACACGGTATATATATCGGCCAGATACATTGTAGTAGGATCTTTTATTTTTTCACCTATCGGAAAGGCGATGGATGGGCTGGTGGGGGAAAGGATAGCATCATATTTTTGAAATGCTTCATTTGCATGTTCAACTAATAAACGGCGTACCTGTAATGCCTTATTAAAATAGGCATCATAAAAACCGGCGCTTAATACAAATGAACCTAACATGATCCTTCGTTTTACTTCTTCACCAAAACCCTCTGTGCGGTTATTACAATAAAAATCAAAAATATTCTCTGCTTTTTCTGCTGACTGATGGCCATATCTTATTCCATCATATCTGGATAAATTACTGCTGGCCTCTGCTGTGGTAAGTACATAATAGGTAGGAACAATATATTCTAACAGGTCAAATTCTACAGGTTCAACAGTATGACCTTTGTGGATCATTTCTTCAATTTTATTTTCAAAGGCTATTTTCATTTCAGGGTCCAATGCAGGATGTTCAACCATCTGCCGGAAATAAGCAAATGAATAATTTTCTTTTTTAGTAATTGCAGGCAAGGGAGTCTGGTGCATGGTACTGTCTCTTACATCAGTTTTTGCCATAATTTCTGTGAGCAAATGAATATCGTGAACAGTTTTTCCAAAAATGCCAATCTGGTCAAATGAGGAGGCGTATGCAATTAACCCATATCGCGAAAATGTTCCATAGCCAGGCTTGAAACCAATGATACCGCAAAAATCTGCCGGCTGACGTACGGAACCTCCTGTATCACTCCCAAGGCTAAGCATACATAAACCTGCCTGAACGGCAACCGCACTTCCACCCGAAGAACCTCCGGGCACGCGTGTATTATCCTGTGCATTTAACACTTTACCATAAAATGAATTCTCATTGCTGCTGCCCATGGCAAACTCGTCACAATTAGTATTGCCAATAATAATAGCGTCTTCTTCTAACAGAAACTGTAAAACAGTTGCAGTATATAAAGATTTGAAATCCCTTAGCATTTTAGAGGAGGCACTTACAGCATGATCTTTATAACAGATCACATCTTTAATAGCGATCACTACTCCATGCAATTTTTTTAAAGGTGCGCCATTTTTACGGGCTTCGTCCAGCCTTGCCGCAGTCTCTAAGGCTTCTGCCTCATACAATTCCACAAAAGCATTAAGATGAGAGTGGGAACGGATATGTGATATATAATGTGTAACTGCTGAAACGCAATTCGTTTCATTCTGTAAGAGTTGGTTGTGGTATGTTGAAATATCTGTAAAAGAAAACATGAATGCCGCTAAGATAAGAAAGCCGGAGTACACATTTGAAAAATGTATATCCCGGCTTTTTAGAAATATAAAAAAACAATTATGAACGTACTTCCTGCTTCATCTCTTTTTCTTTCATTCCCTCTTCGATCTCTGTCTTCACATTAGATTTAGCATCATTGAATTCGCGTATTCCACGACCAACTCCTCTCATTAATTCAGGGATTTTTTTACCACCGAATAATAATAAAGCGATAAGAATAATAAAAATCCATTCGCTTCCGCCCGGCATTGAGAGAAGCAGTGTATTTAATATAGTTAACATGATAATTATTTTGAATTGTAAAGATATACGATTTATTAAGGTGTACGGTTTCACATCTCAAATATATTGTTAACTGCATGAAAATTATCGGATAGAACGGCCGCAGCGTGCTTTTCCATTAGCGGCCTGATAAGGACTGATACTTCTGGAACATGAATATAAAAACAGTGTAAATGCAATAACAAGGCAAGCCATCAATACTTTTCTCATGGTTAATTTTTTTTAGTTTAAGAGGTAAGGTTCTTAATGGCTATTGGAGCTGACTAAAGTAATATTCCCTTTTGATAAATGCAAGTAAACGGGCATAAAAAAAGCGGAAACAAGTTCCGCTTTAGCAAAATATTTTAAAATATTATCCTTTTTTCTTTTTTGCGCCCACAGCCATACGCTTTTCCTTGATACGTGCACTTTTTCCACTTCTTTCACGCAGGAAATAGAGTTTAGCACGTCTTACACGGCCAACTTTATTTAAAACAATGCTTTCAATGTTAGGTGAAAATACCGGGAAAAGTCTTTCAACTCCAACGCCATCACTAATTTTTCTAACAGTGAATGAAGCAGTGGCCCCACTTCCTTGTCTTTTGATAACATCGCCTTTAAAGCTCTGTATACGTTCTTTATTTCCTTCCTGGATCTTATAGTTCACAGTAACATTATCTCCAGCTTTAAAAGTTGGAAGTTGTGCTTTGGTGGTCAGTTGCTCATGAACAAAATCAATTGCGTTCATATCTTTAATTTTTTAGCGTTCCGATTTTTCGGACGGCAAAGGTAAGGAAAAACAAATAACATCCATCCTTATCTTAAAATCTTTTTAGATTAACGAGCAATATTTACAGCTCTTTTTTCGCGAATTACGGTCACTTTAATCTGTCCGGGGAAAGTCATTTCGGTTTGTATCTTCTGAGCGATCTCAAAACTCAATCGATCACTGTCACCATCACTTACTTTATCCGCTTCTACGATAACCCTTAACTCCCTGCCTGCCTGAATAGCATATGCTTTCTCCACTCCCTGATAGGCGAGTGCAAGATTTTCCAGGTCTTTAATACGCTGGATATATTGCTGCATGATCTCCCTTCTGGCTCCTGGTCTTGCTCCGCTGATAGCATCACAAGCCTGAATAATAGGCGAGATCACAAACTGCATTTCCATCTCGTCGTGGTGAGCGCCGATTGCATTTACCACAGCAGGGTTTTCTCCGTATTTTTCAGCCAGTTTTGCGCCCAATAAAGCATGGCTTAATTCTGTTTCCTCATCCGGAACTTTTCCGATATCATGTAATAAACCGGCTCTTTTCGCCAGTTTAGGATTCATACCTAATTCTGCAGCCATAATGCCGCATAGATTGGCAGTTTCACGACTGTGCATCAACAGGTTCTGGCCATAAGAAGAACGGAAACGCATACGTCCCACCATTCGTACCAGTTCTTTATGTAAACCATGGATTCCCAGTTCAATAACGGTTCTTTCACCGATATCCATAACCTGGTCTTCCAGTTGTTTTTTTGTTTTTTCTACCACTTCTTCAATACGGGCGGGATGGATACGTCCATCGGCTACCAGGCGTTGTAAACTTAAACGTGCGATCTCTCTTCGTAATGGATCGAAAGAAGAGAGAACAATTGCTTCAGGCGTATCATCCACAATCAGATCCACTCCGGTTGCTGCTTCTATGGCGCGTATATTTCTACCTTCACGGCCTATAATAGAACCTTTGATCTCATCACTTTCGAGGTTGAATACTGTAATCGCATTTTCAATGGCCTGCTCTGCAGCTGTACGTTGAATGGTTTGAATAATGATTTTACGCGCTTCTTTATTAGCTTTCAGTTTTGCATCTTCTATTATTTCCTGCTGAATTACCACAGCTTTAGAGTGGGCTTCCTGGCGGAGGCTTTCAATTAATTGGGTTTTGGCATCTTCAGCAGTTAAACCTGCAACTTTTTCGAGTCGGCGGATATGTTCTTCCTGGTGTTTTTCCAGTTCTGTACGCTTGATATTCACCACTTCAATCTGGCGATTCAGATTTTCTTTTATCTGCTCATTTTCCTTCAGTTGTTTATCCAGTGTAACTTCTTTCTGGGTAAAACTCTGTTCTTTCTGTTTTACACGATTTTCTGACTCGTTCAGTTTTTGTGTGCGTTGCAATACGTCACGGTCGTGATCCAACTTCATCTGTACAGCCTTTTCCTTGGCTTCCAGTAATTTTTCTTTTTTAAGGGTTTCAGCTTGTAATTTACTGTCTTCCAAAAATTTAGCAGCTTGTGACCGCGCTTCTTCTACTTGTTTTTTAGTGTCTTTAGCAAAGATTAGTTTACCCAAAAGTATTCCTGCAAGCAGCGCAGCTATTCCTATGATGATATACATTATATAAGGCTCCATGTAATTTGATCGTTTTTATCGTTGTCAGTAAATGTTTCATCCTACTCCTGAATTTATGGTAATATGGACAAGAGGCGAAGATAAAGAAATTTGTGGGTTAGAATATATGGGTTGTTGAAACTCAGACCGAAAGCGCCCGGCTATAGGTTATCGAGCTGTTCTTCCATTTTAAGCAATGCCTCAGAAAGCTCTTTGGATGATGCACCATTTTCTGTATCGGCATTTTGTGTGGCAAACCAGATGATTACCATAGCAATATAATCCTGCATATCCTTGCCTGCGAACTGGGTTTTATATTCCAGAATCTTATCATTGATAATTTTGAGGTTCTTCCGGATAGTTTCCTCGTTCTCAGATTCGGTTTTAATCCGATAAGTACGGTCACCGATGAGTATGTTTATAGGAATGAGTTCAGACATAATTATTCAGATAAAAGCGCCATACATTTATCAATATCCTTCAAATATTTGTTGATGGTTTGCTCCAGTTGTTTTTTATCTATTTCATTCATTCCGCCCGCGGCTGCTTTCAGAATGTTGTTTTGTTGCTGTAAGGTTTCGATGGTGTTTTGCAGTTCCAGTTGTTGATGCCTGAGGGTTTCGATAAGCAGGGATTGAGATTCCGTTTGCTTACGAAGCAGGCCGATTTCCTTCAACCTGAGCTGAAGTTTTTGCTGTACCCGTTTTACCTGCTCTGTTACACTCATTATTTCCTGATTTCTGCGTTCAGTTCTTTTTCATACACATGCACTAATTGTTGCATCATGGCATCAATGTCAGCATCAGTGAGGGTTTTAGAATCATCTGAGAAACTAAAATTAACAGCCATTGATTTTTTATCCTTACCTAATTTCTCGCTTTCAAATACGTCAAATAATCTCACAGCAGTTAAATTACCGATTTTTAACTTCTTAGTTGCTTTTTCAATATCTGCATAATTTAATTTTTTATCAACAACCAATGCCAGATCCCGTTCTGCAAAAGGAAATTTTGATATCTCCTTGTATTTTTCATTTTTCTTTTCGCCCAGAAGTTGGATCCATTCAATATCGCCAAAAAAGACCGGCTGACGGATATCGAATTTTTGTAATACCGCTTCAGCAACCTGACCACATATTCCAATTTTTTTTCTCCGGTAAAAAATTTCGAGCGCATTCACCAGTCCTGCTTTTTCGGATGGTTCGAAAACAACATCCTGAGCACCGATCATTTCAAAAACCGATTGCAGCATTCCTTTCAGATAAAATAAAGATGATTTTTCTGGTCTATGATTCCAGTCAGCGTTAGATACCTGACCGGTTAAATAAACTGACAAATGTTCTGTTTCTGTATATTTTCCATGAGTATGGCTGTATGTTTTTCCAAACTCATAAAAACGCAGCTCTGTATTTTTTCGATTAATGTTGTGCGATAAAGCCGCCAGTCCGCTATTGAGCATTTCGGGCCGAAGCATATCCAGTTCTGCGCTCAGACTATTGATCATTTTTACAGATGACTGCAAAATATTTTCATTATACAGATGGCTGTTGGTGATACTATTGGTAAAAATCTCGTGGCAGGATGAAGATAAATAGTTACTGATCTTTTCTCTGATGTTGGTTTTGGCTGCCAGTTTTTCTATTGAAGGCGTAATGTGGATGGAAGCAGGAATATCAATATTATCCAGCCCGTCAATCCGCATAATTTCTTCCACCAGATCTGCCGGGTGATGGATATCATTTTTATGAGAAGGCACTTTTACTAGTAAGTTTTCATTTTCATTTTGTAAGATCTCAAAATCTAATGCTGTTAAGATCTGAATAATGTCAACATTGTTATAATTTTTACCGCTCAATTTCTTCACAAATAAAAATGGCAAAGCGATGATAACCGGTTCTGCAGGTGTTGGAAATATATCTATAATACCGGAGACAGTTCCGCCTGACATTTCCTTAATGAGCGAAAGTGCACGCACAAGTACTTCCAGGGTTTTACTGCTGTCGGTACCTTTTTCAAAGCGTGTGGCAGCATCAGTCCTCAGGTTTAAAGAAAGCGAAGTTTTACGAACAGATTCTGCGGAAAATGCAGCGCTTTCTAAAAAAATATTTTTGGTTGTTTTTGTGACGCCGCTTTTTAACCCGCCATAAACTCCGGCAATACACATGGGTTCCTTTGCGTTGCAGATCATAAGATCTGAAGAAGATAATATTCTTTCTTTTTCATCAAGCGTTATAAAAGATTGCTTATCGGTTGCATTTTTGATGATCACTTTGTTACCGGAAATGTGATCGGCATCAAAAGCATGTAAAGGTTGTCCACTTTCATGTAAAATGAAATTAGTAATATCAACAATGTTATTGATAGGTTTTACGCCGATTGCCTGTAATTTTCTCTTCATCCATTCTGCACTTTCCTTTACCTCAACACTTTGGATAAGTGCACCTGTGTAGCGCATACAGGAGGCAGTATTTTCAATAACTACGTCAATAGCACACGTTCCAATTTCATTTGTAATATCAGGCTTTGGTAAAACAGGGTGTATCTTTTTGTTTAGACGATGAGAAAGATAAGCGCATACATCGCGGGCAACACCATAATGACTCATGGCATCGGTACGGTTTGGCGTTAATCCTATTTCAAAAATATGATCTTCATCAGAAGCATAGATAGAAGAAGCAGGTGTTCCCGGAATGGCTGATTCCGGTAAAACAATAATTCCGCCGTGATCTTCTGAAATACCGATTTCATCTTCGGCGCAAATCATACCATTGCTTTCTACTCCGCGTATTTTCGTTTTCTTTAAATAGATTTCGCCTCCAGAAAACGGATAAATTGTTGTACCAGCGGGTGCAACGATCACTTTTTGTGCGGCCGCTACATTTGCAGCTCCACATACGATTTGTAAAATTTCAGTCCCGATGTTAACGGTGGTGAGTTTTAATTTATCAGCATCAGGATGTTTATCGCAAGTGAGAACTTCTCCCACCAACAATCCGCGGAGTCCGCCTTTGATCGTTTCTGCTTTATGTAAACTTTCAACTTCAAGACCTATAGCTGTGAGGATACCGGAAAGAGCTTCAGGTTGAATATATGCCGAAATATCTTTATCTGAAACAGGTAAATAATCTAATAACCAGTTGTACGAAATAGTCATGTGAAAAACATTTTCGGCGCAAATATACTGATTGCCCTGCAGCAGCGGGTTTAATGAAGACGCAGAATCTAATTAATCAATTTTGTAAAAAAAAACCCGAAAAAAAATGGGAAGGTGAACAAATAGAAAGTCATTTTAAGATTTGTTGTGAACAATTCATCTAATGACAATATGCATAGTAAAAAGATTGTTTACAAACCTGTTTATAAGCTGTGAATAAACTACTTTTACATGTGGATTACGGTGGATATCTCTGCAAAAAAAGTTAATAACAGGTAAGTGTGCATTGCATATTTACTTTACGGATTTACCTTAGCCGCCCACCGGTACTTTTCACACAGAGGGTTACCGGAACACCCAGATTTTAATTTCTAATAGCATCAGGCCATATAAAAGGCCCTTAAAATATAAGCATGGAATTTACTAACCTGAATAAAAATCGTACGGTGCGCCTCAAGGGGCCAATGGAAACAGGTAATATGGTTTTTGGAAAAATACCTCCGCAGGCTAAAGAACTGGAAGAGGCCATATTAGGTGCGATCATGCTGGAAAAAAGTGCATTTGATACCGTTGTAGAATTACTAAAACCAGAATGTTTTTATGTAGAAGTTCACCAACGTATTTATAAAGCCATGCAATCGCTGGCAATTAAAAGCTTACCAATCGATCTGCTTACTGTAGTAGAAGAATTGAAGTTTATTGGTGACCTGGAATTTGTGGGAGGTGCTTATTTTGTTTCTAAACTTACCAATTCTGTTGTTTCCAGCGCTAATATAGATGCGCATTGCCGCATTGTTCTGCAAAAATTTATTCAGCGTGAACTGATCCGCATCAGCGGTGAAATCATTGGTGATGCATATGAAGACAGTACCGACGTTTTTGATATGCTGGATGAAGCAGAAACGAAATTATTTGAAATCACTAACAATCATCTCCGTAAAAACTTCGACAGCATTGATTCAGTGCTGGTAAAAACTTTACAGCGTATAGAAGATATGCGCAACCGCGAAGATGATATCACAGGTGTTCCCACTGGTTTCCCTTCTCTTGACAGAATTACCTATGGATGGCAACCTACTGATCTGATCGTACTGGCGGCAAGGCCATCCGTTGGTAAAACGGCATTTGCACTTAACCTGGCACGTAATGCTGCCCTGAATGCAACAAAACCAGTTGGTGTAGGATTTTTTAGTCTGGAGATGAGTAGCAGCCAGCTTGTACAAAGAATTTTAAGTGCGGAAAGTGAAATCATGCTCGAAAAAATTTCACGTGGTAAACTGGAAGAGCATGAAATGAAGCAATTGTATAAGCGTGGTATCGAACGCCTGAGTAAAGCTCCCATATTCATAGATGATTCAGCTGCATTGAACATTTTTGAATTGCGTGCTAAATGCCGCCGCTTAAAAAACAAACATAATATAGGTATCATTATCATAGATTATTTGCAACTAATGAGTGGCAGTGCTGACAGAAACAGCAATCGTGAACAGGAGATCAGCAGAATATCAAGGGATCTTAAAAGCCTTGCAAAAGAATTACAGGTGCCGATCATAGCCTTATCGCAGTTGAGTCGTGAAGTTGAAAAAAGAAAAGAAGGAAACAAGATGCCTCAATTGAGTGACCTTAGAGAATCGGGTGCTATTGAGCAAGATGCGGATATGGTGATGTTTCTTTACCGCCCCGAATATTATGATATATCTGCCAACGAAATGGGAGAAAGTAATAAAGGAGAAACGCATGTTAAAATTGCAAAGCACAGAAATGGTAGTCTGGAAACCATAAAGCTTCGTGCACTTTTGCATATTCAAAAATTTGTGGAAGATGAACAAGGCTTCGAAGGTGGTAACAGTGGAGGTGGAAGTACGCCTTCAGGTGGAGGAAACTGGAAACCTGTTGCTGGATTAGATGGCGGTGGATCTCCAAAAATGTATATTCAGAAAGGAAGTAAAATGAATGATGAGCAATTTGATGATGAAGCTCCTTTTTAGATTTTATAAATTAATTTTTAAAGAGCATGGTCATCATGCTCTTTTTTATTTTGTATAATTTTATAACATGTTACCATTGTTTTTTTCAGAAGATATCATTCAAAATGATTTGGTGCTAAACGAAGAAAATTCGAGGCATGTTGCACAGGTTTTAAGGATGGAAAAGGGTGAACAAATTCAACTTACGGATGGAAAAGGAACATTGGCAAATGCGGTGATTACAGATAATCATAAAAAAAGTTGTTTGGTAAGCATCACACATAGAACTATTGAACAGGCAAAGAATAAAAAAGTTACGATTGCCATATCCCTTTTAAAAAATGCTGCACGGTTTGAATGGTTTCTGGAAAAAGTTACGGAGTTGGGCATTGCCGAAGTTGTACCATTATTGTGTGAGAGAACAGAGAAACAGCATTTTCGTTTCGATAGGATGAACGGAATTCTCATCAGCGCCATGCTACAAAGTCATCAAAGCTGGAAACCAAAACTACAGTCGCCGATAAAATACAACGATTATATTCAACAAGCCATTTTTGATAATAAACTGATCGCACACTGTGAAACAAACTCAAAAACGCATTTGAAAGAAATTCCTGCTCAAAATTCTAACCTGATTTTAATAGGGCCGGAGGGAGATTTTACTTCAAAAGAAATAGAATTTGCCCGGGATTTTATACCAGTAAGTTTAGGCGATACCCGTTTGAGAACAGAAACAGCAGGTGTTGCAGCCGCGGTTTTTTTATGCAGTTAATTTTTATTGGAGGATATTCTTCACTATGAATGGGCCTTCATAAATAAAACCGGTCCACACCTGAAATAATGATCCTCCGGCATTTCTTATTTGCTTCACATCCTCTGCATTAAAAATACCACCACTGGCAATAATCAACATTTGATTTTTCAACTTTTCGTGTACATATGCAACCAGTTCAGTGGATGATTGCTGCAAAGGTTTTCCACTCAAACCTCCAGCACCTATTTTTTCAATAATATTTTTTTCCGAAAGTAAATTATCTCTGCTGATAGTGGTATTGGAAACAATAAGACCGTGAAGTTTTATTTCCAGGCATAAACTGATGATCTGATCCAGTGTTTCTTTATCTAAGTCCGGAGAAATTTTTAGTAAGAGGGGTTTTTCTTTGTCCATTTTTGCATTGTGATCCATTAAGTTTCCCAGAATTTTTTTTAATACATCTCTTTGTTGCAGATCCCTGAGCCCAGGTGTATTGGGACTACTTACATTCACCACTACATAATCTACTAACGGTTGTAATTTTAAAAAGCAGGTTTCATAATCAATCCAGGCATCTTCATTTTTAGTTATTTTATTTTTCCCGATGTTAGCGCCTATAAGCATATTGGAATTATTTCGTTTCCAATTTTGCAAACGATGTGCGATGGCATCTGCACCCTCATTATTGAACCCCATGCGGTTTATGATGGCTTTATCTTTTGGTAATCGAAATAATCGGGGAGTTTCATTGCCTTTTTGAGCCACTGGTGTAACCGTTCCAATTTCCACAAAGCCAAAACCCAGCATTTCCAGTTCTTTTAAATAACGTGCATTTTTATCAAAACCTGCACCTAAACCAATTGGGTTTTTAAACTGTAAACCCATAGCATGAACGGGATTTGAATTGGCAGGCCGTAAGAGGGAATGTAATAAACCCGAAAGGAGCGGAATTTTTCTAAAGAATCGAAGCGCATTCATTGAAAAATAATGAACGCTTTCAGCATCGAATCGGAAAAGAATATTCCTGATCAGTTTGTACACGGTGCAAATTACAAACGATTTTGGTTTTTTCTTTTGGTGGTGAAATTTTATCTTTGAATACAAAAGTTGCATAAACAACTATTTAAATAAAAATATCATGACCGAAGCCTATATAGTAGCCGGATTCAGAACAGCCATTGCCAAAAGTAAAAAAGGCGGATTCCGTTTTACGAGGCCTGATGATCTGGCGATCGATGTCATCAAAGGTTTGCTTGCCAGCGTACCTCAGTTAGATCCAAAAAGAGTGGATGATGTGATTGTTGGAAATGCGGTTCCGGAAGCAGAACAGGGTTTGCAGGTGGGAAGGATCATTGCGGCAAGGGCAATAGGATTTCATGCACCCGGAATTACCATCAATCGTTATTGCGCCAGTGGATTGGAAAGTATTGCCATGGCAACTGCAAAAATTCGATGCGGAATGAATGAATGTATCATCGCAGGAGGAACTGAAAGTATGAGTCTTGTACCAACTGCAGGATGGAAGACCGTACCTGCATATTCTATTGCTTCGGATGAACCGGATTATTATTTAAGTATGGGCTTAACCGCAGAAGCAGTGGCTAAAGAATACAATGTATCCAGAGAAGATCAGGATCAGTTTAGTTATAATAGTCACCAGAAAGCAGCTAACGCTATTGCTAATGGCTATTTTAAAGAAGGCATTCTTCCCATTACGGTTGAGCAGATTTATTTAGATGAAAAAAATAAAAAGCAAAGTAAGCATTTTGTAGTTGATACGGATGAAGGTGTTCGTGCGGAAACAACGGTTGACGTATTGGCGAAGTTAAAACCTGCATTTGCACAGGATGGTTCTGTTACGGCAGGAAATTCATCACAGACGAGTGATGGTGCTGCCTTTGTAATTGTGATGAGTGAAAAAATGGTAAATGAATTAGGGCTAAAACCCATTGCACGACTGGTGAGTGCCGTGAGTGCCGGTATTCATCCAAGAATTATGGGAATGGGTCCGGTGGAAGCTGTTCCAAAAGTTTTGAAGCAGGCCAATATGACTTTAAATGACATCGATCTTATAGAATTGAATGAGGCCTTTGCTTCACAGTCTCTTGCAGTTATCAGAGAATTAAATATAGATCCGTCAAAAGTAAATATCAACGGCGGTGCTATTGCATTAGGTCATCCACTGGGTTGTACAGGTTGTAAATTAACGATCCAGATTACACACGACATGAAAAGACTACACAAAAAATATGGTTTAGTTACTGCATGTGTAGGCGGTGGACAAGGTATTGCAGGTATTATTGAAAATATTTCTTAGCGGTGTGATGTTGTTTTGAGAATATCAGATCACATTCTATAATAACTGATAAGAAATCATTTTTTGCCTTTGTAGCAATTATGTTTTGATTGTTACAAAATTTCAGGTCTCTTTTATTTACAAATAAATAATTTTTATCAATTAAATTCTACCGGCTTGGTTTCTTCATAATCAGGATTAAACCGTACAAAAAACCTGATGTATATCACGCGGCTCATTCTCATCATCCACGGTTGTAAAACCAGTAGCAGAACGGCATTAATAACAAGCCAGTAAAAGATCCGGTTATCATCGAATCCTACACCAAAAAAAACCAGCCAGGCAACAAATGTACTAACAGACAATGCAACTGCTAATGCATAACTCACATAAGCGGTTCCATACCAAAAGCCTGGTTCGAGATCGAATTTCTGATGGCAAACCGGGCAATTTTCCGGCATTTCAAAAATATGTTTCAGTGTAAATTTTCTGTATGAATTATCATCTGTAAACATTTTACCTTTTCTGCATCTGGGACAACGCATGGTTAAAATACTCCAGAAATAACTGGGTGTTGGCCTGATGTCTGTCATTATGTGAAATTAAACGTGGGCTTAACTATTTGGCGTTAACTACAAGATCTGCTTTTTTTCTTTCGCCGATCTGCTGACGCCACATGGCATAATACAATCCTTTCTCTGCTATTAAAGATTGGTGTGTTCCTGTTTCTACCACATCTCCTTTTTCAAGAACATAAATTCTGTCGGCGTGCATAATCGTACTTAGCCTGTGTGCAATCAGAATTGTAATTTGATTTGCCTGATCAGAAACTTCTTTAATAGTATTGGTGATCTCTTCTTCCGTGATAGAATCAAGCGCTGATGTGGCCTCATCAAAGATCAATAAATTCGGCTGGCGTAACAATGCACGTGCAATAGATATTCTTTGTTTTTCACCGCCGGATAATTTTAAACCGCCTTCACCAATCATTGTATCCACTCCGTTATCTGCCCTCGCCAGCATATTATCGCAAGAAGCTTTATGCAATGCCTGCAGTAAATCTTTTTCTGTGGCAGATGGGTTTACAAACATCAGATTTTCTCTGATCGTTCCGCTGAATAAATTAGTATCCTGTGTTACAAAACCAATTTGATTCCTGAGATCATCAAAATGAATTTCGTTTTCATCCAATCCATTGTATAAAATTTTTCCTTCCTGCGGCCGGTATAAGCCCACTAATAATTTCATCAATGTAGATTTACCACTTCCACTCGGCCCAACAAATGCAATCGTTTCACCAATGTGTGCATCAAAGGAAATATTATCAATGGCTTTATGAGACGCTGACTGATGCTGAAAGGAAACATGCTGAAAAGAAAGTGAATTTATTTTTCCCAGTGATGCAGGATTGGAAGGTTCCTGCTCCGGAGCTTTCTGCATGAGTTTATTAAAATTATTGAGTGACGCTTCTGCTTCACGATAAGACAATAAAATATTACCAATCTCCTGTAAAGGACCAAAAATAAAAAATGAAAAAATCTGCATGGTAACCAATTGTCCTGCATCCATCTGATTGCCGAAAATGAGCCACATTAATATCAGCAAAATTACCTGGCGTAAAGTATTTACCAATGTTCCCTGTACGAATGAAATACTGCGAATCCGTTTCACTTTTTTTAATTCAAGACCAAGGATCTTGTACGTGTTTTTATTCAGTCGGCCTACTTCCTGTTTAGTCAGGCCAAGGCTTTTCACGAGTTCAATATTTCTCAAAGACTCTGTAGTAGATCCTGCAAGTGCTGTGGTTTCACTTACAATATTTTTTTGAATACTTTTTATTTTCTTACTTAATTTATTGGTGATGAAAGTGAGTACAACAATCCCCACCAGATAAGCCACCGGAATTCTCCAGTTTATATACATCGCAGCATAAACAAAAACGAAAACCACACCTATGATTACACCAAATAAAATGTTGATGAAATTGATCATGAATTTTTCAACATCAGATCTCACTTTAGTAAGAATGGAAAGTGTTTCACCGCTTCGCTGATCTTCAAATTCCTGATAAGGTAATTTCATAGCGTGCTGTAATCCATCCGTAAATACCCGTGCGCCAAATTTTTGTATTACCAGGTTCATAAAATAATCCTGAAATGCTTTTGCAATCCGGCTGATCATGGCAACGGAAATAGAAAATAATAAAATGTACACTACGCCTAATGCGAGATAAGGTTTGCCATTTCTGGTGACATTGTCATATTGCCAGAAGAATTTATTCTCTGAAAATGAATGACCTGATGAGCTGTGGTCGTTCGCAAGATTCACCAGCTTTCCGAGTAAGATCGGATCAACCAGTGAAAATCCAATATTAATTCCTGCCAGAACGAGCGTAAGAACCACAAGCCATTTATGCGGCTTTAGATAATGTAATAAGATCTTCATAAATTATGACTGATTGTGTGCCCTTTATCAATTATCGTACAAATTAATTTAAATGACTGAAAGGCAGTTCAGGATATCATTAAATCTTAAACAGACCAGCCTTCCCTGTCAAGGCTTCGGTATTGGATGGCTTCTGCGATATGTTCTGCTTTGATAGATTCACTTAACTGTAGATCAGCAATTGTACGGCTCACTTTAATAATCCGGTCATAGGCGCGGGCAGATAGGTTCAGACGTTGCATGGCTGTTTTAAGAAGATGTATACTTACTGTATCGAGTGCACATAATTCTTTAATCATTCTGCTGCTCATCTGTGCATTGCAATAAATGTTATCATGTGCGGCATATCGTTTTGCCTGAATGAGTCTTGCCTTAATTACTCTTTCCCTAATGGAAACACTTTTTTCATATTGATGAACAGAAGACAATTCATTAAAAGCAACAGGTGTTACTTCTACATGCAGGTCGATACGGTCTAGTAATGGTCCGGATATTTTGTTTAGGTATTTCTGAACAGTTCCCGGCGGACAAGTACATTCTTTTTCCGGATGATTATAAAAACCACAGGGGCATGGATTCATGCTGGCGATGAGCATAAAACTGGCAGGAAAATCTAATGCAACTTTAGCACGCGAGATAGTTACGCGTCGTTCTTCCATGGGCTGTCGCATCACTTCCAAAACTGTTCTTTTAAATTCCGGCAATTCATCCAGGAATAAAACACCATTATGTGCCAGCGAAATTTCCCCCGGCTGCGGATTGCCGCCACCGCCTACCAGGGCAACATCTGAGATCGTATGATGGGGGCTTCTGAAAGGACGTTTATTTACAAGAGTTGCATTTTCCTGTAATTTTCCAGCCACGCTGTGGATCTTTGTGGTTTCCAAAGCTTCTTTCAATGTAAGTGGCGGAAGTATAGTGGGTAAACGTTTGGCCAGCATCGTTTTTCCGGCGCCGGGTGGCCCGATCAGTATTGCATTATGTCCTCCGGATGCAGCGATTTCTAAAGCACGTTTAATATTTTCCTGTCCTTTAACGTCACAAAAATCAATATCAAAACTGATCTGTGCATTGGCAAATTCTTCTTCTGTATTTACTATCGTAGGTTCAATTTTCTTTTCGCCTAAAAAAAACTGAAGTACTTCTTCTAAATGGGAAACACCATATACAGGCAACTCGTTCACCATAGCGGCTTCCCGGGCATTGCATAAAGGAAGGATCAATCCTTTAAAATTTTCTTTTGCAGCCTGAATGGCGATGGGCAATGCACCTTTGATGGGACGAATACTGCCATCTAAACTTAGTTCACCCATGATCACGTATTCCGCAATAGCTTCTGCAGGCAATTGTTCTGTGGCCGCAAGCGTTCCGATGGCAATAGGAAGATCGAATGCCGTTCCGCTTTTGCGGATATCAGCAGGCGCCAGATTTACCACCAGTTTGGTGCGTGGCATATACAGATGATTGCTTTTGATAGCACTTTCTACACGCTGCAAACTTTCTTTAACTGCATTGTCGGGCAAACCAACGATGTAATAATTTTGTCCCTGGTTGTTTACATTTACTTCAACTGTTATGGTAATCGCCTCCACGCCATACACTGCACTGCCATATGTTTTGACTAACATTTTTTTTGTGAAAGTATAAACAGGAATTTATTATTTGCTGTTGATAACAACAGTTGTAAAAGTGATTTTCATCCGGTGAAAATGGGTTTCCAACATATTTAAGTATGGTGGAGTTGTTGGTTGAAGTAGTTTATTTATCTGGCGCATGTGTTCTATGAAGTTGTACACATGATGCCGGTTAAATCACCCCAATTATATCGGGAAATGTAAGACGGGAATGATATTATTAATCACTATTTTAAAACTATTTTGCGATTTGAATTCCAATACAATGGGAGCAGGACTAACCGGTATCAAGTGATCCTACGGAACAACTGCGCCAGTGAGAGTCAATCCCGGAACTGAAGTACAGCAGAATTATCACTGCTGATTGTTTCAATGTCAAGACCCACTATTGGCAATACTAATATTGTGCGTTCGTTTTTTGTTCAACTATGGATTTTGTCAAACTAATCATTTGCAATATTCCAAGTTGTCAGAAATGCCAGTTTTACCTGATTGGAAAGTAGCTCATAATTAATTTTGTCAGGAGTATCTGTTGGTTGATGATAGTCTTTACTAAAGCCACAATCAATTCTAATGAAGGGAACTCCTTTCAAATAAAAAGGATATTGGTCTGAACCCATAAGCCTTCTTTGCATAAACTGTGGCTGTTCATAGTAGGTGTCCAATTTTAGTTTACCTAACTTTTCATTGGCTGTGTATAATGAATTGCGTAAACCCCTGTTAAGTGAATCTACCACTAAAATATATGCATAGTTACTGTCTGCTCTTTTTCCACTGTAAAATGTATCAACACGCCCCATCATATCAATATTTAAAACTGCCCGAGTTTTTTCAATAGGGAATAAGGGATTGGCTGCTAAATGGTAAGAACCCAACAAGCCTTTTTCTTCACCAGTGTATGAAGCAAAAATAATAGTTCGCTTTGGTCTAAATCCTTTTTCTATTGCTTTGTTCATCAACGTGGCTATTTCCATAATAGCTACCGTACCACTGGCAATATCAACAGCTCCGTAATAAATAATTTTTCCGTCTTTCCCATTGTGGTCGTGGTGAGCAGAAAGGATTATACATCCAGCAGTGCTATCCGTCCCTTTTATAACTCCAATAACATTGGGTGCCTTTTCTTCTGTTATATCAATTTGAATATGACTGCCAATATTAGTATTTACATCATAAGATTGTGGACGAAGTGTTTTTGTAATATCTTGAACTAAACTTTTAATTGTTTTATCAGAAGCTGTTAAAAGGTCATTGGCTCTTTCTTCGGATAGCATAAGGACGGGCAGGTTGTTATTCTGTATAAACGGGTTTTTATACACAGTCTGAAAAGATGATTTTCTTTGTAGTAAAGTGTCCGCTGTAAATCTGTTGTTATAAAGCAATATAAGTACAGCCCCTTTTTCCCTCAATACATTTTGGATAGAAGAAATAATTGCTGCTTGTTTTGTGCCGGACAATAAGTAAGTACCTGTACTGTCCTGTGGTTGTCCAGTCAGAAGTAAAACCGCTTTACCCTTCACATCAATGTTGGCAAAATCATTGTAAAGTTTGTTTTCAATTCCATACCCGGCAAAAACAACTGGAATATTATCTAACTCTACTGTTTCAGCATTACGCATTCCAAAAGTCCAACCATTCCAATTTTCAAATTTTTTATTCCCAATAATCAATTCAGATTGCAAAAGATTTTTTTTATAAGTAATTACAGTTTGAAAATAGCTTGTCCCATTTTTATAAGGAGCTATCAAATGATTTTCTTTAAAACAATTGACTACATATTCAGAAGCTAAGGTATCGCCACGACTACCCATTACCCGACCTTCTAAATGTTCACTTGCTAAATAGTAAAGGTTCTTTTTTAACCGTTCAATTGAAACTGTTGAAGCAATATTTTGAATTTGTTTTTTCTGTGCAAAGCAAAATGTAGTTATAAACATTAGTACGCAAGTCAAAATTCTCATCTGTTTTATTTTGAAGGTTTAAAAGGTCGGTCTAAAATGACGCACAACGGTTTCGGGCTTGGCGAAGGTGGCGATTTTCACCACAAATGTTGATCCAGAGAACCAATTTTGATTTACTAAAAATGTGTCTGCGGAGCACTGAACCCCCACTATCGCAAACCCCTTGTTGTGCATTCGTGCTTTACTAAATTACTCTAAATGATATTCCTTTTTTAAAAACCCTATTATATTTTTTGCTTTTGAATTCAATAATTCGAGCCTGGTTTTAAGTATAATGTTGCTCCCTTTAAGTTGATTAATGCTATATGCAAGACTAATCTGGCGCAAGTGTTCGACAATGTCGTTCATTTGATGTCGATTATATCAGCCCGGTTGTATCGGGATTTGTGAGACGGGAATGTTATTATAAATCACTTTCTAAAAATGATTTTGCGATTTAAACTCCCGTACAACGGGAGCAGGACTACCCCGAATCAAGTGATCCTACGGAACAACTGCGCCAGTGAGTGAATTCGTTTTAAAAACTTATATCATGGATTTATACAAACATTTGTAAAAGCTTTTATACGATTACATGACAAATTTTTGCATTTAAGCATAGTAGTTTTGAATATGTAAATGCTACAATTATGTCTTCAAAATATAAACCAGGAGATCCTGCAATTGCTCATTTTGTTACTTTTACCGTTGTGGGGTGGATTGATGTTTTTAGTAGAGAAGATTATAAAGAAATTTTTACAAACAGTCTCAAATATTGCATAGAAAATAAAGGTTTAAAACTTCACGCTTGGGTATTAATGACCAATCATTGTCATTTAATTATCAGTACAGACACAAACCGAATCGAATACCTAGTTCGTGATATAAAGAAATTTACGAGTAAGCAAATAATACAGTCTATCAGCGGAAATGAAAAGGAAAGCAGGCGTCAATGGATGTTAAACCTGTTCCGTTATGCAGCAAGAAATAATTCTAATAATAAAGAATTTCAGTTTTGGAAACAAGATTATCATCCTATTGAATTGAGTTCGTTTGATTTGCTTAGGCAACGCATGAATTACCTGCATAATAATCCAGTAAAAAGCGGACTGGTATGGGATGCGGCAGGATATAAATACAGTAGTGCGATTGATTATCAAACCAATCAATTAGGCTTGCTTAACAAAATCATTTGCAAATTTAAACTCCCGTACAACTGGAGCAGTCCCTAATCTGGCGCAAGTGTTCGACAAAGTCGTTCACTTGATGTCGATTAATTCAGCCCGATTGTATCGGGATTTTTGAGACTGGAATGTTATTTAAATCACTTTCTAAAAATTATCTTGCGATTTAAACTCCCGTACAACGAGAGCAGCATCAAAGAGCATCAAGTGATCCTACGGAACACTTGCGCCAGTGAGGTTTTAAAATCCTCTTCTACGGGAGCAATACTAACAGGCATCAAGTGATCCTCTGGAACATTTGTGCTATTAGAGCTTCATTAAAATATTTGTATATGCTTATTGCCGATTCCGCCATCTCCTAAATACATATAATACAGGATTGTTGACGATCCCGAAACTTCATCTGCCAGTGCTACAATATATTTTTCATCTTTCATGACTGTATAATGACTCCAAAAGAATTTTGTATTGACATATGTCCTTTCTTTTGATACTGATCCATCCCGATTTTTCCATTGAAAAACTTTTACATCCTTTAGATCTATAACTATGTTTGCTTCAGCAGTAAAATCTTTTGTGTTTAAGGTGTATAATTTATACCAGCTGGATACGTATGCTGCTTTACCATCAGTCCTAAAACCAGCCTGCATAAAATTCATCCTTGCATTATTTTCTATTTCTTCAAACTCTCCAGCCTTTTTACCCTTCTTTACATTATAAAGATTTACCCATTTAGTATTCCCAATTATGAGTTGTGAGCCATCCGGACTTATATCAAGAAAATGAATTTCCTTTTTCGGGTTTAAAAATTTAAATCCATCAAAATTATTGATTGATTTACCTGTTTTAAGATCATATACGACTACAGTTTGTTCACCGCTATTTTGATAGGCTACTACTACGGCATCGGCATTTTCGTTGATTTTTGTGAGATTCCTGAGTCTTAAACCAACCTTTTTCTCTTCTGTGTAAGAAAAGGAAACACCGGTTTCTTTGCCTGAATAATCTATCTCTTTTACTACTCCATAGTCAATTTGAAATATTCTTTTACCTGAAGGTGTGGTGAATGTTTCTTTTGTGAACTCAGACACTCTTTTTCCAGTAATATAGTTATATACAAACTGGCCAGAAAGCAAAACAAGACTATCATTCAATACAGAAATATTAGCATAAGTACCATTTGGAATATTGCCAATGAGATTAGTTGTACCCGTTTCGCTTTTAATATTTAGGTGATAAAGTTCCCCTTTATTGTAATTTAAAATTACTACAGATTTATTATCGGGGCAGGCACTTAAAACAACATTAGGATTGTATTGAGATTGAACTTTTACAATAATTAATATTGACAAAACTAGCAGTAATGAATGTTTCATAAAAAAAATTATAAGTTTATTTTATCGTACTCGTTTGGCTTTTCGGTATCGCCCCGTTATTTTTAGTTGTTTCTGGTCTCAACTTTTGTTTGTTAATTATACAAAATATTTTTCAAAAACTTCAAATTTATCATATGGGGTTCCCTAATCCGGCGCTAGTGTTCGACAACGTCAGTCACTTGATGCTTATTAAATCAGCCAGATGGTATTGGGGTTTATAATTGTATAGGGCTATAAAAAAACACTTGTTAAAAAATGATAAGGCAATTTTAAACTCCTGTACAACGGGAGCAATACTAACAGGCATCAAGTGATCCTACGGAACAATTATGCTGGGATTTCTAATTACAAATCATTCAACATCTTCACTACACCTTCCTGTTTTAAAATCAAATAACCTAAGCGATCGTTACTGATACCAGGCTTCAACTGGTAATTAAATTTCAATTGATCATTTTCAATCGAAGTTTCAAAATAATGGAAGGCGATATTGTTATACTGTTTCAATGAATCACTTATTTCGTAAAGGTGTGTAGAGAGAATAAAAATAGAATTGTGCTTTTTTATAAAACCTTCCACTACGGCAATACTGCACTTCATGGCATCCTGCACATTGGTTCCTTTAAATAATTCATCTATCAGAATCAGCCATTTCTTTCCGTTATTAATACGTTGAATGGTAGCTTTGATCCGTTGCACTTCATTGTAAAAATAACTTTCCCCTTTTACCAGATTGTCAATCACATTAATGTTGCTAAGCAGTCCGTCGAACATACCCAATTTCATTTTTTCCGCAGGAACGGGCATGCCGGCATGCGCCAGATACACAGCAGCGCCTACCGATTTTATAAAAGTGCTTTTACCTGCCATATTAGCACCAGTTAAAAAAATGAAATTTGTTTTCCCATTCATCTCCAGATTATATGATACCGGTTTTGCAAGCAGGATATGATAAAGACTTTTTAATTCTAGATATGGTGAATCGGTTTCAATAAATTCAGGAAAGTTAAGCTGATATGTCTGTTTACTTTTGGCCATAGAATACCATGCGTCCAATTGCGCATATATGGCTATGAGTTGAAGCGTTTTATTTTTAAATTTATATCTGAAAAAATGTGCAGTTGATAAAATTTTGGAAAGCCTATAATCAGCATATACAACTTCATTATTAATATGTTTTAATGCTGAATGAGCTAAAATTTGTATTGCGTTATTCAGTATGTTTTGCAATGGTTTAGGATTGTTATTTCCAAACATTTCAGTTAAAGCTTTCATTCCTTTAACGAAATCAAAACAATGTCCTGTTGAATATTTCACCAGTGAAAAATCGGGGGCATGTAAATAACGGTATGATAATGCAGATAAACGGGTAGGTATTGCTGGAATAGGATCCACCACTGATTCAAAAAATTGCTCTACTACCATTAATGTTCCATTGCTGATAAGTGTGGGCCAGTGATGCAGTTCTTTTTCAATGCATCGAACGGTATCCTGAATATCCCTGATCTGCTCCAACGTTTGTAAAGGCGTACCCATGTTCCTTTTCAACTGCTCTTTGCCATTAGTAGTATTCGTAAAATTCAGCTTATTAAAAATTGAAAATTCTTCTTCAGCATTGAATACAGATAAATCGGCCAATGTTGTGATATCAGTTTCCATATTAATTTCTGTTGAACAATATTCGTCTGCCTTTTACAGATGCATTCAATTGTCCTTTTTCATATACTTTATTTCCGTTTACAAATGTTGCTTCAATACTGCAGGGGAATTCAAAATTCTCCAGCGGACTCCAGCCACATTTATACAACAAGTCTTTTTTGTTGACGGTATTTTTCATTTGTGTATTTACCATCACCAGGTCAGCATAATATCCTTCCCGGATATACCCGCGATCCTGAATGGAGAAACAGTCTGCAACGGCATGGCTCATTTTTCTTACAATGTCTTCTAATGTGATCTTTCCTTTTTTATAATAATATAACATCAGCAACAAGGGATGCTGCACCAGTGGTAATCCTGCATATGCCTGTTCATAAGGACCTTGTTTTTCTTCCCACAAATGTGGCGCATGGTCTGTTGCTATAACATCCAGACGATCATCCAGCAATGCTTTCCATAAAGCCTCTTTATCAGCCTCATATTTAATAGCAGGATTACATTTAATCTGATAGCCCAGTTTCTCGTAATCTTTATTTGTAAAATGTAAATGATGCACACATACTTCAGATGTGATGCGCTTTTCTTTTAGAGGTAACATATTACTGAACAACTGCAATTCTTTTTCTGTACTGATGTGCAGGATATGTAAACGGCTATTATATTTTTTGGCTAACTGTATGGCAGCTAATGAAGATTCAAAACAAGCTTCTGCATCTCTTATCAAAGGATGATCTGCAGGATCTAAATTTGGTTTTATGTTTTTAATGGTATTATAATTTCTTTTGATGATCCGTTCCTCTTCACAATGTGTGGCGATCAGCATTTCAGCTCCTTCAAAAATTTTATTGAGCGTAACATAATTATCAACCAGCATTGAACCGGTACTACTGCCCATAAATATTTTAATTCCGCAAATGGTGTTTTTAAATTTGTTGGTTTGCAAAACGGCTTCAGCATTATTATTGCTTACGCCCATGTAGAAACTATAATTTGCTAACGAATTGTGTTGGGCAATTTTGTATTTTTCTTCCAGCAATGCAAGATCTAATGCATTGGGAATCGTGTTGGGCATTTCCATAAATGAAGTAACTCCACCTGCAACGGCCGCTTTGCTTTCTGTCTCAATAGTAGCTTTATGTGTAAGTCCCGGTTCTCTAAAATGAACCTGGTCATCAATACAGCCCGGCAGCAGATGTAAATGCTCTCCGTTTATTTCTTCCACCTTATATTTTACGTCCACATTATTATCTATTCTCTCAATTCTTTCATTTTCAATCAGCACATCTTTTATTTCTGTTTTTCCTTCATTCACCAACTGTATGTTCTTAAGTAGATACTTTTGCATATCTTGAAATTATAGATTCTTAAATTAAACATATGCAATTTACGAAAGCCTTTACGGTCATCCTTGTTATACTTGCTCCTCTTTTAGCTGATGCGCAATCTGCTTATATTCCAATTGGAAGTAAAGAATATCATTTAATGGACCGCCTGGAAATCAAACAATCAAAGTTTACTCAAATTAATTTTTCGGCAGCCAAGCCATACAGCAGAAAAAATGTGGTACAGGAAATATTGCTGATAGACAGTCTTAAAAACGGATTAATCAGTGCAGAAGATGATCGTTATAAAAATTATCAGAAATATACTATCACAAAAATTGATGCGTATAATATCGAAAGCCTGAAAATGAATAATAGTGAATGGCTTCCTGAAATTCCTGCTTCCTTTAACAGCAAAAGGCCGGTATTACAAAGGTTTTATACAACGCCTTCTAATTTTTATGAAGTTCATTCTAAAGATTTTTTTCTTGCGGTCAATCCGGTATTAAATCTTCAGGCAGGAAAGGAAACGGATAATGATCAAACATTATACATCAATACCAAAGGCATTACTGTAAGAGGAATGATTGCCAACAAAATTGGTTTCTCTTCTACCATTACAGATAATCAGGAGAGAGGACCTGCTTTTTTCTCACAAAGAATCCGTGAATCCCGTGCAGTGCCCGGCTATGGTTTTTATAAATCATTCAAAAATGATAGTACCGCAACCGATTATTTTGATGCCCGCGGATATATAACTTTCAACGCTGCAAAATTTATCAATTTCCAGGCGGGATATGATAAAAACTTTATTGGAAACGGATACAGAAGTTTATTCCTGAGTGATTTCGGAAATAGTAATTTATTTTTAAAGATCAATACAAAGATCTGGCGTTTTAATTACCAGAATCTGTTCATGGAGCTGATGCCACAATTCCGAAAGAATGGTGATTCTTTATTGAACAGAAAATACGCAGCGATGCATCATCTGAGTATTAACCTTACCAAATGGCTCAATGTGGGTTTATTTGAAGGTGTGATTTTTGGAAGAAAAAATCGTTTTGATTTTCAATATTTAAATCCCCTCATTTTTTATCGTCACATCGAAGGAACAGTGGGTAGCCCGGATAATGCGATTGCTGGTTTAGATTTTAAAGCCAACGTATTTAATCGTTTTCAGGTATACGGTCAATTGTTGCTGGATGAATTCCTGATTTCTCAGGTAAGAAATAATCCTAAAAGCTGGGTAAATAAATTCGGTATTCAGTTAGGTGGAAAATACATTGATGCATTTGGTGTAAAGAATCTGGATCTGCAATTAGAGATGAACCGTGTACGCCCTTTCACTTATTCTCATAACGATACCATTGCTAATTACACGCATTACAATCAGCCATTAGCCCATCCATTAGGCGCAAATTTTCAGGAGGTGATTGGTATTGTAAATTATCAGCCTTTACCAAAATGGTATGTGAAAGCACGGGCAATATATTATTACAAAGGATTGGACAGTTCCAGCAATAATTTCGGTGGCGATATTTTCAGATCATATCTAACAAGATCTTCGGATAATGGATTTACAGTTGGCGGGGGACAAAAATTAACGGTTGTAAATGCTATGCTCGATATATCGTATGAGTTCAGGGAAAATTTATTCTTTGAATTGAATGTGCAGAAACGTGCGTTTAAATTTGGTAATGCAGCATCCCAGAGTTCCACTTTATTTTCCGGAGGAATACGTTTGAACTTTGCGAAGCGTTCGTATGATTTTTAACTATTCAACGGTAATAGAAAATGTGATTGAGCGGGCATTGATCTTATCCAGTACATTGGAAAATTTCAGATCAGCATCCCGGCTGTGTACATTACCAAAACCCCAGCCTGCTTTCAGTTCGGGCGATAAAACAAATACCGGAAAGTAAATATGAAAACCGATACCGGCTTCCAATCCGTAATCGAGTTTTTTTAATTTGATAAGATCTTCTGCTTTTCGGTTACCCGCATTAGCCGCAAAATCATATTCAACTTTACCTCCGCCGAACATATATACTTTGAGGTTATTAATTCTGTCGCTGCTAAATTTTAATTGTAATGGGAGGGAAAGCGTGATGCCCTGAACTTTTTTAATCATTACGGAATCTTCGCCGGCAGGTTTATTCGGATATTTAAGATTGTATTGAAATGCCTTCTCCGTAAATACCAGATTCAATGGATAAGTTCTTACATCAAAATGTTCACCGAGGCGCATGTTCACCAGCCAGCCAAGATTGATACCCGTGCTGTTTAAACTTTCTACAACCAGTACGGTGTCATTCAATCCTCCTCCGGGTAAACGAAGAAATTGAGGATGTCTTGAAAAATTGTAATGTGCACGGTTAATCCCGAGATTAATCCCGAAATGGAATGGCTTATCATCATGATCTTCCTGATTCAGGTCGCGTAATTGAGCCTGAGAACTGAAAGCAACTGATAAGAAAAGAATGGCCAATATTATTTTTCTCCGCAATAAATACTGCATATTCCTAAACTCAGTGTTTTGTTATACGTGTTGTGAAATCCCAGATTATCCAGGATAAGTGTAAAATTTTTGCCTTCAGGAAATTGTTTTATAGATTGATCTAAATATGTGTAAGCGGTTTTGTTCTTACTAAATAATTTACCGGCTGCAGGGCAGATGGTTTTCATATAAAAATTATAAAAACCTTTAAATACCGGTGTGGTTGGTTTACTAAACTCCAGCACCACTAATTTTCCGCCCGGCTTTAAAACTCTTTTAATTTCAGATAAACCTTTTTCAAGATTTTCAAAATTTCGAACGCCAAATGCAACTGTTACAGCGTCAAACGTATTATCAGGAAAAGATATTGTTTCACTGTCGCCATTTAACAGTTCAATGTTATCCTCCAGTTTTAATTCTTTTAATTTACTACGGCCAATGTCCAGCATTTTATTGCTGATATCAATGCCGGTTATTTTGTCGGGATGAAGCAAACGAGATGCCATGATAGCCACATCTGCTGTGCCTGTTGCAACATCCAGTATATATTTGGGCTGCTGCTTTTGTAATTGATTTAGTGCTTTTTTTCTCCATGACTGATCAATGCCGGCGCTTAAAAACCGATTGAGAAAATCGTATCGTACAGCAATGCTGTCGAACATATTTGCCACCTGTTCTTTTTTTGTAAGCACAGAATGCTGGTCAGGAACAACGGTATCGTGTGCGTATTTCATTGAGGCTGTAAAGATACACGGTTTGTATGGTAGAAACAGTTAACATAAGGCCGCTAGCAGGGGATTGACTAAATTTGACAAAATATTTGCGATTCATGCACATTAAAAACGCCGTATATCTTATCAGCAGTCCTGATTTTAATAAATGCCCGATGCCCGATAAACCAGAATATGCATTTATTGGCCGAAGTAATGTAGGAAAATCAAGCTTGATTAATATGTTATGCAATAATGAAAAGCTTGCTAAAACATCCGGATCTCCCGGTAAAACGCAATTGATCAATCATTTTGAAGTAAACAGTTCCGGACCTTCTACAATAGATCCTAAAAAGGAAGTGCAACACAAATGGTACCTGGTGGATCTTCCGGGATATGGTTTTGCAAAAGTGAGCATCAGCAGCAGAAGGAGATGGGAGCAAATGATTGAAAATTACTTACGCAAGCGTGAAAATCTGGCGATGATATTTGTGCTGATCGATAGCAGACATTCTCCGCAAAGCATCGACATTCAGTTTTTAGAAAAACTAAAAAAATGGCAGGTGCCTTTTGCATTGGCGTTCACCAAATCAGACAAAGAAAATCAGCGTACGGTAAGTAAAAACGTAAAAGACTTTTTGAATGAGATGAAAAAAACATGGCAATTTCTTCCGGCTCATTTTGTAACCAGTGCTGTAAAAAAATCGGGAAAAGAAAGATTATTGGATCTCATACATGAGTCCAATGAATTGCTTTTAGAAAAACATTAATTCACCATTTTGTTGGCGCAACTGCTGCTGGCAAAAGCTTCAGGTTTTGCTTTAAATGCAAAGCCCATTCCGAGAATATATCCCATGGCTTCCCGTAAAGCTTCATTGCTTTTGAATTGCGGATTAGTGTTAATGTCGGCATGCACTTCCATGTCAACGTTATACACGGTAAATAATTCACACAGTTCATAAGCGATCTCGATGCTTTTGGCAACTTCTACCAGCATGCGTTCTTTGATACTGTAAGAATGTGTAGTCTTTTCATTGTGAATGAACATAAAGCCGCCGTGGCCTTCTCGAAGAAAAACAATAACGGTGGCAAATTCTGTTTCCCGGCCTTTAACCTGGCTGTCGGTTCCGATGCAGACTTTTAGATGATAACCTGCTGCAGTTTCTCTTTTGATTACTGCTTCCACTGCCTCTTTTACAGGAAGTTCTATGGCGTCGCCATTAAATTTTCTCCATAACATAGAATGGGGTTTTCTAAAGTTAACAAGAAAACAATTCAGTTCAATTAATTAAATGTTATGCTTAAAATAAAAAAAGGGATCAGCCCCTAACGCTGATCCCTAACTTACACATGAATCTACCTTACTGTTTTATAATTCTTTCTGTCTGTCTTTCCCGGTTACCAGTTAGGAACTGTAAAATGTACATACCGGAACTATACTGTTGCATATTAATTTTTGTGATACCTGCATTTCCGCGGCCTCTGCTCATTATCCTGCCATTCATATCCATCAGAATAAATTCATAACTGTTGCCTGCGTTTACCGTCACATCAGAATTAGTGATGGTGTTAATATTAATGCTTTGAGATGTAGCGGTGGAGCGCAATGCTACAATGTTTGAATAAGCTGTCTGTCCAATTACTGAAGTAACTTTTAACCTGTAATACATGTTGCCTGAAAAATTTGGCGCATAAGCATAACTACTTGTTGTTACCGGTAATTCTGTGATTTGTTTAAATATTATACCATCATCAGATACTTCAATGATCTGTTTTTCTATCGGTTCATCCGCAACAATATTCCAGTTTACATTATGATATCTTCTGTCTACATTTCCACGAAGTGTTATATCATGAATAGGTAAAGGTGCTGCTGCAAAACCTGATATTGTATAGGCACCGATACTTCCGTAGTTATCTATGTTGGCATTTCCTGTTCCTGAAATAACGAAATAATAATTTCCGGCGGATAATGTAGTGTCTATACTAACATCCAAATAACCGATCTTATCATACGATTTAAGCAGAACGTTTGAGTTGTTAAACAGATCTACTCTTATATCTAAATTAGCACCCACGTTAGCCGAATTAATCGCAAAAGGGTTTACCTGAAAACGAATTGTTCTGGTATTGGTCAATGCTATTCTGAAAGCATCTTTATCTGTATTGGTTTCGATTATGCCGTTGGTTGCAAAAGAAGCATTGTTCAGCAGCGTTGCCGTTGCATCATTTGCAGCCGTAAAATCATCTGTACGGTAACCAAAACCATTCTGGCTGGTAATGATCGTAAGATTATCCTGTATATTACTGCAGCCATATGGTGTAGGGCCATCATTCCAGCCCGTCATGTTTTTATAATAGCTGTTACCCATGATTGGGGCCCATCCTGTTTCACCTGATCCTGTTCCTTCAGCGTATGTTGCGACAAGGCGGCACGTTGCATCGTATGCTGACTGATGTGTAAGTCCTAAAGCATGTCCGGTTTCATGCGAACAGCATTCTGCTACATATTTAGGATTATTCTGTAACCTGTCCTGAAAAACAAATCCCGGCGTATCATCTCCCCATGTAAAAGATCCTACATAAGAAATTCCGCCAACACCTGACGTCCATCCGCTGGTGGGTGTAACTATTATCCGTATACGTTTATTCAATGGTGCGCCTAAAAAAACCGTTGAATCCGTAGTTATATTTACGCTGAATGGTCTGAAATCTTCTGACACACGATTAAATATATCGGTGATCTGTGTACTGGTCATGGTAGAAGGTGCACATGTTAACGTATTGCCGCTGTTCCACCCGGTACTTCTTACTGTTTGTCCGTCAAAATCAAGAAAAATGGTTGGCCTTGCAGCAATATAGCTGTTAAGCTTTGGTGTTTGACTGTTTACCTGTAGTCCTGCAACAATCAGAATTAAGGTGAATAGGATGTTGAAGTTTTTCATTTTGCTGGATTTTACTGCCGGGCAGTAGTAGTATGGATTTGGATTTATTGGGAGTTATCAATGACAAACTTCCAGTATTCTTTCTGTATTTATTTTTTTGAATGCATAGCCGGTTCCATCGTGTTCTATCATAAAACCGTCACTAGCATCTTTATGCATAATTCTTCCTACAAAAGAAATGGTACGATCTTCATTGATCTGTTTAGATAAATGAAAAACAGCATTATCATAACCATTCAACTGAATAGTCATCGATTGCAGGTTGCTGTATTTTGTAATATTGCTTAAAACTCTGCCTGAAAAATTTGTATTGTTTGAAAAATTAAAGTTAACAGGATCTCCTTCAGAAGCCGTAAAAGCATTGGCTAAGCTTTGTGCGGAGCAGATGAGTCGGTCTGGCTGATTAGTAAACAAGGCCGGTTTGTGAGCCGTTTGTGCAAATACGCCTTTTGACAGGCATAACATTATTATAAACAATGTGGTTGTTAGCGGTTTCATGGTACTGTTTTTTCGTAGATATCGAATTACAATATCATAAACGCCATATTAATCCGCTTATTATAAAAACCGTAAAATAATTTTAATTAATACTGGCCGGTTCCGAGCATTACGAGTGTGCAGGCTTCCATTGTTTCAATGCCATTATTTCGGGCGAGTGAGGCTAATTCCGGATTTTCAGTACCGGGATTGAAGATGATTCTTTTGGGATTAAGACGTAAAATATAATCGTAAAACTGTTTTTGATGAGCAGGATTCAGGTACAGCGTGACGGTATCAATATCGCTGTACATTTCTTTTTCATTATTAATAAGGATACCATTTACGGACCCTTTTTGTTTACCCATAGCCAGCACCGGATGTTTATGTTGCATTAATTTATGCATAGCAAGGTTACTATATCGCTGAGGATTTTCAGAGGCTCCCATTACCAGTGTTTTCTTTTCCATAAGTAAGCGTTTAATCTAAAAATAAATACGACAGATCTTTATCGGGAATCATGCAACTGTCTTTTTTCCCAAACCATTTATAGCGGTTTTTTGCAATCCAGTTATAAATGCCGTCCCTTATTAAACGAGGTACAAGAATAAAGCCATAGGTCAGGGCTAATGGCCCGCCGAGCATTTTTATAATCATCAGTGCAGCCCGGGACTTGATATACATTTTATCAAGGTATATCAAAATAACTGAATCCGGTTCTCCCGGATGAATATTAAATTGTTGTTGGAATGCACGCCCGGTATCGCTCTGCAAAGAGGCAAAACGAAACTGATGTTTGCGGTCGTGCCGTATCACAAATTGAACTGCGTTGTTACATAAATTACAAATCCCATCAAACAGTATGATGGGATTTGAGCTATTTTTCATGATCTAATAATTATAATAACATGGTGATGGGATCCTGCATCAGTTGTTTCAGCGTTTGTAAGAATGCGGCACCAACAGCACCGTCCACACTCCTGTGATCGCAGCTCATGGTTACCTTCATTACACTCGTGGCAACCAATTCTTTATTAATCGAAACAACGGTTTCTTTTATTTTTCCGACTGCTAAAATGCAACTATCGGGAGGATTGATGATCGCTGTAAATTCTTCAATATCCATCATGCCTAAATTGGAGATAGTAAAAGTATTTCCACTGAATTCCTGTGGCTGTAATTTTTTATCTCTTGCCTTTGTATATAATTCTTTGGCTTCCGCAGCTATCTGGGATAATGTTTTCAAATCCGCATGTTTGATGACCGGTACGATGAGGCCCTCCGGCATGGCTACTGCTGATCCAATATTCACATGATGGTTATGCCTGATGAAATCTCCCATCCAACTGCTGTTAACATCCGGGTGTTTTTTTAATGCAACCGAGCATGCTTTTATGAGCATATCATTGAAGGAAATTTTTACAGGACTAATGGCATTCATGGATTCTCTTGCTTTGATAGCATTGTCCATGTTGATCTCCATCGTTAAATAGAAATGGGGCGCAGAGAATTTGCTTTCACCCAAACGACGTGCGATCGTTTTACGCATTTGCGTGAGGGGTGTATCTGTGAAACTTTCCTCGCCGGACACCATTTTCTGTACAGGAGCATTTTGATTTGTTGTCGCTGCTGCAGAAGGGTTGAATGTTTCTATATCTTTTTTAATAATCCTGCCGCCATCTCCTGACCCATTTAATTGTTTAAGGTCAATTCCTTTTTCCTGTGCAATTCTTTTTGCAAGAGGAGATGCTTTAATTCGACTGCTGTCTTCTTCATGCTGGCTTACAGGAGAGACTTCTGGTGCCTGAGGGGATGGATTTTCTTTTTGTGGTATTGCTGCATTTGCCGGAGCCGTATTGCTTCCAGATTTTTCAGCAGCCACATAGGCGGCTACATCTGTTCCGGGTTTACCAACTATTGCAATGATCTCATTAATCTTAGCTGCCTTACCAGCTTCCACACCTACATATAATAAAGTGCCTTCTTCATATCCAACTACTTCCATGGTAGCTTTATCTGTTTCCACTTCTGCGAGAACATCATCGCTTTTTACAACATCGCCTACTTTTTTATTCCATGAAATGATTTTTCCTTCTGTCATTGTATCGCTTAACAAAGGCATGCGAATTTCTTTGGCACCTGCAGGCAATTCCACTTTAGCAGACGCTTGTTGTTGAGGAGCGGGTGCCTGAGTCTGCGGAGCAGATTCTTCAGCCGGAACAGGGTTGGATGCAGGAGTTGCATCCGGTGCTTTTTCACCTTTTAATAAGGCATCATAATTTTCACCTTCCTTACCGATAATAGCCAGGATACCATCAATTTTTGCTGCCTTTCCTTTTTCCACACCAATATATAGGAGCGTTCCTTCATTATAGCTTTCCAGTTCCATAGTGGCTTTGTCGGTTTCAACATCAGCCAGTACATCACCCGGTTTAATTTTATCACCTACTTTTTTATGCCATCCCGCAATCACACCTTCCGTCATAGTATCACTCAACCTGGGCATACGAATCAACTCTGCCATATTATGAACCTTTTAAAATTGAAAGCCGAAATTAATGTAAAATGAGTAAAGTTGAGAAGCTGTAGTGCAATTACGCCATTTGCTTACTTTATTGAAGATCGAGGCGCAGACGATCCTTCAGGTCTTTAACTTTTGGATATTTTTCCACCAGTTTCTGGAATTGCTGTTTGCGGTTCAGTGGTTTGGATTCATCAACGGGAGCCAGTTCTTTTTCTACGATCCTGAACTGATATATCAGGAATTTATTATTGAAAAACGATTGCAGGTGATCAACGAGTTCTGATCTTTCTGCTTCTATAAATTTTTGATGAAAAGCGGTTTGCACAATGATTTCAATACAATGCTCAACTTGTATAACCAATTCACACATTCTGAAATTTGTAACGGCAGAATGATTTTTGCGTTCTTCTAATTTCACAATGAACAGGTTCCAGGCTTCCTGAGCTGTTTCCGTTGTTAATTCTTTACTGCCTGCATCTGTTTGGCGTAATGCGGATACTTTTTTTCTGATGGAATTCAGAGAACCAAATGAAGTTGGTTTGGAAGCTGTTGTTTCTTCTTTGACAGGTTGAATAATTTCCGGTTTTTTTTCTTTTTCCTGTTCAATAATTAAGACAGGTTTTTCAGAAACTTTCTTACCATCGTCAGGCCTTGCCGAAACTGGCTTCCATTCTACGAAGGGAATATTTTTAAAGCTCAGGCTTTTACCGTCTGTTATTTTTTTTTTGCTGATGCCATCACCAGAATCAACAATTTCGATAGCTTGTTGCAGATACGTAAGCTTAATCAAAGCCATCTCTATATGCAAACGTTTGTTGCGTGCCTGTTTAAAATTGATGGAGCACTCATTAATTATGTTTAGTGCGGCTATCATCCAGCCGGCAGACAATGCGGCCGAAGACTGTATATAACGTTTCTTGAATGATTCTGATACTTCCAGTAAAGAGATCGCTTTTGGTTCCTTACTTACCAAAAGATTACGTAAAAATTCAGCAAATCCATCCAAAAAAGTATCTCCTTCAAAACCTTTCTGATTGATCTCATCGAAGAGCAACATCGTGTCGGTTAATTCCTGCAGCATCATATAATCCAGCAATCGGAAATAATAATCCTCATCCAGAATATTGAGGTGTTCCAGTGTGTTGGAATATTCTAAATGTCCGTTCGTGAAACTTACAATTTTATCGAGGATGCTTAATGCATCACGCATACATCCTTCACTTTTTTGTGCGATCACATGCAAGGCAGAAGCATCAGCCTCTATCTTTTCTTTCTCACAAATTTCCTGCAGATGTTCAACCGTGTCATTAGTGGTAATTCTTTTAAAATCGAATATCTGGCAACGACTCAGGATGGTAGGTAAAATCTTGTGCTTTTCAGTAGTGGCTAAAATGAATATTGCATAAGGTGGTGGTTCTTCCAGAGTTTTCAAAAAGGCATTAAAAGCCGAGGAACTAAGCATGTGAACCTCATCCACTATATACACTTTATAAGCGCCGCCCTGTGGTGCAAACCGAACCTGTTCAACCAGTGAACGAATATCGTCTACAGAGTTGTTGCTCGCAGCATCCAGTTCATGAATATTAAGTGAAGTGCCATTGTCAAATGATACACAACTGTTGCAACTGTTACAAGCCTCACCTTCGGCTGTTCTGTTTTCACAATTGATGGTTTTGGCCAGAATTCTTGCGCAGGTGGTTTTACCTACACCTCTTGGTCCGCAAAACAAAAAAGCATGTGCCAGTTGGTTGTTATTGATGGCGTTTTTGAGCGTAGTGGTAATGTGCGACTGTCCCACAACAGTGCTGAAATTTTGTGGCCTGTATTTCCGGGCTGATACAACAAATTTTTCCATACGTACAATTCAAAAACACTTCAGATAATCATTCTTTATGAATGAAATCTGTGCATCACAAAGCTAATTTGTTCTGTGGGAAAAGAGAAATCAATTTAAAAAAGGGTGGCGTTCAAATGCCGCTGTTCTGTCGAACAAATAACGGTAAGTAACCAGTTTACGGCTTTCGTATACATCCCCCAAACCTTTGGCAATATTGATCATCTTTGGGTTAAAATCACCGATCCATTGCATTTCATAAGATGTGTAAGGCACTGCATGTGACTGAATGATCTTTCCTGCTTCTCCAATCAGGTAAGCATCCACACCTTTTCCCTGCCATTCAGGAACCACACCAAAAACAAGTCCTGTGAATTTGTTATTCGCCTTAAATTTTTTCAACCACAGAAATTTCAATTTTTGCAATAAACCAAATTTACCATTCAATTCTTTGAACCATTGATTCAAATCGGGAATATTCACAAACAAAGCAACGGGTTCATTTTTATGGTACACGAACCAGATAATCTTTTCATCCATCACCGGTTTCATCTGGCGGAACATAATTTTCACCTGTTCTACATTTAACTGCTTCAATCCGCCATGTCCGGCCCATGCTTTATTATACACGATCGTAAAATCAGATGCATATTTATCCAATTGTTTTTTGTTGATATGTTCTGCATGAAAGTCGGGATCTTTTGAGATCATCTCATGTCTTTCCCATATCTTTTTTGGAAACGGCTCTTTCGGATTCATTGATAAACATATCTGGGAATAGAATGCACGAAAGCCATAATTTTCCAGTAACTCCCTGTAATATGGTTTATTATAATTCATGCAATACAGTGGCTGATGAAATCCTTCAGTTACCAATCCCCACCAGCGGTCACGTTCTCCAAAATTTATAGGCCCGTCCATTGCCTGCATATTTTTTTGCAACAGCCAGTGACGTGCATTATCTAACAGCAGGTCTGCTGCTTCCTGATTGTTGATGCATTCAAAAAATCCAATCCCGCCAACCGGAATTGTATCATTTTTATTTTTATATTTTTTGTTGGTGAAAGCGGCGATTCTGCCGATGAATTTCCCCTCATCATTTTTTAAAATCCAGCGTTGCACTTCTCCGGAACGAAATGTTTTATTTTTTTTGGGATCAAAAACTTCTGAAACATCTTTATCCAGTGGCCGGATCCAGTTTGGATCATCCTTGTATAAATCAACTGGAACCTGTAAAAAAAGGACGGAGCCGGCATCATCTGTAACGGGCAAAATTTGCATGGATAAAATTTATGAATGCTCAGCGCAATTCTTTTCTTAATTGTTGGGCGGTTTTGGAACTGCCATCATGACTCCAACCCGGCGGCATGAAAATATATTTTAGTTTGGTAGTTAACGGAACTTTTCTGGTAACATCTTTCTTTAAACTTTTCCATTCATGAAAAATGATATGAAATGGATTTTGAGATTCAACAGGCTTGGTCAATCCGTATACTACTTTTTCTTCTTCCAGTTCATCCTGAAAAGTGCCGAACAATTTATCCCAGATGATCAGGCACATGCCCATATTTTTATCCAGATACCGAATGTTGGATGCATGGTGAACCCGGTGATGGGCCGGTGAAACAAAAAAAGCTTCAAACCATTTCGGCATACGACGGATGTACTGCGTGTGTACGAGTATGCCATAGGTTTGCGTAAGAGAATACATGAAAACAATATCCATGGGTCGAAAACCCAGCAACACAATCGGAATAAAATAAATGAAACGGTAAACCGGTTGAAATACGGAGGATCGGAATCCGGTCGTTAAATTAAATTCTTCACTGGAATGATGCGTTACATGCACTGCCCAAAATAAACGGCTTGAATGATCTATGCGATGTTCCACATAAAAGGCCAGGTCTTCTAAAATAAAAAGTAAAGGCCAGTAGATCCAGGGATTGTTAATTTCTGTTATGCGGTAATTGTAACACCACATTAATACAGCCACGTAAAATACGGCTCTTAATAAAACATCAAGACCTGCATTCAGTAACGTGAGATAAACGTTTTGTAATGTTGACTTCCAGGAATAGAATTTTTTTCCATGCCAGTTGCTGAACAGGATCTCTGTGCCGATCAACACAGCATAAAATGGAATAGAAAGTATTAAAAACCATGCTTCGCGGGAAGACTGCATGTTGTAAATTTAGCAATTACACCGACATGATTTCTTTCTCCTTTGCTGCAAGATGTTTGTCAACCTGCACAATGAATTTGTCGGTAAGGTCCTGTGTATCTTTCTCAGCATCTTTACAGGCATCTTCACTTGCTCCATCTTTCTGAAGTTTTTTTATTCCTTCAATTGCATCCCTGCGAATATTTCTGATAGAGATCTTTGCCTGTTCGCCTTCGCCATTACATCTTTTCACCAGTTCTTTTCTTCTTTCTTCTGTTAATGGTGGAAGAAATAAGCGGATCTGAGTACCATCATTCTGAGGATTGATACCAATGTTGGCAGCAATGATTGCACGTTCAATAGTTTGCAGCATATTTTTTTCCCAGGGCTGAACGGTTATGGTCCGGGCATCTATCGCCATAACATTTGCTACCTGATTTACCGGCGTTGGGTTTCCGTAATAATCAGCCATGATGCCATCGAGCATATTTGGGTTTGCTTTTCCGGCTCTTATTTTTACAAGCTCCGCCTCTAAATGAGCGATTGCTTTAGTCATTAAATTTGAAGTGTCTGCTGATATCGAATTAAGTTCGTCTGACATAACATTTTTTAAATGGCCACAAATCTAAAAAAAAGGAAAGTATAAAACGAATTCTGCAAAAACTAATCTGCTTCCACAGTGTCAGAAGCGAAGGAGAACATCTTAGCCGTTTTGATCATCGAATTTTCTTTGGCTGCTGTTCGGTGCAATTTTGTCTTCTGCCTCAGAAAATATACAACGGCCGTAAGCGACCAACCCGCAACCAGTAAAATTCCAATAAGTAGCGTGGTATTGAGATCACGTAGCATAAAGGCAAGCCCGATAAATAAGATATTGCTGCTTACGCAGATTAAAGTAATGCTTTTGTGAGACATTCCGAGGTCCAGCATGAAATGATGGATATGGTTTCTGTCGGGACTGAATGGTGAACGCCTGTCGAGCAAACGCAAACCAAAAACACGAAGTGTATCCATTAGCGGTACCATTAAAATGGCAAAACCAATTGCAGGAGCTGCAGTTATGGGGAAAATAGTATGTTGAGGTGCAACGCTAATGAATTTTATAACCAGCACGGAATTAAGTAGTCCGATCAATAACGAACCTGTATCGCCCATGAAAATTTTTGCGGGAGAAAAATTATAAATCAGAAAACTGGCGATGCTACCTGCAAGTGCAAATGCAGTAATCGAGTAAGCTAATTGATCTGTAAAATAAAAGTAACATCCGAACACGGCAGTGGTGAGCAAACCCAGGCTTCCCGCCAATCCGTCAATACCGTCAATCAGGTTAAAAGAATTGGTAATTACTACAATGGTGAAGATGGTCAATACCAGACTGGCTATATGAGGCAATTCATATATACCTAAAAATCCCTGCATATTGGTGATTTGAACGCCTCCAAATTTTATCAGAATGCCGGCAGCGATCAACTGGCCAAGAAATTTTTTGGTTGGGGATAAGATCATGATATCGTCTTTAATTCCAAGAAAAAATATCACGATAGAAGCTGCTGCAATAAATTGAATATCTGCTGCATAATTAGAGGGAACGCCCATTAACATGGCGATGATGAAACCTGCAAAGATGCCGAGACCACCTAAAGTAGGTATCACTACTTTATGCACCTTCCTTTCGTCGGGTTCATCAAATAATTTTTTTGCTTTGGCTACTTGTATAATAACAGGTATGGCAAAAAAGGTAATCAAAAAAGCAAGTGCCGCACTCAGCAGAATGTTATCCATACTAGTTTATTAAGATACAGTCTCTTTACAAAAGTATCAAATATGTGGGAGGAATTAATTTAAAAAAGCAACAATTGGTATACAAATAGTGTGCTCGGATATAACAACCTAACAGGTCTTAGACCTGTTAGGTTGTTTTTTTCGGAAGTTTACTTAAACTAAGTAGGTTTGCAGCCTAAAACACAGCAATTTTCAATGACCAATACAGCATTAAAAGATACAGCATCACAAATAAGAAGAGATATTGTAAGAATGGTTCATGGTGTGCAGAGCGGCCATCCGGGTGGTTCTCTCGGCTGTACAGAATTTCTTACGGCATTATATTTCGAAATCATGCAACACAACACCGATTTTAAAATGGACGGCATTGGGGAAGATCTGTTCTTTTTGAGCAACGGCCATATCTCTCCTGTTTTTTATAGTGTTTTGGCAAGAGCTGGCTATTTTCCGGTAGCCGAACTGGCAACTTTTCGAAAACTAAACAGCCGCTTACAGGGTCATCCTACTACACATGAACATCTTCCCGGCGTTAGAATGTCGAGTGGCTCACTGGGGCAGGGAATGAGCGTGGCAATCGGTGCTGCTCTGGCTAAAAAATTAAATAATGATGATCGCATTGTGTATTCCTTACATGGTGATGGTGAACTGGATGAAGGCCAGAACTGGGAAGCGATCTTATTCGCTTCACATAATAAAGTAGATAATTACATTGCAACTATAGACTGGAACGGACAGCAAATTGACGGTTCCACCAATAAAGTGTTGAATCTGGGTGATCTGCGTGCGAAATTCCTTGCATTCGACTGGGAAGTAATGGAAATGGACGGCAATGATATGCAGTTGGTGACAGATGGATTAAAACATGCGAAATCGCTTACAGGAAAAGGGAAACCGGTAGTTATTCTGATGAAAACCGGAATGGGACATGGAATAGATTTTATGATGGGCAGCCATGAGTGGCATGGAATTGCACCGAATGATGATCAGTTAAAGCTGGCATTGGCGCAATTGCCGGAAACGCTGGGAGATTATTAATTAATCAGATAAGATCTGTTGCTGTTGTGCCGCTTTGTGTGCAGGAAACCATGCGGCCAGTAAGGCGATCAATAATGCACCACCCGACACGAGCATGAAATCGGTGGCATACATTTTTACAGGAAAATAATCTATCAGAAATGATCCGCCTTTTAATTTGATTAATTGAAATTTCAGTTGCAATAAACAAATGATAGCGGCTACCGTAATACCGATACCAGCGCCGGTAATTCCGAGAATTAAACCTTCGCTTAAAAAAATTTTTCTTACCAACGATTTGTCAGCACCCATACTTTGTAAAACAAAAATATCTTTTCGTTTTTCGAGCACCAGCATAGTGAGAGAACTGATCATATTGAAAGCAGCAATGATGAGGATCAGCGTAAGCACCGCATAAATCGCCCATTTTTCCATGCGCATGGTCGTATATAAACTCATGTTTTGCTGATACCGCGTTTGCACCTGAAATTTTTCACCCAGCAATTGCTGCAATTGTGTTTGTGCCTCTTCGAGTTTAATACCGGGCGCCAGTTTGATCTCTGCAGAATTATATTGATCGGGAGATAAAGTCATTTGTTGTTTCATGAAATCTATTCCTGCAATTGCATACTGATTATCAAAATCCTGTTGAATGGCAAATATGCCACTGGTTGTAACATTGCCTTCACTTAAAGATTCGAGAAGATCATTGGAAACTACGCGATATTTAGGAAGAATTACTGTAACCGGTTCTGGCGGAAATGCTTCATTCATGATAATACCGGCTGCATTTTGAATACCTGTTCCCATTACAATTTTAGGATGATCCATATCACCCAGATCAAATTCACCTTCCCGTATTTTTTGTGCAACACCCGTAACAGAAGTATAATTTTTATCAACACCTTTCAGAATTACGGTGCTTTGATAATCGCCATTTTGTAAAAGCGCTTTTTCTTCCACGATCATACTTACAAATTTCACTGATGGATAACGTTGCAGTTTTTGGATAGTTGCAGCGTCCATTTCAAAAATTTTCCCTTTGGAAGGCAATACTTTGATGTCTGCATAAAAAGTTCCATAGAGCGATTTTACCAATCCCTCAAAACCATTAAAAACGCTGAGTACAAGTATCTGGCAACAGGTAGCAAATGCAATTACACCTGTAGTAACCCATGCAATAATGTTGATCGCATTTGCTGATTTCTTTCCCTTGAAATACCGCCATGCGAAACGCAGGATCATAATTTCCTTTTATGCTTAATTGATGGGAGAATCCGTTTCATTGGTTTTGATATCACGGAATAACTTTTCCATTTTATCTACATATTCCAATGTATCGTCTATATAAAATGTGAGTTGTGGCATAGACCGAAGCTGATGCCTTACCTGAGCCGTTAGCGCTTTTTTAATTTCCCATGCTCTTTCTTCAATTGTTTTTAAAGCTTTTTCAGCATCTTTTACTTTAAAGAAACTAAGATATATCCGGGCTTCAAAAAGATCAGGTGTAATTTTTACAGAAGAAATGGACACCATTCCACCATCCATCATCGACAGGCCGAGTTTTTGAAAAATATCATTTATTTCTTTTTCAAGAACTGCAGCCACTTGTTTTTGTCTTTTACCTTCTAACATAACAAACCATTTAATCGATGTAAAATTAGTTACTTTGTGCGTTTATATCCGAATAATACTGAAGCAACTGAATGAAGAGTTTAAAAACGATTTTTAAATATATCAGCAAATATCCTTCGCTGGTTGCTACCTATCTCACCTTTAATGTATTATCGGCTGTTTTCAGTATCATTTCTCTGGGATTATTAAGTCCGTTTTTAATGCTGATTTTTCAGCAGGGCGATGCTTTTAAAACTATTTCTTCTTCCAGTTCATTAAACCCGATTAATTATTTCAAACAATGGCTGAATGAACTTATTGCATCACCTGGCGGAAATACAAAAGGCTTATTTGTAATCTGCGTAATCATGTTCGGCGCTGTGGTGTTCAAAACATTTTTCGCCTACATGAGTATGTATTTTCTGAACCCGATACGTAACAGGATACTGAATGATATGCGCACCGGTATGTATAATAAAATTTTGAAGCTACCTATCGGTTATTTTAATGAACAGCGCAAAGGGGAGATCATGAGTAAATTATCGAATGATCTTAATGATGTGGAAATATCTACCATCAGTGTTTTGGAAAGCCTGTTCCGCGAACCGATCACCATCCTTTTTTCTTTGCTGTACATGATTATTTTAAGTCCGCAGCTTACTCTTTTCCTGCTGATATTTTTACCGGTATCGGGATTTATTTTAGGAAGGATTGGAAGGTCATTAAAAAAAGAAAATAATCAGGTATTGCAGCAATTTGGGGTAATGTTTTCTACAATTGAAGAAACACTGGGCGGCATTCGAATTATTAAAGCCTTTAATGCAGAGAAAACAATACAGCAAAAATTTCAGGATCAGAATGATGTTATGTTCCATTTGAAAAATAAAGCCAACCGGAGACGCGACTTAGCATCGCCTGTTTCTGAAGCTTTAGGCGTAACCTCGGTATTGTGTATTTTATGGTATGGCGGAAGACTGGTGTTGAATAAAGATGTAAGTTTTAGTTTAAATGCCGGCGATTTTTTAGCATATATCGCTATTTTTTCACAAATGATTCAGCCGTTAAAGTCATTATCCAACGCTTCCTATAATATACAGCGTGGTGCTGCCAGCATTGAAAGAATTGAAAGTTTAATCGAAGAAAAAGTAAGCATTGCCAACGCTCCGGATGCCATTGAGTTTACGGGTTTTAAGAATCAGATTGAACTCAGGAATGTAAGTTTTGGTTATGAAGATAAAATGGTATTGAAGAATATTAATGTTACCATTCGCAAAGGTCAAATGATAGCATTGGTGGGAAGCAGTGGCTCTGGTAAAAGTACATTAGCTGATTTGCTGCCCAGATTTATTGATCCTGTAGCAGGAGAAGTTTTAATAGATGGTGTTAACATCAAAAAATTCACGCTCGAATCCATCAGAGATCAGTTGGGAATAGTTACGCAGGAAGCCATATTATTCAATACTACTATCGCTGAAAATATTGCACTGGGAAAACCAGAAGCATCAGTAGCAGAAATTGAAAAAGCTGCCGATATCGCCAATGCTGCACGTTTTATCAAAACCAAAGACGAAGGGTTTTTCACCACAATAGGCGATCGTGGTGTTAAATTAAGTGGCGGTGAACGTCAGCGCATAACGATTGCACGTGCGGTTTTAAAAAATCCGCCCTTCCTGATTCTTGATGAAGCTACATCAGCACTCGATACAGAAAGTGAAAGATTAGTACAGGATGCCATTAGTAATTTGATGAGCAACAGAACCTCGCTGGTGATCGCCCATCGCTTAAGCACCATTCGTCATGCAGACGAAATCATTGTTATGAGTAGCGGCGAAATTGTTGAACGCGGAACGCATGACGAACTTATTTTGAAAGGCGGTAACTATAAACGCCTGGTAGATATGCAGGAGGTAAAATAAAAAAAAGCCGTTCAGTGCGAACGGCTTCCAGTATATTTTAAAATTAATTATTTATTGTTTCCCATTTTTGCTTCAATACTTAAAGTTGCATGTGGCACTGCTCTTAATCTTGCTTTATCAATTAACTTTCCTGTAATCCGGCAGATACCATAAGTTTTGTTTTCAATACGCATCAATGCTTTTTCGAGGTGATCGATAAAGGTGATCTGACGGCTTGCCATCTGACTAAGTTGTTCTCTTTCCATACTCAGACTGCCATCTTCCATTGTCATGTAGCGGTTCTCGCTTTCATCGCCACCCATTTCATCTTTACGAGTGATCAGACCTTGTAAATAATTCAGTTCTTTTTTTGCCGCCTCCAGTTTACGTTGAATCAGTTCTCTGAATTCAGTAAGATCTGTATCATTATATCTGATCAACGTTTTATTTTGTTCCGGAAGTGGCTGATCCAAAACAGATTTTGTAAAATCGGGTTGATACGTACGGGAAGTTTTAGTGTTAATCTTAGGTAATACAACCGGTTTGGGAGGAATTACTTTGATATCTTTTACATTCTTTGCGGTAGCTTTTCCGCTTACCATTGGTTTTGCTGCTTCTTTTACAGGTGCAGCAGCCACGGTAGGCGCAGCAAGTTGAGGTGCTGATTTAGTCTCTTTTACTTTTTTTGCCATAGGTTGTTGTACCGGTTTTGTTTCAGCCACCGGTTTTTTTGGAGCTGGAGTTACAACTGGTTTTGGCAAATTCTTTACCGTTTTTATTGGGGTGGCAATTTTACTGGCTGCAGGGGTTGCTTTTGGGGCAGATTTGGCTGCTGATTTAACCACAGTTTTTGTTGTTGGCTTCGGTGCAGGCTTCACAACTTTTTTTGCTGGAGCTTTAACAACCGGTTTAGATTTTACAGCAGATTTGGCAACGGCAAGTTTTACCGGTTTTTTAGCTGCAGGAGCTGCCTTTTTAGGTGCAGGTGCAGGTTTTTTTACGGCTTTAACGGCTGCTTTTGGCGCCGGCTTTTTGGGTGCAGGTTTAGCTGCTTTCTTTTTAGTTGCCATACTACTTGCTGGTTTTGATAACGTTTACGGTTAAGGGTGCATCATTCACTTCAATTGAAATGCCATTTGTAACAGCAGGGTAAAATTCAAGTGTATCTGCCAGAATTTCGCGGCAAATATAATCTTTAAATTCAATTAAAGATGGTTGTAATGTTTCATTTGTAGCTACGGAAACATCTATTCTGTCGGTCAGGTCGAAATTATTTTCCTTTCGGATATTCTGGATCCTGTTTACAAATTCGCGTGCATTTCCTTCACTTCTTAATTCCGGAGTTAAAGATATATCAAGTGCCACCGTAAGACTTCCTTTACTGGCAATTTCATATCCTGGAATTTCATCTGTAATGATTTCCAGATCTTCCGTGTTGATTATTACGGGTGTTCCGTCCGGTTCGGCATCTACTCCCGATAAAATGTAATTACCTTTTTGTACAAATTCTATTTCCGCATTTGTAAATTTCTCAATGGCAGCGGCAGCCTGCTTCATCCGGCTTCCCAGCCGTTTGCCTAAGGTTTTAAAATTGGCTTTTGCTTTTTTGCGAATGAAGTCATTATCTGCATGAAGAATCTCAATTTCTTTGATGTTTGTTTCCGCTTTTATGATTTCAGCTGCCCCTACAATATGGCCTGACATCTTGCTGTCCATAGCTGGAATAAATACCTTTTGTAAAGGTTGTCTTACTTTAATATTGATCTTCTTACGTAAAGAAAGAATGAGAGAGCTGGCATCCTGCGCCAGTTGCATTCTTGCCTCGAGTGTTTCATCGATCACCTCGGTGTTGCAGGTTGGATAATCAGTATGATGAACAGACTGAACATTGTAGCGTTCTGTAGCTTTATTTAAGTTACCGAACAGCCAATCTGCAAAAAATGGCGCAATCGGAGCGATTAGCTTACTGAGTGTTTCCAGACATTCATATAAAGTCTGATAGGCTGAAATTTTATCGGCTTCATATTCTCCTTTCCAAAAACGGCGGCGGCATAAACGAACATACCAGTTACTGAGATGAGCATCTACAAAATCTTCTATCAGCCTGCCTGCCTGAGTAGGCTCATAGGCATCAAAATTATGTGTCACTTCACCAATCAGCGTGTTCAATGAAGAAAGTATCCACTGATCTATTTCCGGCCTTTCTTTCACCGGGATGTAATTTTCTTTAAATGTAAATCCATCGAGATTTGCGTACAGGGCAAAGAACTGGTACGTATTATATAAAGTTCCAAAGAATTTACGCTGCACTTCTTTAATGCCTTCTTCATCAAATTTCAAACTATCCCAGGGCGACGCATTCGTAATGAGGTACCATCTGGTTGCATCAGCTCCGTAATTGTTGATAGTTCCAAACGGATCTACTACATTACCCAGGCGTTTACTCATTTTATTGCCGGATTTATCCAGCACCAATCCATTACTCACAACAGTTTTATACGCTACACTATCAAATAACAAAACACCTAATGCATGTAAGGTATAGAACCATCCACGCGTTTGGTCCACGCCTTCTGCAATAAAATCAGCGGGAAAATTTTGCTCAAACGTTTCTTTATTTTCAAAAGGAAAATGCCATTGTGCATAGGGCATTGCGCCACTGTCGAACCATACATCAACGAGATCGGGTATACGTTTCATAGGCTGGCCGCTGTCACTTATCAAAATAATATCATCTACATACGGTTTATGCAGATCGAGTATTCCGTTGTGGAGGTAATTTGCATTTACATCACCACCTAATTTTGCGCTGGCTTTTTTTATTTCTTCATTCAGTTCTGCAATACTTCCGATGCATTTTTTTTCGCTGCCATCTTCCGTTTTCCAGAGTGGTAATGGTGTTCCCCAAAAACGACTACGACTCAGGTTCCAGTCTACCATATTTTCGAGCCAGTTACCAAATCGTCCGGTACCTGTAGCTGCCGGTTTCCAGTTGATGGTTTTATTCAGCTCCACCATTCTATCTTTAACAGCGGTTGTTTTGATAAACCAGGCATCCAGGGGATAATAAATGATCGGCTTATCGGTGCGCCAGCAATGCGGATAACTGTGTTCATATTTCTCCACTTTAAAAGCCCTGTTCTCCTTTTTTAGTTTGATGGAAATATCAACATTCACATCGGCATATGCAGCATCATCTTTATAATTTTTTACATACCGGCCGCTGAATTCGCCTACACCGGTAATAAATTTTCCTTCTTTGTCAACCAGCGTTAAAATCCCAAGGTTATTTTTCTTTCCAACTTTATAATCATCAGCACCAAATGCCGGAGCCGTATGAACGATTCCGGTACCGTCTTCCGTGGTAACAAAATCTCCGGTAACTACTCTGAAAGGTTTAGCTTCAGGCGTCAATTCTGTAATAGCAGCGATGTTGTTGGCTTCAAACGGTAGTAATTGTTCATATTCCAGTCCTTCCAGATCAGCCCCTTTTACAACCCCCAATTTTTTCCACGGAATGAGTTTATCGCCTTCTTTAAAACTATCAAAATCTCCATTTTCCACTTCCGGTTTAAAATATTTTGGAACGAGTGCAGATGCCAGAATGAGTTGAACTTTTATAAATGTATAGGGGTTAAAAGTTTCAATGATGGAATATTCAATGTTTGGTCCTACGGTCAGACCAAGGTTGCTGGGCAGCGTCCATGGAGTGGTTGTCCAGGCCATAAAGAAAACTTCCTCAGAACCATATTGAAATAAAAATTGGGAAGTCTTGTTTCTGATGGCTTTAAACATTGCTACGGCGCTCGTATCCTTTACATCTTTGTAAGTGCCCGGCTGATTTAGTTCATGGCTGCTCAAACCAGTTCCCGCAGCAGGAGAATAAGGTTGTATACTTACGCTTTCATACAGATATCCTTTATCATATAATTGTTTCAGGCACCACCATAGCGTTTCTATATAATTATTTTCAAAAGTTACATACGGTTTATTTAGATCTACCCAATAACCCATTTTTTTGGTGATGTCATCCCACTTGTCTTTGTACCGCATCACCACTTCCCTGCATTTTTTATTATACTCTTCAACCGTGATCTTTACCCCAATGTCTTCTTTTGTGATACCTAATTCCTTTTCAACGCCCAACTCTACAGGCAGGCCATGAGTGTCCCATCCGCCTTTCCTTTTAACCTGAAAACCCTGCATGGTCTTATACCTGCAAACCAGATCTTTTAAAGTTCTGGAAATTACATGGTGAATACCCGGTAAACCGTTGGCGCTAGGCGGACCTTCAAAGAATACAAAAGGTGTTTTACCTTCTCTTAAGGATACGCTTTGTTCAAAAGTCTGTTCAATCTCCCATTTCTTCAATATCTCCTGACTGATGGATGGTAGATTCAATTGCTGATATTCCTGGTATCTGGATGACATTCCCTACAAAAATTTAAGGGTGCGAAGTTAATGAAAAAGGATGCTTGGCTGTATACACGCTTACATTAATGAAAACAGATAATGTATTTTTTGTAAAGGAATTTTCACAAAATTTTTTTTTAAAGATTCGTGCCTGTAAATCAATGAATAATGAATACAGTCGAGCATATACATCAATTTTATTCAAAAAAATAATCCGGTTGGCATGTTATTGGAAAGTGTGTAGCTGAAACTGATAATCCTTACAAAAAAATTTTAAATGAAAAACTTTATTGTAGCGTTTTGTGCCGGACTCTTGTTTAACACAGCAGTTGATGCACAAACAAAAACAAAGATTAAAATTAAGAAGGCTAAAACTGAAGCTCGTATTACCGCTCCTGATGCCGTAAAGTCGGCTTTCGAAGCCAAGTATACAACTTCGGATGCAAGATGGACAAAAGGTTATAATGGCAATTATATGGTAACATTTACGAATGTTGATACTGTAAAACAAATGACAGAATATGATGCAACAGGCAATCTGGTGAGATCTAAAGTTGTATATAACACAGACAGAATTCCTGAAAATGTTAGAATTGCTTTATCTACCAGTTACGCAGATGCAACAATAACAGAAATAACGAAATTAGAATTAGCCGGAGTTTCACCTTATTACAAAATAAAGTTGAAGCAAGGCGAGAATAAAAAAGAGATTTTGATGAGTGAGGAAGGAACGATCAGTGAGTAAAGATTTTTGCTGGTTTAGGGTTTTATTAGGGTAAAACGGGGGTATTCTTACTCCCGTTCTTTTAAAATCTACAATGCCCGTTTTAAAATCCAAGTGCGTAAATGAAAAACTTGTATGATATTAAAACTATCATATTAAAAGCAATCTGATGGTTGCTTTTTTTTATCGCAATAACAATTCGCACGGTTTTATTCCCGTATGTTTTTTGAATGCGGAACTGAAATGCGAGATAGAAGAATAGCCGAGCAGCATAGATACTTCTGTAACGCTTAAGCCTTTATCGTATAAAAGATATTTGGCGTGTTCCATTCTCTGGCCTTGATAAAAATCAAAAATAGTGGTACCGAAAATTTCTTTGAAACCCTTTTTCAAATAGCATTCATTGATGGCCACCTTGCGGCTAAGCGCTTTAATGGTGATAGGTTCACCAATATGCTGCAATAATATTTCTCTGGCTTTAATGATTTTCTCCCTGTCGGCCTCATTAGCCAAAAACTTACAACTGAAAGTAGTTTCTTCTTTTTCACCCAGCATACAATCCATACTGTATAAAAGCAGAATCTGTGTTTGAGCGTTTATGAAAATATTCTCTAAAGTGTCGGTATAGGTATGATTTAGTAATGCCTCAATTGCCATCCGGCTTTTGCCGCATAAAGGCAATATTTTAGAAAATGAACTTTTATGTGTGAAAGACAACACGTTATCGGTCAGGTTCACGGGTGTTTTATGTGCTTTGGCAAATTGCTGAAGGTATGATCTTGTAAACCTGAAGGAAATTACATCTGCACTATCCACTTTTTCTATACAGGATTTTGAAGAAGTTAATTTACAGAAATCACATTCTGTTTGTTTCTGACGGCAATAGATGTTGCCACTTACACAAAAACGTAATTCCAGAAAATTTTCAGCCGGGTTACTTCTTTCATAGTTGTAAACGAGAACACCGGTATCTTCTATCTGCCACAGCGGCAATTTTTTGTAACGCTTTATCGAATAATGAACCGAGCCGGGTACTGTACGTTCCACATCGAGCATTAATTCCAGCTCATTATGAAGGTAAGGTTGCTTCTGAGCAAGTGAAAATATGTCGGAGGTCTGATTCATTTAAAATTCGGTGCAAATATACAAAAGGTTAGGGTTAGCACACAGCGTTTGAAGGATTATTACCATAATATTACCTGTTGTTTAAAAGGAAGGGTTAATCGGGTATAAACAGTGGAAAATAAACCCATTTTTCAACGTAAAAGCACTTGCTTTTAGCTATCTTCGCAGGAATTCATTTTCACAGAATTCCTTATATGAATACAGACACCGTAGAGATTCCCGTTATTCCAACTAATTCTTATTCCGCAGATAGTATCCAGGTGCTGGAAGGCCTCGAAGCCGTTCGAAAGCGGCCGGCGATGTACATTGGCGATATCTCTATCAAAGGGCTACATCACCTCGTGTATGAAGTGGTAGATAACTCGATTGATGAAGCATTGGCAGGCCACTGTAAAAATATCTCTGTTATTATAAATGAAGATAATTCCATCACAGTAGAAGATGATGGACGTGGTATTCCAACAGGCATGCATACAAAAGAAAACAGGAGTGCACTGGAAGTGGTAATGACGGTTTTACATGCGGGTGGAAAATTTGATAAAGGATCTTATAAAGTTTCCGGCGGTTTGCATGGCGTGGGTGTGAGTTGCGTAAATGCACTTAGTACCACATTGCATGTAACGGTACAGCGCGAAGGCAAAATATTTGAACAGCAGTATCATACCGGTATACCGGCGTATCCTGTAAGGGAAATTGGTAAAAGTGATAAGACAGGAACCAAAGTTCAGTTTTGGCCTGACGGAAGCATTTTCACACATACCGTTTACAACAAGGAGATCCTGGAAGGCCGTATGAGAGAACTGGCTTTTTTGAACAGAAATCTTTCTATCACTTTATACGACAAAAGAGAATTAGACGACAAAGGTGAAATTTACCAGAAGAACTTTTTCAGCGAAGGCGGTATTGTAGAGTTTGTGGAGATGATTGATAAGAACGCTAATCGTCAGCCTTTAATTCCAAAAGTTATTTATTGCGACGGACATGATCCCATCAATAATGTAGCTGTTGAAGTGGCGATGGTGTATAATTCAGGCTATCAGGAGCATATTTTCAGTTATGTAAATAACATCAATACGATAGAAGGCGGAACACACGTTGCCGGTTTCAGAAGAAGCATTACCCGTGTTTTTAAAAGTTATGGTGAAAAACAGGGAATGTTTGAAAAAGCAAAAGTAGCTATCGAAGGAGATGATTTCCGGGAAGGTATCAGCGCTATTATTTCGGTTAAAGTTCCGGAGCCTCAGTTTGAGGGGCAAACGAAAACTAAGTTAGGAAACAGTGAAGTAATGGGGATTGTAGATACAACCCTTAGCCGTGTACTGGAAAATTACCTGGAAGAAAATCCAAGAGATGCCAAAACCATCATACAAAAAGTAATACTGGCGGCACAGGCCCGGGCCGCCGCTAAGCGCGCCCGTGATATGGTGCAGCGTAAAAGTGTTTTAGTGGGTGGTGGATTGCCGGGGAAACTGGCAGATTGTTCTGATAAAGATCCGGGTCGCTGCGAATTATTTCTGGTGGAAGGAGATTCGGCAGGTGGAACGGCGAAACAAGGCCGTGACAGAAGTTTTCAGGCGATCTTACCGTTAAGAGGTAAAATTCTTAACGTGGAGAAAGCCATGGAACATAAGATCTACGATAATGAAGAGATCAGAAATATGTTTACGGCATTAGGAGTTAAGATTGGTACGCTGGAAGATCCCAAAGCATTGGATATTTCGAAGTTGCGTTACCATAAACTGATCATCATGACGGATGCCGATGTGGATGGTAGTCATATTGCAACACTGATCCTGACTTTTATTTTCCGTTATATGAAAGAGTTGGTTGAACAGGGAAATGTGTACATTGCCCAGCCACCTTTGTATCTGGTTAAAAAAGGAAAGGAGCAGGAATATGCCTGGAATGATGAAGAGCGGAAAGGTTTAGTTACTTTATTTGGACAGGGAAAGGATGAAAGTGTGAACATACAACGATATAAAGGTTTGGGAGAGATGAATGCAGAGCAGTTATGGGAAACCACGATGAATCCGCTCACAAGAACCTTAAAACAAGTGACTTTGGAAAGTGCTGCCGAAGCAGATAGAGTGTTCAGTATGCTGATGGGAGATGAAGTGCCACCTAGAAGAGAATTTATTGAGTCGCATGCCAAATATGCAAAAATTGATGTGTAAGTCAATTTGCAAATTCTTTGGCTTCAAAAATATTTTAGTAGCTTGTATCCTTTAAAAACCTTAAAACTAATTAGTAACAATAAATTTTTACAAAAATGTCAAACATGTTAACAGCTTATTGCATGAAAACGAAAGAGAAGAATGTTCCAATGCAAGATGCGGTAATTACCAAAACTTCTCGTGGCGGTTATATGGCACAAGGCCATGATGGAAAAGGAAATAAAATGACCACCATGTTGGGTGAAGCGAAAGCTTTACAGGCTGTGAAAGATGGCGTGGCCAAGAAATCGTGGGATTAATAAATATTGAATAATTATTTGAAAAGAGCTACCGAAGGGTAGCTCTTTTGCATAGAAATAAAACGCACAAAATATTTCGCACAATTTTTTTGTGTACCTAAAATTGTGCGGTTAACTTGTTCAATAAACCCCTTATATGAAAAGACAGAAAAAAAGGGATGTTCTTGGTGAATTATTTAACCTTACACAACAGGATTTAGCAGATTTTTTAAATGTTGACAGGTCAACTTTTGCGCATTCCCGCACGGGTTACCGATTAATGAAATCATCTTCCGGTAAACTGGATAGATTTCACCAGCCTATCAGGAGCAAACTTTTAAGAAAATGCCTTTGCCCGAACAACTACAGGGAAAGTTGAAAGAAAAAGCTTCAGACAATATATCAGACCTTACACTCAGACAAATGGTTTGTGGCCGTAAAGCCATGCAATTAGAAAAGAAGCTGGCAAAGATGCAAAATGATTATTCAAATACCATTATCTGGATACAGATGCTGGAACATTTACTGGAAGAAGAAAGTAATACCAAAGATGCAGAATCAGATAAAGACTTTTACAAATTATGGCAAAGTAAGGCAAAGGAACGTTTACCGGTTTGCTGCCCTACCGAACAGATAAAACTTACATTAAAAATTCATTTGCTGAAAACTGAAGAAGAATTTATCGCGAAAATTTTGAAAGGTGAATTTAATGTCTGACACCTATAGGTATCGGATATAAAAACTTGGAACTATTATTAATTTAAAAATGCCTTTAAAAATGGGGTAGTTTTAGGTACTAATGAGTGATAAAACGATAGAAAGTTGAACAAATAAAATTGTTCAATTTTTTTTTAGACCTGTTAGGTCTTAAGACCTAACAGGTCTATACCTAACAGGTTGATTATAAGCATCACTTTTTATACCAATCATTCAGTTCAACTATTTATCAGCAAAATATCTTTTGGCCAGGCTTGTCAGATATGTATCTTTTTAATGAACCTGTGAGATCCTAACCTGTGAGGTTGGCTGCCGCATGCATCTTCGAAATAAAACGAAACAATTCATCCATACTTTTAATATCATCTACTACCAGAATTCCATTTTTACCTACCTGCTTTAATTTTCCTTTGTTGGTGCCGGTTTGTAAAAATGATAAGATGCTGTTGAAGGTTTCACTCTGAAAATAAGGCGAATCAGGATTGCTTACAAAGAAACATTTGAGAACATCATTTTTTAAAAACAATTTTTCAAACCCTAATTCTACCGCTATTTTACGGCAACGAACCGTTGTAAAAAGATCTTCTACCTGTGCCGGAACGGGGCCGAAACGATCCTGCAATTCATTGTGAAAAGCAAGGAGATCTTCTTCATTTTCACAATTATCCAAACGCGAATAAAGGGATAATCTTTCAGCAATACTTTCTACATAACTATCCGGTATTAAAATTTCAAGATCGGTATCAATGCTGCAGTCGTTCACAAAATCATCCTGCTGTTGAATCTCTTCTTTAAACAGATCATGAAATTCTTTCCGCTTTAATTCCTTGATCGCTTCATCTAAGATTTTTTGATACATTTCAAATCCTATCTCTGCAATAAAACCACTTTGTTCACCACCCAACATATTACCTGCGCCTCTGATATCCAGGTCACGCATCGCAATCTGAAAACCACTACCGAGTTCACTGTATTGTTCGAGTGTATTTAAACGCTTGCGGCTGTCGGGCGGCAAGGTACTTACGGGCGGTGCCAGTAAATAACAAAATGCTTTTTTATTGGAACGTCCAACACGTCCGCGTAACTGGTGTAAATCACTAAGGCCAAACTGGTGCGCATTGTTTACGATGATCGTATTTACATTTGGAATGTCAACACCACTTTCCACAATGTTGGTGCAAACAAGCACGTCATATTTTTTATCCATGAAATCCAGGATTGTATCTTCTAGTTGATCGCCTTCCATTTGTCCGTGCGCAAATGCAATACTAACATCAGGACATAATCCTTGTATAAAACTTTTCATTTCTTCCAGTCCTTTCACCCGGTTGTGAATAAAAAAGATCTGACCACCTCTTTCTGTTTCATAATAAATAATATCGCGGATCGCATCTTCATTAAACACCATTACTTCTGTTTGTATAGGCTGCCTGTTCGGCGGTGGTGTATTGATAATACTGAGATCTCTTGCACCCATCAAACTGAATTGCAACGTACGAGGTATTGGCGTAGCCGTAAGTGTGAGTGAATCAACCGTTGCACGGATCTGTTTTAATTTTTCTTTTGCAGCCACCCCAAATTTTTGTTCCTCATCAATAATCATCACGCCCAGATCTTTAAATTTCACATCTTTACTTAAGATGGCATGCGTACCAATGATGATATCAATTTTACCATCCTCTAATTTTTGGAGCGTTTCCTTTTTTTCTTTCGCTGATTTAAAACGATTGATAAAATCAACGGTCACAGGAAAATCTTTCAACCGGTCGCCAAAAGTTTTATAATGCTGATAGGCGAGTATCGTTGTTGGTACTAAAACTGCGGCCTGCTTTCCATCTGCAACAGATTTAAATGCAGCCCTGACAGCGATCTCCGTTTTACCAAAACCTACATCACCACATACCAGCCGATCCATGGGTGCGGGCTTTTCCATATCACGTTTTACATCTTCACTTGCCTTCGCCTGATCTGGTGTGTCTTCATAAATGAAACTCGCTTCCAATTCTGTTTGCATGTAAGTATCCGGAAAATGTGCATATCCTTCCCGGCTTTTTCTTTCCGCATATAAACGAATCAAATCCGTAGCTATATCTTTTACCTGTCTTTTTGTTTTCTCTTTTAATTTATTCCATACATCACTTCCTAATTTATTCATTTTAGGAATGGAACCTTCCTTACCACTGTATTTGCTGATCTTATGCAGTGATGAAATATTTACATACAATAAATCGCCGTCTTTGTATTGTATTCTCACCGCCTCCTGCATACGACCGTTTGCTTCTATCTTTTGCAAACCACTGTACACACCCACACCATGATCGATGTGCGTAACATAATCTCCGGGCTGTAATTCGCGAAGCGTTTTCAACGTCAGGGCTTTATTCTTACTGAACGCCTGCTTCACTTTATATTTATGATAGCGTTGAAAAACCTGGTGATCTGTATAGCAAACTATCTTCAGATCATCATCTATAAATCCTTCATGAATGGAAACAGGGATCGGCGTAATCTGTATCTCCGCTTTTAAATCTGTGAAAATGCTATGAAGTCTTTCTAATTGTTTTCCATTTTCGGAAAAAATGAAAATATTGTATTGCAACTTTTCATATTCCTGCAAATTCGAGATCAGTAAATTGAACTGCCGGTTGAAGGCAGGTTGTTCCTTAGCCTGAAATATAATTTGTGCCTTTTCTCCCGATGAAAAAAATGGTTTGCCTAATTCTATGGTGTGACGTGCACTGATCTGTTTCTCTAATGATGCGGCAGTAATAAATTCATTAGCATCTACTTCTCCTTTATCATTGATTTCATCCTCTGCAATATCATGATTATTTTTTGCGGTTAAAGGTTCATTATATTCCAGTGCTATTTGAAGGTCTTCTTCCTGCTGTTCTATTTTCTCTTTGATAAACTGCCAGTCTTCTGTCCAAACCACCACATTGTCCGGAAGAAAATCCATGATGGAAACTTTCTCAGATGTATCAAATTTTGTTTCCACATTTGGAATAATACTTACCTGTAACAATTTTCTTTCACTCAATTGTGTCTGAGGATCAAAAATGCGGATACTGTCCACATCATTTCCAAAAAGTTCAATGCGGTAAGGTTTCTCATTACCGAAAGAATAAACATCCATGATGCCACCACGAATAGCAAATTGTCCGGGTTCATATACAAAATCTGTTCTTACAAAACCATAACCCAGAAATTTTTCCATAATGGAATTAATATCCAGCGTATCGGCCTGTTTGATACTGATAATATTTTCCGTGAGTGTTTTAGCTAACACTACTTTTTCAAATAATGCTTCCGGATAGGTTACCAGTACTTTTTTATTTCCTCCGGTGCTGATTCGAGTCAATGCTTCTGTACGTAACATTACATGGCTGCTGTTGAGCAGTCGGAAATTCTTTTTATTTCTGAAAGAAGAAGGAAAATAAAAAATGTCCAGCGCATGCGTGATATTCTCCAGCGTATTCTGAAAATAAGCTGCTTCTTCTGCATCTCTTAAAATAACCAGATGATTGGTTTGTGCAGTGGAGGGATGTTGGTGAACAGCAGCCAGTACGAATTGAGAAGCGCTGCCTGCAAGGCCTTTAAGCTGAAGATGGTTCGGGCTGCTCATAGTGATCCTGTCCGCTATTTGAAAACAGCGGGGATCATTTTTATAGATATTCAACAGCACATCGAGGTTCATTCTCCAGGGAAACAGTTCCCGTAACTTTTCTTTTCTTCTGCAAAGATATAACCATGAACAGTTTATTTGTGGTGTTGTTCATTTTAATTCGGAAAACTTTTGCTTAACTTAACCTAAATATTTAAGTATGGCATTGGAACCATGGCGCTCAGGCAAAGTAATAAGAATAGAACAGCAAACAGAAGGAACACGGCGTTTTTTCATTGAAGTTACCGAGTTAGATAATTTTATATTCAAACCAGGTCAATTCGTTACGCTGGATCTTCCGATTCATGAAAAGCCTAATAAAAGATGGCGTAGTTATTCTATTGCCAGTTGGCCCGATGATACAAATGTTTTTGAATTATGTATTGTATTACTGGAAGGCGGCGCCGGAACTGAATATTTATTTAATCAGGTTGAGGTTGGAACGATACTTACCTATCGTGGTCCTGTTGGTGTATTTACTTTACCTGAATCTATTGATAAAGACCTGTACCTGATTTGTACCGGAACCGGCATTGCTCCTTTCAGAAGTATGTTGCATCATATCAGCCGTCATAATATTCCACACCAGGATGTATATCTCATTTTTGGAACGAGAACAAAAAGCAACCTGTTGTATTATGAAGAGATGAGAACTTTAACGGAAGAATTTCCCGGCTTGCATTACATACCAACTTTATCAAGGGAAGAATGGGATGGTAAAACTGGTTATGTACATGATGTGTATGAAGAACTAGTGAAGAAAAAACAAATGGCCGATCCCAACGGTCCATGTATTGCCGCATTTTATCTTTGCGGTTGGAAAGATATGATTGATGAAGCGAAAAGAAGGATTGTGGAGTTGGGGTTTGATAAAAAATGTATTCATCAGGAGTTGTATGGGTAGATGTTGCAAATGTGTGAATGGGTGAATGTTGTGAATGTGCAAATGTGCGAATGAGTGAATGTGCGAATGAGTGAATGTGCAAATTTGCGAATGTTGAATATTTGCAAACCTCTAACCTGAATGGGTAGAAAAAAGGGGATATAATTGTATCAGGTTTTTTACTTGGTATTTTTAGAGATGAGTGAGAATGTAATTTTAAAATTAAGTTTTGAATTTGCAATACTGATCCTTGATTTTGCAAATAAATTAGAACAAGAAAGAAAGTATATGATCGCTCGCCAGATCTTAAAATCAGGTACTTCTATTGGAGCAAATATCAGAGAAGCTCAGGGTGCAGAAAGCAAAGCTGATTTTGTACATAAATTAAAAATTGCTTATAAAGAAGCGGAAGAAACGGAGTACTGGCTTCTGTTATGTGAACAATCTCCTCATTATGTATCCCCGGGAATTCTGAAATTTAAAATACAAGACCTTATTAAACTTTTAGGAAAAATAATCAGTACAACTAAAAACAGATACAATAAAAAAATCTGAAAATTCAGGATGCATAATATGTTTAATTATTTATCATTTACGGATAAAATAATTTGCCCATTCAATAATTTCCACATCCAGAAATTTGCACATTTAAACATTTTCTTTTTCCCGAAGTATTTAATATAATAAAAAACTCTTACACATTTACAATTCTTCTTTCTTCATTTGCACATTTGCAAATTCAATCATTTGCACATTCATTCATTTGCACATTCACCCATTTACCCATTCACAATTCCGCTACATCATTTTCTCCAAAATCAATTTTCTCAACCCGCTCATAGGAATTCTTTCCTGCGTCATAGTATCTCTATATCGAATCGTTACGGTCTGGTCTTCTTTGGTCTGATGATCGATCGTTACACAAAACGGTGTACCAATGGCATCCATTCTCCTGTACCGTTTTCCGATAGCATCTTTTTCTTCATAAAAACAATGGAAAAACGATTTGCATTCGTTCATTAATTCACGTGCAATTTCCGGAAGGCCATCTTTTTTAAGTAAAGGCAAAATAGCCAATTTCACCGGTGCTAATTTTGCAGGCAATCTTAACACCACACGATTGTCATCTGAACCATCCTCTTTTTTCCAGGATTCATTTGCATAGGCAAGGCTCATCACTGTTAAAAATAACCGGTCGAGCCCTACTGAAGTTTCTACAACAAAAGGCGTGTAATTTCCAATAGGTTTACCTTCTTCATTCAGGTCGTTATCGAAATATTGGATTTTCTTTTTGCTGAACTCCTGATGTTGTTTGAGATCGAAATCTGTTCTGCTATGAATACCTTCCAGCTCTTTCCAACCGAACGGAAATTCAAATTCTATATCTACTGCTGCATCTGCATAATGAGCCAGTTTCACATGATCGTGGTAACGTAATTTTTCTGCAGGAATGCCAATGCTTTCCATCCACTTTTTCCTTTCTGATTTCCAGTAATTATACCATTCCATTTGTGAGCCGGGACGAATAAAAAATTGCATTTCCATCTGTTCAAATTCTCTCATACGGAAAATGAACTGGCGTGCAACGATCTCATTGCGAAATGCTTTTCCGGTTTGTGCAATACCGAACGGAATTTTCATTCTTCCTGTTTTCTGCACATTCAGAAAATTTACAAAAATTCCCTGTGCTGTTTCCGGGCGTAAATAAATGGTATCTGAATCATCGGAAACACTTCCCATCTGTGTGCTGAACATCAGGTTGAACTGACGGACATCTGTCCAGTTACACGTTTTACTGATCGAACATTTTATTTTATTTTCCTCTATCAGCATTTTTAATCCTGCCATATCATCTTTGGCTAGTAAGGCATCCATTTTAGCAAGCAGTGCATCGCCGGATTCTTTATCTAATAATTCTGCATGGGCTTCAATTAAATGATCTACCCGATATCTTTTGTTGCTGTCTTTATTATCAATCATCGGATCACTGAAATTATCAACGTGACCGCTTGCTTTCCAGGTGGTAGGATGCATGAAGATGGCAGCATCAATGCCCACGATATTATTCTCGTTGATCTGCGTCATGCTTTTCCACCATTCATCCCGCAGATTTTTTTTGAGTTGCGCACCCATTTGTCCGTAATCATATACGGCACTTAATCCGTCGTATAATTCACTCGATTGAAAAATGTAGCCATATTCTTTGCAATGCGCTATCAGTTCCTGGAAAATATTTTCGTTTGCCATGTGCGCAAAGATAACAGTTGAAAAATTTCAGGGCAAACCAGATTTATTGTGTACTTTCTGGTCATTAAAAAATCAGACATGAAAATTATTTTGATTATAGCTGTGTTGATCTTTGTAAATGGTATTGCTAAAGCTCAATCTTCATCGGACAGCACCTTGTATGGCAATAATGACAAGGCGGGAAAATATGTAAATATCCGAGGTTTAAAAATGTATTACGAAACCTATGGTGCCGGCGAGCCTTTACTAATCATTCATGGGAACGGCGGATCTATTAAAGATTTTACTTTTCAAATACCTTATCTCTCCCAGCATTATAAAGTTATTGTAGCAGATAGCCGATCGCAGGGAAAATCTAAAGAAACCGGTGATTCACTTAGTTATGAAATGATGGCCGATGATCTGTCTGCATTGCTTGATCATTTAAAAATTGACAGTGCTTTTGTGATTGGCTGGAGTGACGGTGGAATAAATGGTTTGTTGTTAGCCATGCGCCATCCGGTGAAAGTAAAAAAACTGGCTGTTACAGGTGCTAATCTTTCGCCTGATAAAAATGCTGTAGATGATTTTGCTGCATCATGGGCAGGCAGGATATATGATAGTATCGTAAATGTGCCATCCACCCCCGACATAAAATTCCAACGAAAACTTTTCAAATTGCTGGCAACGGAGCCGCATATTAAAACATCGGATCTTGCACTCATAAAATGTCCTTCACTCATTATTGGCGGCGATCATGATGTGATCCGGCCAGAACATACGATGTTAATATACAGATCGATTCCGAATGCCTATTTATGGATTCTCCCCAACTCCGGTCATTCAACACCCATTTTTTATAAAGATCAATTTAATCAGGTGGTTGATAATTTTTTCAAACAACCCTATAGAAAAATTGAAAAATTCGGAACGTTCAATTAGTCAGGTTAACTTTTTCAATCGCATCTAATTTCGACAGATCAAGATTTGTTCTGTTGTGTTTTTCATCTCGATAAAACATAGGTGTAAACTTAGCGCCGTAAATAATTTCTCCGAATGTATAAGATGTTCTGGCCATAACCGTATTGCTGAACATATCGTCAAAAGCTTTCATAAAAACCATGATCTCCCCGGAACCGTTGATCAGGTCATTTTCTGTTAAGCTAAATAGCGGACTTTCTTCATTTATTTTATGAACCAGTGTCCAGCTTAAATTCAGGGTATTTGCTTTATCCAGTTCAAGTGAAAGCGGATAAAATTTATTGACCATTTTACCATTATCATCTATCACCATCCCAACGGTTAATTTAGCCTCAGCGTCCGATAAAATAGTGTTCTTGTAAGGTGCAAGCCTGATCATCAGAGCTGTTCCATTTTGGAAAGGTGCAATCAGGGCATTTGATGAAAAACGAATATATGCAGTGGGTTTACTAAAACGGCCGTACATCAGGCCCGTTGCTACAGCAAAGGTTAATAAGCCGATCAATGCCTCAAATGAAGCGATCGCAGAGGTAAGAATACCTGTTGGGCTTATTCTTCCATATCCCACAGTTGTAAAAGTTTGTGCACTGAAGAAAAAGGCTTCTGCAAATTTATCGCCCTCTGTAACCGTCTCCATTCCACTGAGATGTTCAACGCCAATGAGATAATAGATAGAGGCAAAAACAAAATTTGCGCTGATGTAATAACCAAGAACTATCAGGAAGAAATGTCTTCCTTTCATTTTTAGCATACTGTGAAACCAACTGTATCGTTCAAGTATGCCTAAACCGGTTTTATACGTATTGGATTCACCGTTTTTATGCAGAAACCTGCCACCATAATTACTTGCATTATCTCCGAATCCTGTACTTGCAGATGATGTGGCTTTAGGATTTATTTTTTTGAAAAAAGACATTTTTATGTGTTGAATGTTGAGTGCAAAATGTTGAATAAAGGTCTGATAATTTCATATTTTTTTATATAACACTTAACACTTATAACAAAATTTACCCTTTCAATTTATCATTATGTTTATGCCTCTCCCCATCCCTCAAGGTCTTCTTCTCTATATTTTTCTGCAATGCTTCTGTAAGGTTAACACCGGTTTGGTTGGCTAAGCAGATCAGCACCCAAAGTACATCTGCCATCTCATCCCCTAAGTCTTTTCCTTCGTCTGTATTCTTAAATGACTGTTCGCCGTATGTTCTCACCATCAGCCTTGATAATTCTCCCACCTCTTCCATCAGTATGCCTAAATTGGTCAGTTCACTGAAGTATTTTACACCTATCGTTTTAATCCACGTATCAACAGATTGCTGTGCTTCATCTATGGTCATTATTCTTTATTTTTTGAGTCTATGATAATGGTAACGGGGCCATCGTTTAACAAACTTACCTGCATGTCCGCTCCAAATATTCCGGTTTCAATTTTTTTTCCCAGATCTGTTTCCAGTTGCCTTATCATATTTTCATACACCGGAATGGCCTTTTCAGGTTTGGCTGCACGAATATAGCTGGGCCGGTTTCCTTTTTTAGTCAATGCAAATAGTGTAAACTGGCTGATCAGCAATATATCCCCATCTACATCTTTCACACTTAAATTTGGAATTTTCTGTGTATCAGAAAAAATGCGCAATTGTACAATTTTACTGCTAAGCCATCTGATATCTTCTTCGTTGTCTGCCTCTTCAATTCCAATTAGCACGAGTAAACCTGTATTGATCGAGCCATTAATTTTTCCTTCAATGGAAACCGATGCATTTTTAACTACTTGAACGACGGCACGCATAATTATTGAATTACATTACAATGTTAACATCATTCCGGAAGCTTATATGGCTAACGTTTATTTATAACAATAAAAAATTAATTCTTTCCACAAAAAGTGCAAAACGCTTAAAACATAAGATGCTCTTGATGTTATGAAATATTGAATACTTTTTTCCACAATTTGGGGATATCAAAAACAACCAAACATGGATGCTATCAGATATTTTCGTTTCCCTGTAAAAGAAATACTAACCCAACTAACTATACATATATGGCAACAAAAAAATCCACAACAGCATTACAGTTCACCCGGCAATTTACCCGCGATGGTGTGAGCCCCTTCGAAATGTTCGAATACGATTACCGCACTTCTGTGATTAAAAATCCTACAGGTGAAACGGTTTTTCAAATGGACAATGTGGAAGTTCCCAAACAATGGAGCCAGATAGCAACCGACATCCTTGCACAAAAATATTTTCGTAAAGCAGGCGTTCCTCAAACAGACGGAACCAGCGGACGTGAAACTTCATCTAAACAAGTGGCCCATCGCATGGCGCATTGCTGGAGAGTATGGGGCGAACGCTATAATTATTTTGCTTCCGAAAAGGATGCGCAGGTATTTTATGAAGAACTGGTATATTCCATCCTGAATCAGGCTTGTGTTCCCAATAGTCCGCAGTGGTTCAACACCGGCTTACATGAAGTATATGGTATCACCGGAAAACCTCAGGGCCATTATTATGTAGATCCCAAAGACGAAAAATTAAAAAAATCAACTTCAGCATACGAACGCCCTCAGCCACATGCCTGTTTTATTTTAAGTGTGGATGATGACCTGGTGAATGAAGGCGGTATCATGGACCTCTGGGTTCGGGAAGCAAGAATTTTTAAATATGGCAGTGGTGTTGGAACTAACTTTTCCAGCATCCGCGGTGAAGGTGAAAAATTAAGTGGCGGCGGAACATCCAGCGGTTTAATGAGTTTCCTTAAAATTGGTGACCGTGCAGCAGGTGCTATCAAAAGCGGCGGTACTACCAGAAGGGCAGCCAAAATGGTTTGTCTCGATCTGGATCATCCGGAAATTGAAAAATTCATAAACTGGAAAGTAGAAGAAGAACAAAAAGTAGCCGCTTTAATCGCAGCAGGATATCCTAGCGATTATGAAGGAGAAGCGTATCGTACAGTAAGTGGGCAAAACAGCAATAACTCTGTGCGTATTCCTAATTCATTTTTTAAAGCACTGGACCATGAAGGTGATTGGGAACTGAAAGCCCGTGGCGACGGACATACGATGAAAACCATTAAGGCAAAACAATTATGGGAAACCATCAATTATGCGGCGTGGCGTTGTGCAGATCCGGGAACACAATATGATACTACCATTAATGAATGGCATACTTGTCCGGAAGGAGGACCTATCCGTGCTTCCAATCCTTGCAGCGAATACATGTTTTTAGACAATACGGCCTGCAACCTTGCGAGTGTGAATCTTCGTCGTTTCTTTAATGAAGACAATAATACATTTGATGTTGCAGGGTTTGAACATACCTGCCGTTTGTGGACAGTTGTGTTAGAGATATCTGTATTGATGGCGCAATTCCCTTCACAGGAAGTGGCTCAATTAAGCTATGATTACAGAACATTAGGTTTAGGTTTTGCAAATCTGGGAAGTATGCTGATGGTAAGCGGAATTGCATACGATAGTGAGGAAGCAAGAGGTATTGCAGGAGCTATCACCGCTATTATGACGGGTGTGGCTTATAAAACATCTGCGGAATTGGCTTCGTTTCTGGGAACCTTTTCAAAATATAAAGAAAATAAAAAACACATGTTACGTGTAATGCGTAACCATCGTGCTGCAGCCTATGATGCAATGGATGCTTTTGAAGGAATCGAAATTAAGCCTCATGGTATCAATGCAAAATATTGTCCTGATTATTTATTGACAGCAGCAACCAAAGCCTGGGATGATGCCGTGCAATACGGAGAGAAATACGGTTACCGCAATGCGCAAACAACAGTAATTGCTCCTACGGGAACCATTGGTTTGGTGATGGATTGTGATACCACCGGAGTGGAACCTGATTTCGCCTTGGTTAAATTTAAAAAGTTAAGCGGTGGTGGTTATTTCAAGATCATCAATCAGAGTGTTCCACAGGCTTTGCGTAACCTCAAATATTCTGAAAAACAAATTGAGGATATTGTAAACTTTGCGAAAGGACATGCTACAATTAAAGGCGCTCCTTACATCAATGAAATCACCTTAAGTGAAAAAGGATTTTTGCCGGTTGAACTGGAAAGATTGAATGCCAATATGGCCAGTGCCTTTGAAATAGGATTTGTATTCAACGTATATACTTTAGGAGAATCTTGTTTACAACGTCTCGGATTTACGCCAGACCAATATCAGGATTTTGAATGGAGTTTACTGGAAGCATTAGGATTCTCCGATGACCAGATTGAAGCAGCTAATTTATATGTTTGCGGCGCAATGACTGTTGAAGGTGCACCACATTTAAGAGATGAACACCTTTCTGTTTTTGACTGCGCTAACAAATGCGGAAAAACAGGTGTGCGTTTTATTCATGCACACGGGCACATTCGCATGATGAGTGCTGCACAACCCTTCCTTAGTGGTGCGATCAGCAAAACAATCAACCTTCCCAATGAGGCAACTATTGAAGATATTGCCGACTCCTATCGTTTAAGCTGGGAATTAGGATTGAAAGCCTGTGCATTGTACCGTGACGGTTCTAAATTATCGCAGCCGCTCAGTAACAAAAGCGATAAAAAGAAAAAAACAGAGGCACCAGAAACCACAGTTGCGGAACAGGCAAGTTCACTCGTAGATATGGGTAAACTTACCATTGATGAATTGCTGGAAGAAATGAACAAACGTGTTCAAAGCAGTGCTGATACTTCCTTAAAACGCCAGCTTGCCATGATCGTGGAGCGACGCACTTTACCAGCGAAACGCCGCGGATATACACAAAAAGCAAAGATCAACGGTCAGGCGATATTCCTTCGTACCGGCGAATATAATGATGGAACATTGGGGGAGATATTTATTGACATGGCCAAAGAGGGAGCAACCATGCGCAGTATGCTCAACTGCTTTGCGATCGCTATCTCTATAGGTTTGCAATATGGCGTTCCATTGGAAGAATATGTAGAAAAATTTGTCTTCACGCGATTTGAACCCGCAGGTATGGTGGATCATCCGAATATTAAAACCACCACTTCCATTATCGACTTTATGTTCAGAGCTTTAGCTTATGAATATTTGGGAAGAACAGACCTGGTTCATGTGCTCGACAAACCGGAATTGGAAAACCTCGGAAATAAGCCTTGGGATGAAACTACTCCGGCCATTGGAGAAAGAGTTCCTGAATTGAGTGAGATACGTGTGATGGCAGGAACACAATCACAGCCAAAAGCGGCCAAGTTGTCTAATGGGATGGATGCCGTTAATGCGGCTGCTAAAAGTATGCAGAATGATGCTCCGGCCTGTAACACCTGCGGACATATCACCGTTCGCAGTGGAACCTGTTACAAATGCCTCAACTGCGGCAATAGCCTGGGTTGCAGCTAAAAATAATACAAACCTCAAAACCTAAAGCCATCGGTATTTTACCGGTGGTTTTTTTTGCTCCATTGAAAATTGAATAATTCTCAAAAAACCTGAAAGAATACTGTTATATTTATTCTTTACGCCAAACAACAACAGAGATGTATAAAAAACACTGCTTACTGAGTTTCAAATTATTATGCGCTTTTTTTTCTGTTCAAACATTTGCCCAAACGAATAATCCGCTAATTAACAGCGGTGAAAAAATATCACAGGGTAACAGTTATTATGAAAAAAAACAATATAAAGATGCCATAAAATATTATGGAGAAGTAAATAAAAGTGATACCAATTATATGCTGGCATTATTTGAAATGGCTAACGCCTATTACAATGACAGCCAGTTTGTAAAATCTTTGGAGGCCGCACGTTTGGGAATGAATTTATTTCCGGATAAATTTAGCTCATTTTCCATGCAGATCGCCAATGCGCTGGACAACATGAAAATGCCGAAAGAAGCCCAGGATGAATATGATGCAGCCATTGCCAGAAATCCCCACAATTATTTATTATATTATAACAAGGGCATCACCAATTATAACATAAAAGCGTATGATGATGCTAAGAAAAATTTCCAACAGGCATTGCTCATCAATCCTTTTTATGCACCGGCACATTTCTTTTTGGGAAGTGTATATCTGCAGGAAGGAAATTTGGTTCCGGCGATAATGGCCTACAATTGTTGCCTGCTGATTTCCCCTGATGGTAAATATAAAAATCAGGCGATTAATTTACTCACCAGCATTTCAAAAGGTACAGATGATATACAGAATTATGTTAAGAGCCGTAATCCTGCTAAAGCTGAAAAAAGTTTCAATTCCGCACAGGAAATTCTTTTATCAAAAGTTGCTTACGATTCAAAATATAAAACCAAAGTGGATATTGATGATCCGCTCATCAAACAAATTCAGGTGGTGATAGAAAAACTGGTGTATTCCAAAAATGACCAGGGATTTGCTATGCAGTATTACGTGCCATTTTTTGTAAAAGTTTTTAGTGAAAATGATTTTCAGCCTTTAATTTATACCATGTTCTCTGATGTGGAAATCAAAGAAATTCAAAGCTGGAATAAAAAAAATAAAAAAGACGCTAACGAATTTACAGGTAAAGCCTATGTATATTTCAATGATATTCGTTCCGGCAGAATTCTAGATTTTGAATCACGTGCAAAAAATACATCTAACTATATCTACAACGATAACGCCCTTATTGCAAAAGGTGAATATGTAATCATAAACAAAAAATCGGTTCCAAAAGGAAAATGGGAATTCTACAATACCGAAGGTGGTAAATCAGCAGATGGGTCATTTAATGAGGAAGGAATGAAAGAAGGTTTATGGACAACCTATTATGAAAATGGAGTCGTAAAATCAAAAGTGTATTTCAAAAATGGTAAAAACGATGGATCCAGTATGGGCTGGTTTTCCAACGGTAATAAATGGTATGAAGAAACTTATAAATCTGATTTACTGGAAGGGAAACAAACCATTTATTTTTTTAATGAGAACCTGAAAAATATTTTCAATTTTAAAGCAGATAAAAAAGAAGGAGAACAGCAGTATTATAACAATAAAAATGAACTCACCGGAAGCTATATGTATAAAAATGATAAGCTGGACGGCGTTGCGAAAACTTATTATGAGAATAAAAAACTAAAAACAGAAACAGCTTATATTAATGATGTTGAGAATGGAAATTTTAAAAGTTATTTCGAAACAGGTGAATTATATGCTGTTGGCCAAATAAAAGATGGCAAGCGGGAAGGGCTGTGGACTAATTACTACACCAACGGAAAAGTGAGTGCTAAAACAACTTACATTGCCAATGAAGTAACAGGTGAATACACAGAATATTATAAGAATGGGAAGGTGAGTTCAACTGGAAATTATGTAAAGAAAAAACTGGATGGCAAAACAATAAATTATGATGATGACGGGATCATGTACTCCACTTCTGAATATGATAGAAGTAAATTAAGAGAGATTACTTTTTATGATAAGAAAGGAAATGTAATTTCCACTACAACAACCCGTAAAGGTGCAGCCAATATTGTTTTTTACAGTGCGAACGGATTAAAAACGGCTGAAGGATATTTTGATAAAGAAGGAAACAAGCAGGGGAAATACATTAAATACTATGGAACCGGTCCGGTGAGTGAAGAATCAAACTGGAAAGATGGTGAAATGAACGGCGGTTCAAAATCATTTTATCCTAATGGAAAACTGAGCAAGGAAACCAATTATAAAAATGGAGTGGAAGACGGATATTTCAAAAGTTATTTTGTGACCGGCCAATTAAATAAAGAAGGCTGGGTAGTGAACGGAAACAAACAGCAGACATGGATCTCTTACAACGTTTCCGGAGACGTATATAAAAAGGAATATTACCTCGACGATGAACTGGATGGATACGTTCAATATTTCTATCCGGGAAACATTCCGGATTACGAATTCATTTACCACAAAGGATGGCATGAAGGAACCATTCAATATGACTCCACCGGAAAAATCATCCAGCAGAATAAATTTATTGCCGGAAAAGGAACGCTCACATTCCGTCATTTTAACCAGAAAGTATTAAGTGAAGTGCCGTACAATCATTACATGAGCAATGGACCTAAAAAATCTTATTTCTTCGACGGAACTGTTTCCTCTACCTCTACATTACTGAACGATGAATACGATGGTAAAATGATCAATTACTTGTATGGGGGAAAATTAAAGTCTGAAGGCAATTATGTTTCAGGAAAAAAAGATGGAGAATGGAAATATTATTATTCCAACGGCCAGGTAAGTACGGAAGAGAAATATAAAAATGGTGAACTGGAAGGGTTGTATAAAACATATAGCAATAATGGCAAACCTGCTAAAACAATCACGTATGTGGAAGGAGAGATCGAAGGTCCGTACACGTATTATGGAGAGAATGGCGAAGTTGCACTTGTATTAAATTTTGAAGACGGTGCTGTAACAAGTTATCAATACATGGGTAAAGATGGTAAACTGGTTGAACCCATTAAACTAAAATCATATTCAGGGAAAATAAATGCTTTTTATGCAAACGGAAAGCCGTCAGCATCTTTCGACTATGTTGAAAATAATATTAATGGGAAATACACCTTTTATTTTTCAAATGGCAATATGAAATCAGAAGGAATTATGCTGAACGGATATATGCATGGATTATGCAAACAATATTTTAGCGATGGAAAAATTTATAAAGAAGAAAATTACCGGCTAGGAAATCTGCATGGAAAAGTTATGACGTATTATCCTGATGGAAGTCCGGAAAGTGAATGTTATTATTACGATGATGAAATTAATGGGAAAAATAAATACTACGATTCAAAAGGTAAAGTCACCATTCGTGATTATTACCATGGATTTATTTTGTCTGTAAAATAAAATTATGCATTTCAAAAAATTTATTTGCCTTGTTCTTGCAGGATGCACTTTGCAGGCAAATGCACAAACACCGGAAGAGGTTAAGTTGGTTTTTCCTACTGCAGAAGTAGTGTATACGAATTATGAAAAAACACTAACGTTCAAAAAGAAAGACGGTATTCCGGTAGCAGAGAGCGAGTATAACATAGATATGATGATGCTCACCGACAACAACAGTAAGATGGTGTCTCGTTACAGAGTTTCTCATAGTGGTTACAGCGAACTGGCATCCCTGGATGCTTATTCTAAAATTCCGGTAAAGAATAGTTTTAAAAAAATAAAAGTAGAAGACATTAAAACCTCTTCCTCTCAACAGTCAAATATTTTTTTAGGTGATACAAAGGAATCTGTTTTTGATTTCCCTGCACTCACTCAAAACTCCATCGCTCATCTTGAATATACTTTGCTCCATAAAGATGCACACCTGCTTACGCCGTTCTTTATTCCGAATGGTATGCCTGTATATCAGACAAGTTATACAGTAATAGTTCCAAATGGCATCTATATCAATTACATTGTAAAAAATGATTTTGATAATTTGTTTCAATTCACAACAGAAAAAAAACAGAAGGAAACTATTTATAAGTGGACAAGAAACAATGTAAAAAACGTAGATGATTATTATACTGCTCCGGATGACAGGTATTATATGCCGCATATAATAATTCACGTTACTGGATATGATGATAAATCCGGCAAACAAAATTTTTTAAGTACTTTGGATGATCTGTATAAATGGAATTTTTCATTTACCAAAGAGATCAATCAGCAACAGGATCCTTCCTTAAAATCTTTGGTGGATTCTCTTACTGCCGGTGTAAGCGATCCTTATAAGAAAACGGTTAAAATTTACAAATGGGTTCAGCAATCTATCAAGTACATTGCCTTTGAAAACGGTGTAGAAGGTTTTCGTCCGCGTAATGCCGCAGATGTTTTAATTAAACGTTATGGCGATTGTAAAGACATGGCCAGTATTCTTACACAGATGCTGAACCTTGCTGGTTTAAAAGGCCATTACACATGGATAGGAACAAGAGATATTCCTTATAAATATTCTGAAATTCCTTTACCGATCGTAGACAATCATATGATTTCAAGTGTACAGTTGAATGGCAAATGGTATTTCCTGGATGCAACGAATCCATATGCAACTTTAGAACTTCCGCCTTCTTCCATACAAGGGAAAGAAGCATTAATAGCTTTAAATGATAAGGAATATAAAATCGTTAATGTTCCTGTAGCTAATCCGGAAGTGAACAGCATGGAAGACAGTACATTTATCACCTTCGCTCCGTCAGGAATTAAAGGATATGAAAAAGTGAATTACCTCGGTTATTTCGGGCAGGATGTGTATACGTCTATCAGTTACAGAAATGAAAAAGAAAAAGAAGATTATGTAAAATCCAGAATGGGAAAAGGTTCAAATAAATTTATACTCGGGAAATTTGAGATCAATCGTTCTGAAACAGATATGCAGCATGCCAATATTTCTGCAGAATTTGAAATACCGGATTACAGTAAAAAAGTAGGTGATAATTATTACATCAATCTGAATCTGGATAAATTAATGGAGAATCAGGCGGTAGATCTGGATAAAAGAAAAGTTCCGATTGAACATGAATTTAAATACATCATCAAACAACATCACATTCTCACCATTCCGGATAATTTTAAAGTAAGTTCTGTGCCCGAGGACTTTTTCATGGAAAATGAAATGGTGAGCATTCGCATCAAATATAAAGTTGAAAAAAACCGTGTGATAGCCACACAGGAAGTAGTAAATAAAACATTACTCATTGAACCCTCTCAGTTTCCTGCATGGAATATTCCAATGAAGGCCGTGATGCCTCAATACAAACAATCAGTAGTACTCGAAAAACAATAAAAATGAAACTTGCATTTTACCTGAGCTTTTTGGTTCTTATTTCTGCCTCCACTTTTGCGCAAAGTGAATATATTCAATGGAAAGTAAAACCGGTACTGCATACGGTTAGTGCTCAGTATAAAAACACCAGTGCGGTAATGCTGGAGGATTTCCGTTTGCATGAATTCCGCACAAAAGATTTGAAAGACCAGTATGTGTATTGTGAAGAACGCAGGCTTGTAAAAGTGCAGGATGATAAGGGTGTAGAAATGTTTAATAAGATTTATATTTCTACCGGAGGTAAATCAGAAGTGATTAAAGTTATGGCACGTACCATACAGCCAGATGGTAAAGTATATGAACTTCCGCAAAGTAAAATTCTGGATGTGGAAGAGGAAGGTCGCAAATATAAAAAATTCGCTATGGAAGGTGTTGAAAAAGGAAGTGAGATCGAATACTATACCATGATCCGTTATCCAATATTCACGTTCAATACAGAAAGATTTTCTCTGTCATCCACACCTGTCGAAAAAGCGCGTTTTTGCCTCAATGTACCGGATCATCTTGTGTTTAATATGAAAGGTTACAATGGGTTCAACATCACTCCCGATACCATTATCAACGAACGTCGGTATACCTATGCATCAGCAGATAATATAGATTTTTTTGAAGGAGAAAAATACGCCAACGTTGATCCTTTTAAATCCAACATCCAGTATAAACTTTCTTACAATCTTGCCAAAGAAAAATATGTAAGGTTGAATACATGGAGTGAACTGGCAAAAAATATTTACAATAATTATTATGTGCTCACCTCAAAAGAGGCAAAAGCGGTAGATGCTTTTTATAAAAAAATTGATTTGCCTTCCAATGCATCTAACGATGATAAGGTTGCATTGATTGAAGATTATATTAAAAGTAATATCAACATCAGGGAAGAAGTGATCAGTGAAGATGATAATGATCTGGAAAAGATTATGAAAAGAAAATCTGCAGGACATTTTGCAGCTATTCGTTTGGTGATGGGGATTTTAGACAGAGCAGGTGTACCGGCAACCATCGTATTCCCAAGTAAAAGAGATGAAACACCGCTTGATGAAGAACTGGAAAATTATCGTTTGATTGACGATATGATTTTGTATATAGCAGCCACAGATAAATTCCTGGACCCTGTAAACCTGGGCAATCGTTATCCTGTCGTAAATCCAGACTGGGCTGGTACTAAAGGCTTGTTTGTGAAAGAAACTTCTTTAGGCAATATTAAGTCTGCATTAGCATCATTTGATACAATTCCTTTACTGCCTTATGAAAGCAATTACAGTAATATGGATGTGCACCTGAGTTTCAATAAAACCACAGACACGGTAATTATCAACAGTAAACAAATGTTGCTTGGATACAGCGCAGCCAACTACCGTCCGGCATTTCTATACCTGGAAAAAGAGAAGCAGGAAGATTTTATAAAAGACATTATCAGAAGTGTTGCGAAAAGCGATTCTATCACGGAAATAAAAGTGGAAAATAAAGAAATGTTATCCGGGTATAAAAATCTTCCATTAAATATTCACGGAACAATTAAAGCAGTTGACCTGATAGAAACTGCTGGCAAAAATATTTTAATTAAGATTGGTGAAGTTATTGGCACGCAGGCTCAGATGTACCAGGAAAACAAAAGAAAGCTACCCATCATGTTGTCTTATCCGCATGCACTTGACAGAACTATCCGATTTACCATACCAAATGGTTATCGAATTAAAAATGCGAAAGATCTCGCTATCCATGTTACTGATAAAAATTCGTCCGGAGCAGAAACAATGGGATTTGTTTCTACATATTCATTAAACGGTCAGGAGCTGACAGTAAATCTGCATGAATTTTACAAATCTATTTATTACGACATCAACATGATTGATGTCTTTAAAAACGTGATCAATGCTGCTGCCGATTTTAATAAAGTAGTTTTGGTGCTGGAAAAAATTTAATAAAGTCATCCATTTATATAAAGCCATCTTCACGGATGGCTTTTTTTATACCTGGCTTATCCTTTCAAGTAAATCCTGCATTCACCATAGCCTTAAAGCTATTTTCCAACCTGTTCATAATCTCAGATTTCCATTTATATAATTCATTTGCCGGATGATGTTTGATAATGGCTTTAGAATTATCTTACAAAAAAAATGATCATGCACAAACTAACTGTCATTGCACTATTAGCTTTAACTGCCTGTAATTCAAAAATGGAAAAAGCAACTACATCGGCCTGGCCAAATGATATTAAACCTCCTATTGCGGAAAAGAAACCTTATCAGCGTACGCTTCATGGCGATACGGTAACGGATAATTATTACTGGATGATCGACTTTTTTAAAAAAGGACCTGACAGTAATAAAGTGGTGGATTATCTGAAAGCAGAAAATACGTATCTGGATACAATGATGAGCGGAACCAAAGCATTTCAGGCAGATCTTTTTAAAGAAATGAAAGCCCGAATCAAAGAGAAAGATGAAAGTGTTCCCTATTTCAACAACGGTTACTTTTATTATAACCGTTCAGAAGATGGTAAGCAATATTATAAAGTTTGTCGTAAGAAAGGCGATCTCAATGCACCCGAAGAAATTTTATTGGATGTGGATGCGATGGCAGAAGGAAAATCTTATTTTTCAATAAGTGGTTCTTCCGTAAGTGAAGACAATAAATTACTCGCTTATGGTGTGGATGAAGTTTCAAGAAGACAATTTACGATCCATATAAAAAATTTAGAGACAGGTGAAATTTATAAAGATGCTATACCGGAAACAAACGGCAGCGCAGTATGGGCGAATGATAATAAAACGATTTTTTATACCTGGAATAATCCAGTCACTTTATTATCTGAAAAAATAAAAAAACATACGCTGAATGCTGATCCGGCAACTGACGTTACGGTGTATGAAGAAAAAGACCATTCCAATTACATTGGTGTAGCTAAGTCAAAAAACAGGCAGTTTATTTTTATTTATTCTGAGGCTACTTTATCATCGGAGGTAAGAATGTTGAACGCATCCACACCTGATGCCGCATTTGCACTTTTCCAACCCAGAATGAAAGAAGTTTTATATGATGTTGCAGTACTTGATGATAAATTTCTGATCAGAACCAACATGAATGCAAAAAATTTCAGGCTCATGGAATGTCCCTTAGATAAAACATCCAGCAGCAACTGGAAAGAGGTGATTCCTCACCGCACAGATGTTCTTTTACAAGGCATGGAAGAATTTAAAGATTACATGGCACTCACAGAAAGAAAAGACGGTCTTGTTAAGATTAGAGTGATGAACAAAGCCGGTCAGGATTATTATATCGATTTCGGCGAACCTACCTATGCAGCAAATGTGGGTGCAAATGCCGATTATAATGCAAAAACCATACGTTATAATTATACATCGCTTACCACATCACCTTCTGTGTATGATTATGATATGACGACCAAACAACGAAAGCTGATGAAACAGCAGGAAGTATTGGGCGGGTATAACAATGCAGATTATGTTACAGAAAGAGTAAATGCAACTGCAAAAGACGGAACTAAAATTCCGATTTCTATTGTGTACAAAAAAGGTTTTAATAAAGATGGATCACATCCGCTTCTTTTATATGGATATGGTTCCTACGGTAACAGTATTGATGCAAGTTTCAGCATTGCCCGACTTAGTTTGCTCAATCGTGGATTTGCATTTGCGATTGCACATATACGTGGCGGACAGGAAATGGGAAGACAATGGTATGAAGATGGAAAAATGATGAAGAAGAAAAATACTTTCACTGATTTTATTGATTGCGGTGAATTTTTAATTCAGCAGAAATACACATCAAAAGGCCATTTGTATGCACAGGGTGGAAGTGCAGGAGGTTTGCTGATGGGTGCTGTAGTAAATATGGCCAACGAACTTTGGAATGGTGTAATCGCACAGGTTCCTTTTGTTGATGTAGTGAATACCATGTTAGATGAAAGTATTCCACTTACTACTAATGAATTCGATGAATGGGGAAATCCAAAAAATAAAGATGCGTATGAATATATGAAGAGTTATTCTCCCTATGAAAATGTAGAAAAGAAAAGCTATCCTAATATGTTAGTGATAACAGGTTTGCACGACAGTCAGGTGCAATATTTTGAACCTGCAAAATGGGTAGCTAAACTTCGTGAAATGAAAACCGATAAAAATCTTTTATTACTGCATACTAATATGGAATTTGGTCATAGCGGCGCATCCGGTCGTTTCGATTACCTGAAAGATGTGGCATTGCAATGGGCTTTCCTGCTGGCACTCGAAGGAATAACAAAATAAACTATTTAATTCTTACTTGAACGCCTTGCTTTTTAGTAAGGCGTTTCTGTTTCATAAAATACCGTCTCAAGGGTATCTGAAATAATGGTATGAGTAATAATTTTGATGCATACAATCGAACTAATTATGAAACAAACATTAATGGCTCTCGTTTTTTTGGTGCTGACTGTAAATTCATTTGCACAAAAAGCAACAGACTGGACAAAATCTTTTCCTTCGAAAGTAAAATGGTATAAAATTACAGATGCTGGTATACTGGTCGTTGGCACTAATGATGCGCTGTACGGCATAAACCCGTCTGACGGAAAAGAAGCCTGGAAAATTGATCAGATAGAAAATATTCAGGAAGAGAATTATGATCCTATCGAAGGAACACCGTATATCGTGCTTGCAAAGAGAACTTTGATGAAATCTATCAACAGTATTGTGGATGTAGTAACCGGTAAGCTGGTGGTAGATACGAAAACGCTGGGTATTATAGCTGTTACCAAAAGATTACATATGGTAAAAAGTAATGCCATTTTATTTTATGGCACCGGAAAAACCGGTAAACCAACACTGATGATGGTAAGCCTGGCAGACGGAGCAAAAAAATGGGAACAGGAAAAATTATTCGAAAAAAAATCAGAACAAATTGTTTCTGAAGCAGGGGAAACAGATGATGCGATCTTCATTGCAACTAACCGTAATATATATAAACTGAATAAGTCAACCGGCGAGGTGATGTATGAAATTGATATGAAGAGTGATTTGCCCGTTGCTCCACCGAAAGAAGAAAAGAAAGGGATGATGAGCGGATTTCAGTTTGGAAAAAATATCGATAAGGACGCAAATGCACAGGCAACCATGACGGCGGCAGATTTCTTTCAGAGAGATGATAAGAGTATGGTCTATTTCTGGAATCAGGATATTCTTACTGCCTTTAATGTAGCCGATGGAAAAGAGATTTGGAAACGTGTTGAACTTCCATCACCGGTTACTAATATTTTATTTGATACACATGGCATGCTCGTGGCCACTTCTGAAAAAACACAGGAAGATATGGCGAAGGAAAATAAAGGTGGCGGAGGTTTAGTAGGAAAAATAAAACGCTCCAGTGCTTCAAAGAAAAATCGTGCATCTCTTCTTTGTCTTGATATGAAAACAGGTGCTGAAAAATGGAACAGTGATGTGGATCTGCAGGGTGATGTGATGGCGTACAAACTCGCTGGCAATAAATTAATTTTAGCAACTGCAAGAGATCAGGGAAATAATTATATTTCTATTGTTGATTTGGATCAGGGAAAATCAATTACCAAAAAGCCATTGCCAATTAAAGGTGAGATCAGGGATTTGCAGATCGTTCCTCAGGGTTTGTATTTCAGAACAGCAGAGCAAATAAACATATTGGATCTGGAGACAGGTGATAAAACATGGAAAAAAGGTTTCTCCGTAAAAAATTGTTCTGGTGCAAATGCGGATGAAAAAACAGGATATGTGTATGCCAACAACACAGTGTATAAAATAAATTACGAAAAAGGCGATCTCGAAGAATTCATTACCGGAATTAGTTTCGACGGTAAAGAAGAACCAGGGTCTTTACAAATCAGGGAAAAAGGAATTTTATTGACATCCGACCAAAACGCATCACTGTATGCATTCAATGGTAAACTTGTGTGGCATTCTTATCATCCGGCGCCGGGAAGAACCACAGCAGGAAAATTATTAAGTGGTTTAGGTGGACTTGCTTCTGCAGTAATGGCTGCACAACAAGCCGCACAAGCTGCACAATTGAGCTATGCCAAAGGGTATTACGGAAGTACGAGTCCTGCATTAGATCAGGATATTAAAAATGCAAATGCCAACGCTTCTAATTTCGCCGGAGCGGCAGTTAGCAGTTTTGCTTCCATCAGCAGGAGATTTAAAGCTTCAAAGGAAGCCAATAATTATATGGCGATGCTTACCAACTTCGGTAAATCCAATGAGGCAAAAGATGCCGGCGTGGTGCTGCTGGATAAGTTGACTGGTGAGCCGATCAAAAAAATTACATTTGGTGATAAAAAAGATCCTGATTATAAACTGGATGAATTAGGAAGAGTGGTGTATTATCATTCAAACGGAAATGAAATTCAGGGTTTTAATTTTTAGTATGGTTTAAATTCCACGTAAAATTATACGCGTATAATTTTAAAGCTTCAGCAATGAAGCTTTTTTTATTTACAGATGCACAGTTGTTTATTTTTGCAGCAAATTAATTTCATGAAGATATTTCTGCTGGCTTTGCTTTATTCTTTTTCACTCCTTGTAAATGCTCAAAAAATCATCAGTGGGCCGATGATAGGAAATGTTGAATTACGAACAGCTACTGTATGGACTGAAGTTTCATCTCAGGTTAAAAAAGTTTCCGTTCAGTTTAAAAAATCAGGAGATGCAAAATTGTTTACAGAGAAATATACAGGTGTTTTAGGTAAAGAATTTAATCCTATAAAAATTGATCTCACCAATTTGGAAATGAATACAGCTTATCAGTATTCACTTGTCATAGATGGCAAAATCACTGATCGGGATTTTAAAAATTCTTTCAGTACAAAAATATTATGGCAACATCGTACACCAGCTCCGGATTTTTCATTTATTACCGGCAGTTGTGCCTATTTCAATGAACCTGTTTTTGACCGTCCTGGAAAACCTTATGGCTGGGATTCTTCTATCTTTTTATCTATGGCAAAAGAAAGAGCTGCATTTGCACTTTGGCTGGGAGACAATTGGTACACGCGCGAGTCTGATTATCTTTCATTCTGGGGATTACAATACAGGGCCAGCAGAGACAGAAGCATGAAAGTGTTGCAACCGTTTTTAGCGGCAATGCCTCAGTATGCCATTTGGGACGATCACGATTATGGTCCCAATGATGCCAATAAAAGCTACATCTTTAAACAACAAAGCCGTGAGTTATTTATGAATTATACCTGCAATCCTTCCTACGGTGAAGACGGGAAAGGAATTTATACAAAAGTTTCTTTCGCAGATGTAGATATATTTTTAATGGACGACCGTTTTTTTAGAAGCAGTGATAAAATGCTGGATAGTATCAACGGCTTACCGAATACTGAAAAAACATTTTTTGGCAGCATGCAACTCACCTGGCTGAAGAATGCTTTGTTATACAGCAATGCCACCTTTAAAATTATTGCCTGCGGAAGTCAGGTGATCAATCCTGTTTCCAATTATGAATGCATGCGTAAATACACTTCCGAATACAATGAGCTCATGCAATTTTTACAACAACAAAAAATTAATGGTGTGCTGTTTTTAACTGGTGACCGGCATCATAGCGAAATCATTCGTCTGGAAAGAGTTAATAATTATCCTTTGATAGATATTACAGTTTCACCATTCACCGCAGGTGTTGGAAAAGCATCAGGAGCCGAAGCAAATAATCCCTACCGGGAACCGAATACACTGATTGAACAGCAGAATTATGGAAAGGTTTCAGTCTTAGGAGATAAAGGGAACCGAATTTTTAAAATTGAATTTATGAATCTTGCAGGAAATAAGATCACCGAATGGCAGATCAGCGAATCTGTTTTGAAAGCGCCAAAAAATTAATTCGGCCGTAAAGGTTAACGTATACATTTGCAATTATGACGTCAGCATATTTTACTTATGATAAAAGGAAAGTGATACAGGCATTACGCTATCATTTTATCAGCCGGAAAGAAATTAAAATTTTAATGGTACTGGTGAATGTTTTTGCACTTTTGAGTGCCGGATTGTTTTTCTTTAAAAAAATATCACCACTCGCATTTTTAATGAGTTCTGCATTGTGGTTCATCATGATGATTCTGTTCTGGTTTCTTTTACCTATCATCATTTATAAAAAAGCAGCAACCTTTAAAGATCGTTTTAAGGTAACGTTGAATGATCAGTTTTTTATTTTAGAGAATGATCGCGGCAGCCGTTCGTGGAACTGGAAGGAGATGTCTACCTGGATGGAAACACCCTTTTTCTTTCATGTATATTTTAATGCGAGATCATTTTTTATAATTCCGAAAGATGCTTTTGAAGGCGATGAAGTGCATGAAGCGAGGAAGATTATCAAACGGAATATTGAACGAAGTACAATTAAGAATTAAAAATTAAAAATGTAAAATTTCATTCTGCCTCCATCCTTCATTCTACATTTTACTTTCTTCATCATTTAATAAATCTTTTGGCGTTTACTATAATAATCCACTCCCTGATATAATACAAGAAATGCTGCTGAAAATTTTTCTCTGGCACTCAACGGTTCTTTATCAGCATCCAGATAAATCAGATTAAATATTCTCATACCAACAGTGGAGTCAAAAAAGTATATAGAGACAAGCCTGTATAAAATAAATATCATTACAACAGGAAATGGAGATAAAAAATAAATGGCAGTGCTTAAGGCAATAGCTGCATCAATAAGTCCTGCAAGAACTATCCTGATATAATTTGCTTCATCATATTGATATTCCATAACAGATTAAATAGATTTTCAAAGATTTGAGAATCCAAACCTTTCAAAATTTGCGAATGAAAAATTCAGTTCAAGACTATTGAAATGCACAACATTCTCAATTCTTAATTTATAATTCTTAATTGTTACAACGACTTCTCCATAATATGATGCGGAATATTCAGTTCCATAAATTCAGAACCGGAAATCTTATATCCCAATTTTTCATAAAACCCTATAGCCGTATCCCGTGCGTGCATCATCATTTTTTTATAGCCTTTATCATGTGCTAAATTCTCTGCGAAAGATAAAATAGAGGCACCAATACCTTTACCCTGTAAATTTCCGGGCACTGCCATTTGTCTTAACTGAACACAGGTTGAATCAACCGGGGCAAGCATACAGCAACCCAGCATATCATCCTCTTCAAAAGCTGCTATAAGAATGTTATGCTTTTCCTTTTCTAATTCTTCAGCGGAAAATGATAAACCCAGCGGCTGCCTTAATATAGCAGTTCGCAAAGCTATCATTTGCTCATATTCTCCGGAACCATGATCTATCTGTTTCAAGCCCATCTGTAAATATTTACAAGTGTTTGTTTCAAAGTTGTTACAAGTTAATGAAAAAAGCCATTGGATTTTGCCGCTTCCGTATTTCTTTACTTCGCTCAAATCAGCTGGCATAAATATCAATCCAACTCAAAAATTAAATTATTTTTTGCCTAAAAGTCAAGCCTGTAGTGACTTTGAGTAGTCTGCTAGTATTTCTTTGTTTTTAATCCAAAAGGTATATTTTTGCACCTGATTAACTAAATTAAACTACCATGTCAGACATTGCAACAAGAGTAAAAAAAATCATTGTTGACAAACTAGGTGTTGATGAAGCAGAAGTAACCCCTGAAGCTTCTTTCACTAATGATTT
>JANOAO010000039.1:0-38287 GCA_031411115.1 Bacteroidota bacterium
GATGATATGATTATTCTTACAGATGAACAAAAAGAATCTATCAATCAAGGAATAAAAGATATTGAAGAAGGCAAATATTTAACCAATGAGGAAGCTAATAGCGAAATTGAAAAATGGCTAAAAAAATAGTATGGTCTGCAAAATAAAAAATGACCGAATGGGAAGATTTTTAACGGGATAGAAACAGACAGTTCTATTGTTGAGAATCGAAGACTTACTCAATGAAATTAAAAAAAACGCCTTTTCAAAGAACAGGAAAACCAGAACCATTGAAGTATAATTAAAAAGGCTTTTAGTCACGACGAATTACTGGTGAACATAGACTCGTATATAAGGTAGAAGGTAAAAAAAAGCAGACCAAAAATGTTATATTATTCAATGTCGCTTTCATTATGATTAATGCCTGCGCCCCAGTTGCTGATGTAAAGGTTCGTGGCTCACGAACCTGTTTTAAAATCAAATGAAAATATTCGAACGATATGTCAGCTTTACTACTGAAAAACGGCACCACCATATCTACCTCACTACAAGTTGCTCGCTCCATTTTTTACCTGGCTTCGTATCGATCATTCGCACTACATATATGCCAGGAAGCAAATGACGTAATGTGATTTTTGTTTCCTGTGTTTTCTTTTTCAACGATAACACGTCACGTTGCTGAAGCTGACCGGAAAACGAAAATATTTCTGCAATGAATTCACTTTTGAGTTCTCGCTGCACATCTGCCACATATAGTTGTAAGAAAAATCGTGTTGAATATCAATTTGACTTGATCTTTTTGTTTACTTTTAGCTCCGCATAATATATTTTATTTGAATCGCTGAAGCTGTTGCTTTCCATCAAGGGAAAAAGAAAGGAAAGAAATTATTTAAAGTATATGTTCTTTTTTTTCTGCAAAAAAAAGAACCAAAAAAAGGCACAGGCCAATAATTACCCCGATTGGCCTGGCAGCTATGATCGGCGTTGGTGCAAAGTGATCTTAGCTTAAGTGCATGGTTTTTGAATTCGGCGCATTACACAAAGTTGCTGAAGTAAAGGTTCGTGGCTCACGAACCTGTTTTAAAATCAAATGAAAATATTCGAACGATATGTCAGCTTTACTACTGAAAAACTGCACCACCATATCTACCTTACCACAAGTTGCTTGCTCCATTTTTTACCTGACTTCGTATCGATCATTCGCACTACATTGATACCAGGAAGCAAATGACGTAATATGATCTTCGTTTCCTGTGTTTTCTTTTTCAGCGGCAACACGTCATGTTGCAAAAGCTGACCGGAAAACAAAAGTATTTCTGCTATAAATTCACCAGAGAGCGTACTGGAAAGTTGCTGATGTAAAGGTTCGTGGCTCACGAACCTGTTTTAAAATCAAATGAAAATATTCGAACGATATGTCAGCTTTACTACTGAAAAACTGCACCACCATATCTACCTTACCACAAGTTGCTCGCTCCATTTTTTACCTGACTTCGTATCGATCATTCGCACTACATAGATACCAGGATGAAAATGACGTAATGTGATCTTCGTTTCCTGTGTTTTCTTTTTCAGCGGCAACAGGTCACGTTGCTGAAGCTGACCGTCAAACGAAATAATTTCTGCAATGAATTCACCGGATACAGCACTTGAAAAACGGATATTCAGTTCACCATTTCCCGCTATTGCATTTGGGAAAAGTAGCATGGTGGTATCCGGTTTCACTGATACCATTCTATTATAAATACTACTTGTTCTTACACATAGACCCCCCAATGTCAGTCGGCAAGTACGCCGGCTAGCGTTACTCGTGACCGTTACATTATCCAACATTCCGTTCGCACGGGATAATATAATTATGCAATCAGGTTCGGCCTTATTAATCGTTATGGTTTTAGAATCGTATCCCGCTGCAGATATGGTTAGATGTTGGTCAGCTTTTTTTATGCTAATGCTGAAAAATCCCTCTGCATCTGCCGCTATCATATGGTTACCACACATTACAGTTGCGAAAGATACCGGATGCGTAGTTGAGTCCAGTACCTGCCCGCTGATTTTAGATTCGTCTTTTATAAGTACGGATTTTGACATGCGTGAAGAAGAAGATGTCATAACCGTATTTGCCTTAAAAGCTTTTTGTGCGGTGCTCCTGACAGACAACATCATGGCTGGTATGGTAACAGCGAAAAAGTACCTGAGCCAGGGCTTAGGTTTTCCGGGAATAACATACGTTTTATTTAATTGATCCTCTGCAAATACACCGCAGATTTTTTTGCCACTTGTAAGCAATAAACTGATTTGTGTGTCGCTCAATGCAGTAAAATCCACCAGGTTCCGGCTGCAGCTTTTACAGTGCCTTCCCCCGGGCACTTCTTTCATCTTGTTCCAGTCTTCAGAACAAGGCGAAGGAATATCTATTATGATTTTACGTGCCATAATATGTTGACAGCATTTAATATGAAGGTGCTGCTTCATTGGTTTCTACCTGGTGAGTAGTAACTAGTCACTAGTTTCCATCATCCAGCAAACATCGTCCAGCAAAGACTTCCAAAGTTTGCTTGCTATTCTGAATTGTCTCAAAGAGCTACATGCTCTAAATACTTAGTGTCGGCTTGCGGCAATACTATTTAGCCTCATGCAATAATTGCGGTTGAATTCATATATACTCCCAATTCGGTATATTAGTGGATACAAATTCTCGCTGCAAGGCTAACGTATAGTTTTATGCATGAACCAACACAACCCTTTATGAATATCTTACCATGAGAACTATCTCATTTTTCGATATTGAAGTAGATGCTAAAAATAGAATAGTTGACATAGGAGCTGTTAAACAGGATCATAATATCTATCATGGCAATTCACCGGAACAGTTTAAACACTTCATAAGCGATTCAGACTTTATAGCAGGTCATAATGTTCTGCAGCATGATCTCGTGCATCTTCATAAATTTCTCGGAGATAAACAACTAGGTTCTGCAAATACGATCGATACCCTTTATTTATCACCATTACTTTTTCCATCAAGGCCTTACCACGCTTTATTAAAAGATGATAAACTCCAGGTAGATGAACGGAATAATCCGGTAAATGATTCTATAAAAGCAAAGCATCTTTTTGATGATGCGGTTTCAGCTTTTAATATGCTTTCTGATACATTCAGAATCATATTGTTCAATTTATTACATCATCATCGGGAATTCAATTGCTTTTTCAGCTATTTGAATTATGACCATGAAGTTTCAAAAGATGATCTCAAACTCCTGATACGGAAGTTCTTCTTACATAAAATATGTGAACAATCAGATCTGCAGCTATTGATTGAAAATTCACCAAAAGAATTAGCGTACGCACTTGCATTGATTAACAGCAAGGATAAATATTCTGTTACGCCAGCATGGGTTCTGCATACGTTCCCGGATGTTGACCGTATGCTGTTTCTCTTAAGAGGTAAGCCATGTATTTCCGGTTGTTCTTATTGTAACGAAGCATTGGATCCATATAAAGCATTACAAAAACATTTTGGTTTTTCAGAATTCCGCAGTTATGGCGGCGAACCGCTGCAGGAGAAAGCAGTGATGGCGGCTATACATAACAAATCTTTGTTAGCAGTATTTCCCACAGGCGGGGGGAAATCAATTACATTTCAATTGCCGGCGTTGATGGATGGTGAGAATACCAAATCACTTACGGTAATTATTTCTCCTTTACAATCGTTAATGAAAGACCAGGTAGATAACCTGCAGGAAAAAGGTATTACCGACGCCGTTACGATAAACGGATCTATCGATCCAATTGAACGTAGCAACGCTATTGAACGTATCCAGGAAGGGAGTGCTAACATTTTGTACATCTCTCCTGAATCATTGAGATCAGTAACAATTGAACGTTTATTGCTGGGAAGAAAGATAGCACGTTTTGTAATTGATGAAGCGCATTGCTTCTCTTCATGGGGACAGGATTTCAGGGTTGACTATTTATATATCGGAGACTTTATTAAGTCCCTGCAGGAGAAAAAAGGATTGCTTGAGAAAATTCCTGTTTCGTGTTTTACGGCAACTGCAAAGCAAAAAGTTATTGAAGACATCAGGCAGTATTTTAAGGATACATTAAATCTCGAACTGGAATTGTTCAGCTCAAATGCATCACGGACTAATCTGCAATACAAAGTTTTTAATAATGAAAGTGAAGAAGATAAATATTCCGGGTTAAGGATATTATTAGATAATAAACAGTGCCCTACTATCATTTATGTATCCCGTACAAAGAAGGCCTATAAGTTAGCGCAGCGTTTAACGGAAGATGGATTTAATGCTAAACCTTATCACGGTAAAATGGATAAGGAGGAGAAAAAAGAAAATCAAAATGCTTTCATAAATAATACTGTTGATATAATGGTGGCTACTTCCGCATTTGGAATGGGCGTGGACAAAAATAATGTGGGAATGGTCATTCATTATGACATTTCGGATTCACTGGAAAATTATGTTCAGGAAGCCGGCCGCGCCGGAAGAGATGAAAAAATAACGGCTGATTGTTATGTACTGTTCAATGAAGAAGACCTTGATAAACATTTTATCCTGCTCAATCAAACCAAGCTCGATATAAAAGAGATCAACCAGGTATGGAGAGCGATAAAAGACCTGACCAAAACAAGAAACCGTGCATCCAACTCTGCACTCGAAATAGCCAGGAAAGCAGGGTGGGACGAAAACATTGATCAAATAGAAACAAGAGTTAAAACGGCCATTGCCGCATTGGAAGGAGCAGGTTATTTAAAACGGGGTCAGAATAATCCACAGTTATATGCGAGCAGTATAATGTCTAAGTCAGCGCAGGAGGCAATTGTAAAAATAAATGCATCTGGAAGATTTAATGAAAAGCAGAAAGTAAAGGCGATACGCATCATTAAAAAACTCTTTTCCAGTAAAAGCAAACGTCTTGCAACGGAAGAAATGGCCGAGTCGAGAGTAGACTATATCTCCGACACACTGGGTATTGTAAAAGAAGAAGTGATCGAGGTAGTTCAATTACTGAGAGATGAAAATATTTTGGCAGATGCCAAAGACCTGACAGCATTTATAAAACGTGGAGACAGTAGCAACAGGTCATTACAGATCCTTAATAAATACCGCCAACTCGAAGTCTTTCTTTTGTCTGTACTATCGGAAGAAGAACAAACATATAATCTGAAAGAACTGAATGAACAGGCGGTTCAGGCAGATTGTAAAGACGTTTCACCTGATAAGATAAACACCTTATTTAATTTCTGGAAAATAAAAAACTGGCTCAAAAAACAGAATGCAGATTATTCAAAGAACCATGTCAGAATTGTTTTATCCGGGAAAAAGGATGATCTGAGAGATAAAATGCAAAAGCGTCATTTACTCTGTCAGTTGACCGTAGATTATTTATATGCAAAAGCGATTGACAGTACCAACACAGATTCAGATCAGATACTGATTGAATTTTCCATAATAGAATTAAAAGAAAATATAGAAAAGGGAGGAGGTATGTTTGCGGTAAAGCCCAGCAATGAAGATGTGGAAGACAGTCTTTTTTATTTATCAAGAATAGAATCTATAAAAATTGAAGGTGGTTTTTTGGTTGTTTATAACCGCCTTACAATAGACCGTGTAGAGAAGAACAATAAGATACAGTACAAACAGGAAGATTATCAGATCCTGAAAGAGTTTTACCAAAGTAAAGTTCAGCAGATCCACATTGTAGGTGAATACGCCAAAAAGATGGTGCAGAATTATAAGGATGCCCTGCAATTTGTTGATGATTACTTCCGGCTGAATTACGATTCTTTTCTCCGGAAATATTTTCCGGGCAGCAGGCTCGAAGAAATACGGCGGCCATTAACACCTGCTAAATTTCAACAACTATTTGGAAAATTATCTCCGGCTCAATTAGAGATCATAAAAGATTCAGCCAACCAGCATATTGTTGTAGCTGCAGGTCCGGGCAGCGGAAAGACCAGGGTGCTTGTACATAAACTGGCATCCCTACTATTGGCAGAAGATGTAAAGCACGAACAGTTGCTGATGCTAACGTTTTCAAGAGCTGCTGCTACTGAATTCAAAAAACGCCTGTTGGAACTAATAGGCAATGCCGCAAATTTTGTAGAGATCAAAACCTTTCATTCCTATTGTTTTGACCTTTTAGGAAAAGTAGGCAAGTTGTCGGAAGCGGATTCCGTTTTACAGACAGCTATAGAGAAAATAAGGACGGGCGATATAGAACAAAGTAAAATTACAAAAGTTGTATTGGTGGTGGATGAAGCGCAGGATATGAATAAAGATGAATTTGAACTTGTTCTGACGTTGATGCATCAGAATGAAGATATGAGGGTAATGCTGGTTGGAGACGATGATCAGAATATTTATGAATTCAGGGGTTCAGATTCGAAGTATATGGCATCATTCATCACATTGCATCATGCGAAAATGTATGAGCTGGTAGATAATTACAGGAGTAAAGCAAATATTGTTGATGTTGCGAATCAATGGGCAGCCTCCATATCACACCGGTTAAAGCAAACGCCTATAATGCCTGTAAACAGGGAGAATGGTGAAATCAAAATCTTTCAATATACTTCCGGAAACCTGGTTGTTCCATTGGTCAATAGTCTGCAAATAACTGATCTTTCAGGTACGACCTGTGTACTCACCCGCACAAATGAGGAAGCGGTGCAGGTGGCAGGGTTATTAATCAAAAAGGGATTTCCGGCAAAACTTATTCAGTCAAACGACAGCTTTGATTTGTATGATTTAAAGGAACTACGTTTTTTTACTGATCTGGTTAACTCAAACGAAGATTCGCCAATAGTAGTTGATGAAATATGGGATAACTCAAAACAGGCATTATTCCGGCAATTCATTAACAGTAACAAATTAGATGGGTGTAAGTTGATCATTGCAGATTTTGAGGCGGTTAATACGCACCGGAAGTATAAGAGCGATTGGAAAGCATTTTTAAAGGAATCGAAGTTTGAAGACTTTGTAAATATTACAAGCGAAACCATTTTCGTTTCTACCATTCACAAGGCAAAGGGAAGAGAGTTTGAAAATGTATTTCTGCTGCTGAATAAATTAGACGCAACTACGGATGAAAGCAAAAGGCAATTGTATGTTTCAATGACACGTGCTAAGTCCAGACTTTTTATTCATTATAATAATCAACTTCTGCAAAACATGGTAGCTGATTCACTTACTTACGTAAAAGACAACATGAGTTATCCGCAACCTGAACATATTTCATTTATGCTATCGCATAAAAATGTTTACCTCGGCTATTTTGAATTTGTTCAGCATAGAATGAATGGCATTGTATGCGGAAGCAAACTGAATATCTCTGATGAAGGTTTATCAAACAATAAGGGTGAATTGATCCTGAAGTTTTCAAAAGACTATGTTTTGTATTTACAAAAAATGAAAGCTATTGGATACGAGTTAGAGAAAGCTGAAACAAACTTTGTTGTTTATTGGAAGAATAAGGAAACGGGGAAAGAGGTGGAGATTGTATTACCGGCATTGACGCTTTCAAATAGAAAGCAGGTACCATTAATAGAAGATAAGAATGCTTTTTATAATTTGTAAAAAGAGTAGAGCATTAATGTAAGAATTAAATCAGTCCATGAGAAGCAGATTTCCCATTTGATTCAAAGTGTACATCAATGTGAAAGATTCCGGCTTGTAAAAGGTATAAAGCAAAGTTTCATTTTGATTTATCAGTAAGTACAGTGATATAGGATTCATTTTCTTCAACTCCTGTCAGCTTTGATAAAGAAACGATACTTAAAAAATAACTACGTTCTTCTACTGTATAGTCCTGTATTTTACTTGATCCCGAAAATGAACATCCAGTAGGATCGTGATAAAATGGTCAGATTGGCTGCGTGGCCTAAAATTGTTTTTGGATAAAAGGATGCGAGTATTTAAATTTATTATAAATACTTCACAATACTTGATAAATATGTAAGAAACGTTATTGGCCGTTGGATGATTTTGCCATTAACATTTAATCGGATCCAAGCTTCCATCTCATTTCTGCTTTCACCTTAATTTTGAAAAAATTATGTAAAGGGATACTATTATTTGGAAGCACTACTTATATTATCTTAATGCTATACTGGCATTTTTATTTGGTTAACATTCTTTCTCAATCTCTTTATTCTTTTATTAAATTGCTGAAAATAATTAAAGCGTAATATTTTGAGTATTGCGTGCCCTGAAAGGGGGGACTAAAAAAATTCTTGTAAATATTTTTAAATGCGAACAGGAATTGACATATTAGAAAATGAATTAATCGAGAAATATCCTCATATTCTCGACACACTACTATTTGACCATACAACACAACAAAACATAATTTGGGCTACTGCCAATTATAAACACCTGGGAGAATTATACGATTTCCATTCTCAAATTTTGCCTGATTTAATTACTGGTGATTATGGAAGTATCATTATGCCAAGAGTTCATAAAGACAAACTTTTGCAGCAATCCAGATCTAGAGAAATGGCAGAAGTTTTTACCCCTTCATGGATATGTAATGCTCAAAACAATCTAGTTGACAATAATTGGTTTGGTAGAGAAAATGTTTTCAATACAGAAATTTTGTCAAAAGATGGTTCTAAAACTTGGGAAACTATCAATGAGAAAATATCCTACCCCAAAACTAAAACTTGGAAAGATTATATTAGTGACACTCGTCTAGAAATTACTTGTGGAGAGGCGCCGTACATTGTAAACAGATATGATAGTACAACTGGTGAGTTTTTACCAGTTAAAAATCGAATTGGAATTTTAGACAGAAAATTAAGGGTGATTAATGAAAACGTTGATTCCATGGGTGATTGGTTAAAAGCTTCTCAAATTGCATATAAAAACACTTACGCTTTTGAATGGCAGGGAGATAGTTTACTACTTGCTCGTGAAGCTATGCTCATAACATTTATTGAAAATTACAATTACAAATTCGAAAAAGAGCCATTGCTGAAATCTATTCAGAATATTGCTGATATAATCTCATGGAATATGTGGCAGATGGATGGATTAAAATGCGTAGTACCTAACAGTTGTACGGATGTAATTAAAGAAACTAAGGACTTGTTTGGTAATTCAGAAAAGGAAGTCATTAAGTGCAATGGGTGTAAATCGCAAAATATTTTATTACACAATGGTAAATATTGTAAAATTATGGATTGGGCTGAAAAAGATAAACAGACAGGCAAAAAAGGTAAAATAACGAGTTTTATTGACCTCCTTAACAAGTAAAATATGCAAGATGTAATAAAAATTAATATAGATATTCTCGATGAATTAATAATCGGAAGATTTGAACCTCAGATTTATGCATTTACAACGGAAACAACACCCAATTATCTTAAAGTTGGTGATACATATCGCCCAATTGAATTAAGATTAAACGAATGGAGAAAACACTTTCCCAACCTCGAAAAGAAATTTGGGAATGTAGCAAAGGTTGATGATGAAATATTTTTCAGAGACTATGCAGTTCATTATTTTCTAGAACACGAATTAAAAAGAACTCGTTTAGATCGGAGTACTTTTAAAAGTATCCCTTATTATTCAAATGAATTTTTCAAAAATGCAACAGAGAAAGACCTGCGAGATGCAATAAAGGATATTAAGATTGGGCATAAGAATAACGATTCTAAATATCAATATTATCGTTTTGATGAAAGTCATATTCCAATTACTCATACATACAGTAGAACTGAAAATTACAACCCAAGACCTAACCAACAAGAAACAATAAACAATTTTAAGAAGGCGGTTAAAAAGGGCAGAAAAAATCTTTTAATGTATGCCGTTATGCGTTTTGGTAAATCATTTACCTCGATGTGCTGTGCAGTTGAAATGAATGCAAAACTGGTAATAGTTGTTTCAGCAAAAGCAGATGTTAAAGAAGAATGGAAAAGAACAACCGAAAGTCATTTAAAATTTGCCGGATATTGTTTTCTTGATAGTAATTCTCTTTTAGAAAGCGATACGATTATAGCTGATAAACAAAAAGCAAATGAAAAAATTGTTTTATTTCTTACGTTACAAGACCTTCAAGGTGAAATCATAAAACCCAAACATAAAAAAATATTTCAAAGTCAAGTTGACTTATTGTTAATTGATGAAACTCATTTTGGAGCAAGAGCAACTGAATATGGCAAAGTTTTAAAGGAGGAAAATTTAAGTGCGAAAGAAATTAAAAGTGAACTAAAACTCAATGACAATTCATTAGATGATATAGAAAGCAATACAAAAGTTTTTAATGCTAAAATTCGCATTCACCTCTCTGGTACTCCTTATCGCATATTGATGAATAGCGAGTTTACAACTGATGATATCATTGCCTTCTATCAGTTTTCCAACATAGCAGAAGACCAAGAACAATGGGATTTAGAAAATTTAAACAAAGACGAAATTAAGGAATGGGATAACCCCTATTATGGTTTTCCTCAAATGATTCGATTTGCATTTAACCCAAATGAGTCTTCCCGTAATAAAATGGAAGAAATGAAAAAGAAAGGAGTTACCTATGCTTTTTCAGAACTATTCAAACCTCAATCAATAACGCTAGACAAAGAAAAAGAACTACATAAAAAATTCAAGTACGAGAAAGAAATTATTGATTTGTTAAAAGTAATTGATGGTTCTGAAAAAGATGCCAATTTATTAAGCTTCTTGGATTATGATAAAATAAAAGAGGGCAAAATGTGCCGCCATATTGTTTGTGTGTTGCCTTATCGAGGATCTTGTGATGCTTTAGAAGCATTAATCAAGAAACATAAGTTTAAACATCTTTGTAATTATGAAATCATTAATATTTCTGGTGTTGAGAACGAAAAGAACTTTAAAGACACGCAATCTGTAAAATCCAAAATAAAAAAATGTGAAAGTGAAAATAAAAAAACCATAACATTAACTGTAAACAGGATGCTTACAGGAAGTACTGTCCATGAATGGGACACTATGCTTTACCTCAAAGACACAGCATCTCCACAAGAATACGACCAAGCTATTTTTCGTTTACAAAATCAGTATATAAGAGTTTTCAAAGAGCCAAGTGGAGATGTGGTTAAGTATAATATGAAGCCACAAACTTTGTTGGTTGACTTTAACCCAAACAGAATGTTCCAAATGCAGGAACATAAATCTCAGATTTACAATGTAAACACAGAATCAAACGGGAATAGCAAATTAGAAGATAGAATAAAAAGAGAACTTGAAATATCCCCAATTGTTGTTCTGAATAACAATAAAATTGTACAAATACAGCCTGCTGATATTCTTGACGCAATTAGAAAATATTCAAGTAGTAGAAGCGTGTTTGATGAAGCTACAACTATATCAATTGATTATTCTTTATTAGATATTGAAGCAATCAAAGCTGAAATTGAAAAACAAGGACAAATTGGTTCTCGACAAGGTATTGAAATTAAGCCATCATTGGGCGAAGGAGATGAGTTAGATATTGAAGAGGGAACTGAAACAGATGGCGAAACGGATGAAGGCACAAAGAAATCCAAAGGAACAGAGGATGAAGCAGAAGTAGATTATAAAGGTCAATTTGCAATGTTTTACGCAAGAATTTTATTCTTCGCATTTTTAACGGACTCAAGAGTTAAGTCACTACAAGAGGTTATTAGACAAATTAAGGGCAACACAAATAATTTAAGAATTGCGTCAAATTTAAATCTTGAAAATGTAATTCTTGACTTATTTCAAAAGCACATAAACCCATTTATACTAAGTGAACTTGATTATAAAATCCAAAATATAAATTCATTAGCAAATGATTTATCTATAACTCCAATAGAGAGAGCAAGCAACGCCATGAAAAAGTTTAGTCGCTTGTCAGATTCTGAAATTGTAACCCCTGAAGTTGTAACCACTCAAATTATTAACGCATTGCCAGTTGATGCCGTTAATAAATCTACATTTCTTTTGGATATTGCGGCTAAACAAGGTGAGTTTGTTTATGCAGTTTATAAAAAGTTTGGCAAAGAAATAGCCAGCAATTTTTACTCTATTCCCACATCCAAAATTGCTTATGAGTTCACAAGAAAAGTATACACACTGCTTGAGTTAGACATTAATCTTATAGAGGAAAATTACACAACTTACAACTTAATCAAAGAAAATAAATTAATTAAAGACGACACAATAAAAATAAATAAAAAGAAAATGAAGTTTAATGTAATCGTTGGAAATCCACCATATCAGCAGAAAGATGGTGGTGCAAATAAAAACTTTGCTGCACCTATATATAACGAGTTTGTAGATATATCAAAAAAGCTAAATCCAAACTGTATATCGATGATTATGCCAACTAGATGGTATGCTGGAGGAAGTGATTTAGGTGAATTTCGAGACCAAATGCTCAATGATATACATATTTCGGAATTGCACGATTTCCTTAAACCTGATTTGATTTTTCAAAACATAAATCTTAGAGGTGGAATCTGTTATTTCTTGTGGAATAAAGCTTATGATAATAGTAAATCTTTGACTAAAGTATTTACCTATAATGATGATTTAACACCAAAGATTCACTTACGAAGTTTAAAAACTGAAAATTCAGATATACTTATTCGACATAATATAGCTGTCGAGATGCTAAAAAAAATAAAATCTCATTCAGATTTTAAATCTTTTGAAATTCACGTTTCAGCACTAAGACCTTTTGGGTTTAGGGGATATTTTACAAAAGACAAAAAATTCCGTGATTCAAATAGAGGCTTAAAAGACCCTATCATTTGTTATGGAAAAGGAAAAAAAATCGGTTACCTAAACAGACAAGAAATTACAAAAAATACGGAGTGGATAGATAAGTATAAAGTTTTTACACCAAGAGCAAATAACATTGGCACTGAACTAAATGATGACAACCTTAATACATTTGTTGGTGTTCCAAAAACAATTTGCACAGAATCATATATAGCTGTAGGTTTCGATTTAAAACTAAATGAATTATCTGCAAAAAACCTCTGCAAATACTTTACTACAAAATTTGCAAGGTTTCAACATAGTGTAGGTAAAGCAAGTCAAGATGCTACTTCTAAAACATATAAATTTATTCCGCTTCAAAATTTCACCTCAAAATCGGATATAGTCTGGAATAAATCTATAGATGATATTGACAAACAATTATATAAAAAGTACAAACTAACTAAGGAAGAAATTAAATTTATTGATAGCATGATTAAACCAATGGGTTTATAAAATTATTGCGGATACACTTTTGTTAACTCAAAATAGTGGACTATCATATCTCCTTTTACAATATAATAATCATTGTCAATGCAAACAGGCTAAAACAAGTTTTACTATTTCATTCCCTGCAGATTCATGTAAAATCTGAAAAATTTATGTTTAAAACTGCGCATTTCGACTATTTAAATCTGATTAAGGGAGATTAGTGTTCAATTTATCATTTTAAACCTCAGCAACATTTTTATTAACCATGTCTTTAATATAGTCTTCCATTTTTTGAAGAAGGATTAAAGACTTTTCAATTTCTTTAATAGTGAACGTCGGCATTCCGTTGACACCATGAGACAAAGGATGCATACTAACTTTCTGATATAATTTTAATTCCTTTATTATATTTTGAAAATTGGGGTAATCCAAATTTTTGTAACTAATTATTAAATCCGTCAATCGCCTGATTAAATTATTTTGATTATTTTCCGCTAAAATTACCTGAATTTGATCTACCAAATTGGAAGCAGTTTTTTTTTCTTTAAAGTAAGCCCCTTCATTACTAATTATTCTTTCTAATATTTTTTTACTATCCTCAACACTACCTATCATCAATAATTTAGAATACTCATATAGCAATGTTTCAAATTTTTTTCTAATTTTATTTCCTACAGTATCTATATCTGCTTGACTTATTGGCTCGGTAAGTGCTTCAAATTCATTTTGAATAGAAAGGGTTTTCTCAATCTCTGACTTTATAATTAATTTATGTTTATATTTTATTTCAAAAACATTACCAAATTTCCACTTATCTACAGTTCTTGTAAAATCATTAATTACATACATCACTAAGTTGTAATAACTAATGTTATGGGTAAAAATCAAAATTTGGTATTCTTCGAAGTTTTCAAGAATATATTTTGTAAGAAAAATTCTATTTGCAGCATCTAAACTGGTAATGAAATCATCAAGTACCAAAATTTTAGATTTTTCCGGCAACTTAGATTTATTTACTATCTCAATAAAAATTAAAAAAGTAATTAAATTTAATTTTGCTTCATTGAAATAATGTTTTAAATCGGATTTTGTTTCAATGTTTTTTTCCTCATCAGTAATTTTGATACTAAAATTATCTTCTTCGTCTATTTGAATTTTTATTGATTCATTGAATTTTTCAAGCGCATTGTTAACGTTTGTTTCTACTTCCTGGTGGAAACTTTCACAGAGTTGGTCTATTCCTTCAAAACAAAAGCACCGATCAAGAAGAGTTTTCAGATTTATTGAATCTACTGTATAAAGTTCATGAATTGAAAACATGAAGACTTGATAATTTTCTGTATCAAAGACATTATAGCTAGTGTCATTAATTTCAATAGTAAAGGGTTGATTTGTAACTTTATTATTAAAAGAAGACCAGAATTCACTTTGCAATTGAACTAAATCTTCTGGCGTCTGAGCCGAAATTTTAGAAATCAACTTATCTTTAAAAAAAACTACTTTAAGAGCTTCGTATAATGAGCTTTTCCCCGAACCATTTTCCCCATAAAGAAGAAAATTTTTTTTACCCTGTAATTGAATCACAACTTCATTTTCGAAGGCCTTGAAATACGCAACTTTTAATTTATTCATATTATGATCCGCTAAAAAAGTTTATTAGTCGTTGCTTTAAGTTATTGTCTCTTTTTAGGAAATCGGCATAACTTAGCTTGCCTTCTTTAAATACATTTTTGACTTCAGAAAGCTGAGATTGTTGAAAGTATTCGCCTTTTTTACTAATAGGTAGGTTCCTTTTGGGAATGTCTAGCACGATAAAATTTCCTAACGTATCTACAACTTCATCGAGATCTATATTAGCCCAGTCACTAGTTAAGATTTTTTCGTCTTTATGGTTAATAAGTTTATCAATGTTATATGTCTGTATGGCATTAACATTCGAAAGATAAAAAGCAAGTAATGCAAAACCTTTTTTTAATCGACCTAAGTAATCAAAATATCCTATTGGTATCGTCTCTCTATGGTATGAGCTCACTTCTGTTCCAGCAGAAGTTTGTTTAATTAGGTTATAAATTTCAAATTTGATTGTTGAAGTTGAACCTTGAAAATATATGTATCTGGTAATAGATTTCAAGAAGATAATAAAAGATTTATTAGCCTTTAGATCATTTACAAAAAGATAATTTACTATTGCATATTTGGGATATTGATTTGTATATGCATCAATTATTTGAAGCCATTTTGCTATTTCGTTTTTTTGTGCTTTTTCCAAATTAATAAATTCTAGTATTTCTATTATTTTAAATAGATCGTCTAACACATCCTTATACTTTTTCAACTCAAATGGTGAGAATTTTTCTGTAGTAAAGAACTCCCTCAAATTTTTCTCACTTGAAGTAATGCCCTCCTTTCCCCTTATGATATGAGAATAATACCTGAATATGTCGTCAATATTAACTTGAAGGCTGTCACAATTATTTTTGAAATCAGTCCATTGCTCGATAAAGATTTTTTCCTCCTTAACTCCTTTAGCTCTATTATATAGCTTTGCTTTAAAAATATCAGCATCTTCCAGATTCATGCCTCGATTATTAATAGTTTCAAATATCACTAAAGCTTTTTCATTCGCCTCATCTTGTGTTGGACCACTTAATTCAATGGGTAAAAGATATACTTGTTTAAGTAAATAGGAAGTGAAATCTTTTATTGAAGCACTTTTAGTTATGTAATAAGTAAGCCAGTGATAGAAAAAAAGTATATTGGATTCAAATTTATTTTTACATAGTCTTTCTATAATTTTCCCATTTTTATCGCTGGTTGAAATCGAACGTTCTTTTAAATTATCTATAGTATAAAATAATATCTCTTTCAAAGATTCACCATCGTTAACTTCAAAAACTTCCGACCTTATTCTGAGATCTGTGTTGCTCCCTTCCCAATCTTGTTTTTCCAGAAGCTGTAGCAAAATTTTAATTTCAGGTTGAAGCAAATAAAGTACTTTAAAAAGCAGAAGTAAAGTGATTAATCTTTGTTGTCCGTCAACTACTTCCAAAATATCTTTGCTATTATCTGCTTTTGCTATTATAACATTTCCAATAAAATAATCTTCATTTGACTCAAAAGCATTAATTAAATCATTATAAAGTTGAAAACAATGGTCATATTCCCATGAGTAAGGTCTTTGATAAGATGGAATAACATACTGCTCTTCTATTTTAAATATTTTCAGGAGTTCTTTTTGCTCAGCGTTAAGTGATAAGGGCATATTAGCTAATTTAATTATAATGCATAGTAATTGCAAATCTATCTAAATCGTGAGTAATACTGGAATTCAGTTCGTACATTAATTTACTAACTAGAAAAAAAGTATTATGAGCTTTCGTCTATGTAATTTTTATGGTGACCAAAGAAGTAATTTGGAAGAGAGTGTAGCCGTAAGAAATGATATTCCTGGTTCACTTATTTTGAAGATCAATGTCACATCTCTTCATGTTTCTTATCAGCCATTGAACCTGGAATTAATTATAAATACCTACAAAGCAATACCTGTGATTGGCGGGTAACGTCGAATTCTAAAAAATTGAATGCTTGTGCGTTATATGTCTAAATCTTCATGCAAATTCTTTTCATCTTCTTTTAAATGAAGCGGAGATTCAGGACCTTCCCATTTACCGCCATTAACCAGATACAATTCATAATAGAGAGTCCATTCAATTATCCAAGGAATTGTGTATTCATATATGGCAACCCGTGCATGCCATTTCATATCAGGTGGATAATGCAAGCAGAGAGAGTGATCCTCGTACATATGGATATGAACAGTAGGTAATATTGAAACTGGCTCAACAATTTTTACATATGGTTCTTTACCATGAACACACCTAATCTCAACTTTGTAATCATGTTTATAATCAGGAGAGCTAATCAGCCCTTTACATACTAAAACGTTTCCTTCCATCCTACATTTTAAGAAGGTAAAATGCCGCTCCATCAGCTTCTTCTGATGGAGCAGCATTGCTGTCTTAGCATAAGTATTTCTCCTAAAATGAAAATAACTACTTGCCATAGTGGAAACGATGGTCTTGATGTTTCACTCCAGTGCTTTCCGTTGTTATAGTACAGGTGTTGCTTGAATATGCCGCACTTTGAGATAGTAAAGTTGCCGAACTTCTTAATCTTGACTGCCGCTGTCTTTCTTCATCATCTATTATATATAGTTTTCCATCAGCAGTGCTTCCTACAAATGGCAGTGTTTTAAGATATTTCAGCCATTGAAAAGAGTACTGTGTGTACCGGAAGTTCTTTTCTGGTATTTCGAAAATGTACCTTTTATCAACCGTACCATCACTTTTCCTTACCAGATCAAAAAATGCTTCATTAGTATTCATCCTGTCTTTGATGTTTTGCCCAACAACAATTCCATTCCTTGACGCATAACCTTGCATCTTACTGGCTAAACTGGTATGCAAACTGTTTGTGGTTAATTCACTTACATCCATTAAACCAAAATTTGCCCATTGCACGTCATCGTCATCGCCAAAGTCAATTCCTATTCTAGTGTTTATATTTTCGATACCGTCTTCAAGAAAAATGTTCTTCAAATCATTTTCAACGAAGTACGTAAACATACTGCAAGCAGTAACTGCCATTTCAACAGCTTTCTTCTTGTCAACAGTTTTGCCGCCGAAGTAAGCAAAAACACCATCTCCCTGTAAGCGTTGTATATGTCCACCAAGTGCAATGCAGGTATGGATTGCCGCACTCTGTATAGTATTTGTTATTCGATAGATATCTTCCAATTCATATTTTCTATAAAGGTTCGTTGAACCCTGTATGTCTATGAATAATGAAACTATATAATGATATTCTACATCATCTGTTCCTTTTAGGCCAATGAAATCTGGATGTTGTCCAAGCCTGGCATTTTTTAATTGTTCAACATTTAAGATACTACCCAATGGCTTTGCATTCAGATGCATGCTGTTACTAAAGTTCCTTTGTTCCTGAATTAATTTTTTTTTGTTACTGTATGGATCTGAAAACCCTCCAATACTATTGAAACTGTTGAAGCCTTTTTCTAAATTACTTTTTCTAATGCGGCTTTCCGCCAAGATGCTTTTAAGTCTGTCTGTATAACTATTGTAAATCATGATTTTAAATTTTTAACAATGAAGAATAATAAGGGAAGCATGATGATAAATTGAAAAAATACAAACCATCCAGCTCGTTTTAAAGAATGGTACTTCCTCCTTAGACCGGTAGCCAAACAATGTGATTGCTCAATAAGATCCTCCAGCACCGAGGTTTCAGTTGCCTCGTGGTATTTCTCTTTGAAATATGATAGCTGGTGCTTACCTATACTACCGAAATATATTAATGAAGACTTTTGCTCATTAGTATGATTGTCTTTTAAAAATGGCATTAGAGCCATTATAGTGTAGAATACCGATAGTAAATTTGAAACAACAAAACCTGTAAAAAGTCCCCAAAAAATAATATTCGTCTCGACCTGACTATGCAGCGAAAGATATCCAATACATATACCTCCAAAAATAAAAGTATTAAGCCCAATATAAAAGGCGCCCTTGTTATTCACGGCGTCAAAGTAGTGATCAAATCTTTCGATTAAAAATTTGGCGTGTTCATACTTAAACATTGCCACCTCCATCCTTTGAAGTAAAACCAAGTAAAACTAGAAACAAGGCAAGTAACAAAGCGTTCCATACCTGCTTACTTTCTGCTTTCCCGGCCTGCACGTAGGATGCATAATGTTCGCAGTTATAATGTACTAAGTCATATGGCTTTCCTAAAACGGACAATGCACGTTTAACCGCTGCGATACGTAAGTTGTAAATTCCTTCAAAACGATCAAAAGTGTAATTGTTCCCATTTTTAAAATAATCATCCGCTTTTACCAATCGTACCCCATGCTGCCAATGATTTTCGGCTATCCATTCTTGACAATTCTGGTCTATACCCAGGTAAACCGAATGATGTTTTGTAAATCCTGTTTGGAAAATAGATTCTTTAATTCGGTCTGCAGGTTGCAGACAATACTTCCGTGCATATTTGGCTATGCCTACCCTTGAAAATGTGCTCTGTCGAGCGTTGCGTAAATGTCTATTCATATTGTGAGTTTTTGATTACATACTTTATCAATTTTATTGATCTGTAATCAAACCCACAGGAGAAGGAAATAGCTAAGATATGTTTGTTTATATTGTTCCGATAGTTATCTTAGCTATACAATATTTAATCCCTTCAACAAGTGGATTTAATTAGGGAACGATGCTTTGCGAGAGCATCGTTCTTTTTTAAACGATTTCGAAACAAATTTAAAAAATCTGGTTGACATATCAAAATAAATATTTAAATTTGTCAACAATTAAACCACTTCGTTATGCAATCTTTCTCTGATCGACTTCGGTCAGCTCGAATAATGAAAGGCTGGTCTTTACAAGAACTTGCAGATAATCTGGATTTCTCTCTTAGTAAGCAGGCGTTAAATAAATATGAATTAGGTGAAATGAAGCCAACAGAAGAAGTGCTGAGAGCCCTATCTGTAGCACTCGGCGTAAAACCTGATTTTTTTCTGCGCACTTCTAATATACAATTAGGAAAAATTGAATTTAGAAAATCACCTAAATTATCGGTGAAAGAGGTAGATAGTGTTAAAGAGAAAGTTATTGAATTTTTGGAGAGATATTTAGAGGTCGAGCAATTATTAAATTTGGATTGCTCCTTTGAAAAACCATTGACTGATATTGTTTATAAACCTGAAGAAGTAGACCAACTAGTATCAAAACTTAATATAAAGTGGTCAATTGGATTTGATCCAATTTCTTCAGTAATAGCACTATTAGAAGAAAAGGGTATAAGAGTTTTAGAGATGGATCTTCCTGAAGAATTTGATGGATTAAGTACCTATGTTGGGAAGATTCCAGTGATTGTAATCAGTAAGAATTATACTATAGAAAGGAAACGCTTTACAGCATTACATGAATTAGGACATCTGATTTTAAATATTCATCCTGAAGCAGACAAAGAAAGAATTTGTCATGCTTTTGCCGGTGCTATGCTTCTGCCCGACAATTGTCTGGAGAAATTAATTGGTGAAAAGCGAAAAAATATAGCGATAGGGGAATTGGTAAGAATTAAAGAACAATTCGGAATATCTGTTCAGGCAATTATGATGCGAGCACAATTAAAGGGAATAATAACGTATTATCATACTTTATCCTTTTGGCGGATGATCAAACAAAATAAAAAAGAGGAAGGATTAGGGCAATACAATGGAGTTGAAAAATGTTATCGTTTTGAACATTTGGTTTTGCGTCTTGCTGCGGAAGAAGTTGTAAGTTTGAGTAAGGCCGCCAGTCTCGCCGGTATGAAACTTTCTGAGTTTCGAAAGCTTCTTGATGCTGCCTGACTAAATTCCGTACCAAGTGAAGAAAATTGCAGTGCAGGATGCAAATATTTTAATTGATCTAGTTAATGCAGGGATGGTTGACGACTGTATGAAACTTGAATACAAGTTTATCACCACCTCATTTGTAATTAGTGAGATTGATGAGTACCAGCTATCAGTACTACAACCTCACATTGACAGCACGTGTTTAGAAATACTCACCCTGGATGAAGATGAAATCGTAACCGTACAACAAATTATCTCAGAGAATCATATTTTGTCAGCAGAAGATGTCTCAGTTTATCTACTTGCGTTGCGAGTTAAAGCAACCCTTCTAACTGGCGATAATAATCTCCGGAAATATGCTGTTTCACATGGAGTTGATGTTTGCGGGATACTATGGTTATTAGATCAAATGATAGCGTCTGAAATTATATCTACTTCACAGGCAACCCTATACCTGCAAACATGTCTTAATAAAAAATCACGTTTACCAAAAAAAGATTGTGATGATCGCTTCGAGAGCTGGGTTAAAGATAATGGAGCTTAACAGAATTTTTGTTCCTCTTAATCTTTAAACTCACCAGAAATTGCCTTCTATTCCCCCAAAACAAACCCTCCCTCCACCTGCACCTTAATCAACTCCTTCATTGCAATCGCTGCATCGCCTTCCAATTCATAAGATTTGATCTGCACTTGACCCAGTGTTCCGGTTTTGCCAAAACGGATCTGCAATTGATTTTTGTCTTGTGCAATTTGCCAGAATCTTACATGGTCTGCGGAATGGTAAGTGGAAAAATGTAAATGATTTTCTAAAATATTTCGCGTCTCTGTTGGGGCAGGGTTTGTATTATTAGTATTAATAGTTCCATCCAATAATCGTATAATTTTCTCCAACTCAAACCGCTCATCTGCATACCAGTCTTTTGCATACACCTTCATGATCTTCCAACCAAATGCTTCGAGAATGGCCGGACGTTGATAATACTGTTCCACCAGGTCATGATTCTTATAATGCTTATCATCATCTATCAATATGCCCAGGCAATAACGTGTATCCTCCGCTTTTCTTTTTATTCCTAAGGTGCAGGTGAATGAACTCTGGCCGATATTTTCATCTGCGAAATATCCTTTTTGCTCTAATGATTTTTTTAATTGCGTAGTTACAGCAGAAGGCTTGATATGCATGGAAGGTGCTGCATGTTCTTTGGTAACCAAACCATCAAGTATCGTTCTTGCCATTGCCATATTGCCCGTGCTTACCATTTCTGCATATTGGAGGAAACGCCTTAAGTAATTGGCGCCGTCATTGTACTCATTCTTTATATCAGGATACCGGATACTGCTGATCACGGCCATGTGTTTCTTTGCCCTGCTGAAAATTACATTCAACCTTCTTTCTCCACCTTTCCGGTTGATCGGCCCGAAATTCATCAGCATCTTTTTATTAACGTCATATCCATAACATATACTCATGATGATGATATCCCTTTCATCTCCCTGTACATTCTCCAGGTTCTTTATAAACAAACCGGTAAACTGTCCTTCATCCGTTCTGTTATACGCCTTTTCTAAGATCTCTTCAAAGAGCTTATCGCTTGCGGATAATTCTTCAATGGCGTCTTCAATAACAGATTGCTGTTCCTGGCTGAATGCGACAATGCCTATGGTTTCTTTGGTATCATCCATCAATAATTTCTTTACCATACAAGCAATATATTTTGCTTCATTTACATTGCCCCTCGCTTCATACAACCCGTTCGATAAATAGTGATATGTGATGCTTTCTTTTAAAAGCAAGGATGCATTCTTAATTCCTTCCTCCGTTTCCTTTACTTCCAGTAATTTTTTCTCAAGATGATGTATGGTATTATCCGGTACGGTTAATAATCCGGCATTATAAAAGGCATGATTCGAATAACTGATCAACGTTTCATAACGACTGCGATAATGCCAGCTTAACATCGTGCTTTTAAATTTCCTGGATGCCTGCACCAATATACTGTCTGCATCCGTACTTAATATTTCATCCTCTGCTTCTCCTTCATATATTTCAAGGTCCTGTGGATCTTCTGTTTTGGTATTGAAAAAATTACTTGGTGGCATTTGCTTATCATCTCCTACAATAATGGTTTGCGGCGCACGAAATAAAGCGGGTAATCCTTCCTCGAGCGTAATCTGGCTGGCTTCATCAAAAATTACTACATCAAAGAATGCGGTATCCAATGGTAAGCTGTCACTCACACTTAATGGACTCATTAACCACACGGGCTTGATATCCCGTAATACTTTACCACTATCATTGGATGCTATCTCGCGGATACTTTTGTACCGCATCGTCTTGCTCATTTCATGCTCTAGTATTCTTCGTCCTTCTGTATAAGCTTTTTTAAATTGCTTTTGCTGAAGATCAAGCACCGTTGCTGATGTATTGCTGATCTCATAATGTTTTAAAAACTGCTGCCTTCTTTCTGCTCTGATCAAATCACTGTTCAGTTTTAATAACAACGCATATTTTAAATTGATTTCATTAATCTCATGTTCCAGTTGAACATGTGTTAAGTCAGAAAATGGTTTATCGTTCTGATAAATATCCTGCATCGTTTTCTGTGCGATCAAAGCTTCTGCCTGTACAGGAGTAACGGATGTTGTTCTGAAAAAATGCTGAAAGGAGGCAGGCAACAGACTGAATGCACGTAAGGATGGTAATACCGTTTTTAAGGAATCTGTATTGCTGCCTAACGTTGATAATTCATCCTGTAAGGCTGTCAGACTTTTCTCTTCAATAGAATACAAACATTGATTCAGTTCCGATTCAAGATCTGTAAACAGATTATTTAACCGGCATAACTTTAGTACAAGCTCATTGGATGCAGGATGTTGTAACAAAAAATCAATTTCTTTATCGCCTTGTTTTCTTCGTAATACATCAATGCCTAATTGGACGGTTTCAATATCCGCCACTTTATATTTTTCTTCTAATGCTTTCCTGGAATCATTTACCCTTTTTTCTGATTGATAGGCTTCCCTTAATTGTTTTAAAACAAATGAATAAGCCGGACGAACAGAATGGTTATTGAATTGATATGAGTTGTTCAACACCTTTTTTAATTTTCTCCATTTGCTGTTCAGAAAACTGAAGAATGATGTTTCATGTTTCTCTGCAAGAAGAATGACTTCATCTATTTCATCCTTATGTATGCTGTTTGTCCAGTTTGTAATTTTAGCTTCTGCTTCTTTTAAATGATTTTTTAATTGCAGATAAGCGGAATAAGAAGCTTCAAATTCTTTAGCCTCCGGATTTGCTGCATTAACCAATTGCAGGTTCCTGCTTTCTGCCAGTGCTTCCAGTAAAACAGAATCCTGTATCAGGTTTTTAATTTGCTCCAGCTTTGAAGTATGTTCTCTCGGAATATTGTTTTGTTTGATCACATCATTCAATGCATGAATAGCTGATTGTATTTTTCGTATGAGCTCTGTAATAAATGCAATAGGCTTGTCGGATTGTATAGCTGCAGTAGAGATATTACTGAATGGATGATTCGCCAATTGTGGATCAGCACCGGTTTGTTCCAGTGCAGATGATAATTGATGGATAATATTTCCAGACGCTAACCATTCATTGTAAGAAGGAACGTTTTCATCTGATGGAGTTTTCAGAGCCGCAATGTTTTCTTTCAGTTCAATAAGGATATCATGCAGATGATGTGTGGTTACTCCCGATGTTGCATGTACTTTTATTTGCGCTGCATGATAAGTTTCCAGTGTTTTAATATGTTCCAGCAACTGGTTTAAAAGTATGGCTCGTTTTTGCTTGATATCATGCAGAACCATTTTGTTCCTGATGAAATCTTCATAAACGATTTTCAGATCCTTGAAAAATGGTTTTTTGTCGCCCTGGCTGTCATGTATATAACAACAAAGCTCTGCGAGATTATTTTGCTGAAGGCGATGATACACTACATCAAGCGCTGCTCTTTTTTCACAAACAAACAAAATAGTTTTTCCCTGAGCCAGGAAATCACCGATAAGATTTGTGATGGTCTGGCTTTTTCCGGTGCCCGGAGGTCCTTGTATAATATAACTTTTACCGGTGCGTCCGAAAAGTATGGCTTTAGATTGAGTAGGATCTGCAATTATTACATGATACCATTGGGACGGGTCATTTGTTACTTCTGTTGTTTCAATATTCTTGGGCGATTTGCTGAACAGCTCTTCGAATGTACCATGAACAATTTTGTTTTCTGTAATGGCATTGTAATCACTTACAAGGCTCATTTTTTTATAATTGAAATTGCCCAATACAAAATTGCATACATCAAAGTCCCAACTATACGGATTACTTTCTCCATCCGTAATTTCAAAAGTACTTTTTACCGGTTGGTCTGATGTTAATGAGAAACTTTGAGGTTGATGATCAGCATCATTGTCTAATAAAAATTCAAGGGAACTTTGTTGCTGCTTTATTTTCTGCCGGAATATTTCAAGTCCGAGTGGTTTATAATTATCCTCACTGTAACTATAATCAAGCCGGTGTATACCGGTTGAGCTTTTTAGTTTCAGTTTCTTCTTATAATTATTGATGGTTTGCCTGGCCACACTGTGGATGATTTTTATCCTGGGTTTATCAATGTAATTGATTTTAACGCCCTGCTTTGCTTCATCCAGTTGCAACTGAAGCATCTGATAAAACTGATGCATAGATACTTCGTCCAGAGAAATTCTTTCAGGAAGAATAATGCCATACAAATCTTTTAAAAAATTAGATAATACAGGATTAATGACAGCCGTATTGTCAACCGGCTTTATCGTAAATCTTTCTTCTTTAAGGGATTTTTTTCTTTCAAGATTTACGGCCAGTAAGAGGAGAGGGCTTTGAATGCGTTCATTGGTATTTTCTTTCAGGTTATGCCAGTGTAAAAAGGCAAGTACAAGTTTTAGCTGAGAGAATCCATATTCTTTTTTATCATTTTCTGATTGCTGCCTGATCGTATTCAACTGGCTACTCAGATAAGGATGATCTTCAAAACGTAAATATTTATTCAGGTTAAGGTCATTGCCTTTGATAATCAGTTTTGATATTTCCTCATTCCAGGTAAATAAATGATGTGGATTAATACTCTGATAATGCAGGACAGATGGAACACTGCTAACGGTTAAATTAGCAAAGCGGCTGTTTGGTTTATAATAAAGCATACGGTTACGTCTGCTCGTATCAAACAACCTGTTTTTTAATTTGGAAAGGATAAATGCATTCCTGTCTGCCGGTTTTTTTTCTTCCAGTTCAGAAATACCGGAAAGGTCTGTTTGTCTTTGTGGATCATAATCGCGGTAAAATTTCAAACGCTGAATGACTTCCATCAGATCACTTGATCTTTTTTTGCGATCGAGTTCTGTCATTTCACTCACCAGTCCTGCAACGGTAGGGTGTATACGTGGATTGATTCCAGCAGGTTTATTTCTGTACGCAGCAAATGTATTCAGGTCATCGATATCATTCAGATCAAGTCCCATTACCACACTTCCAAGGATAAGCCCCAGGAAAAAAACATCGGTTAGCGCATCATGGTGTTTTAGTTTTATTTCATAACAACTATATCCTGGAAGATATACAGGTCTAGTAATATCATCATTTGGATTCTCCTGTACTTCTATATTTGAAACGGAGGAGGAGTTCTTAATCACATCGTGGTCCAATACAACCTGCCCGGTAATATCATAACCGCCGATCGTTTTGAAATTTAATATGCTTTCAAGGCCAACATAATTTAATTGCGGGGGATGAGCAAACGTTTCATCAATATCGAGTTTGCCATTTGAAAGAAAGACAGGTTCTGCTTTCTGAAAAGGAGCTACCATATTATTCTCATGGAAACTTTGTACCTCTTCAAATAGTGGTAATACAAAAGCAATGATCTCGTCTGTTGACCATAAACCATTTGAAAAAGCAGTCAGCAGATATTGGTTGAAAGAAGTTAACGTTAACATAGAAATCTATAAAAGAGTTGGGGAAACTTAAGCCAATGATAATTCCTGTTGCTGATATTCTTTGATGGTCCGCTGACGGAAAGAGATGGTTTTTTTATCGGTAAGTTTTTGTTCTTTCTTAACGGCGTTTGAAAATGAGTCGCTCAGTTTCATTTCATCAGCAAGGGTAAAGCAATAACCGAAAGGAACATCTTCTAGCTGATGATCAGCAGTAGCAAAATCATAAAGTATGTAAGAGAAATATTCTTTTAAGCCTTCAGTCAATTTTTCAAAGTAAGTGGTCAATACATTTTTATTTCCCTTTGCATTTTGATTGAGATCAGGAAAATATTGTTTGGCCAAACCGATAATAATTTCTGATTGCATCCACGCAGGTTCGAGGATCAGTAAGATAAACTGCAAAGTGATTTCTGACAATTCACGTTGTTTAAAAAGATCAATTTCATCCAGTCCGTTATGACCTTCAATCATTTCTTTGATCAATGATTCAAAGTCTGGCAATTGCTGATGCCATAACCAGATAGCTCTTGCCCTTATAAAATTTTCAGGATGAGAGTTGCCTTCCGCTTTTGAAGAAGCATCCAGAGAAAATATTTCTTCTGCCTGTTTGATATAGCTGTCTGCATTCACCGTTTGTAATCGGGTTGCAATTTTTACAAGAGACGAAATAATCGGTTGATAATTGCCGGTAACCATATAAGCTCCGCGATCGCAGAATATTTCCGTGTAAAGACGAAAAAGTCGTGAGGTTTCAAAATGCACCGGAGAACTGTTATGGTCATTACTGAGGGCGTTAATAATCCGGTCTGTGATTTCCATTTCACCATTCAGTTGCTGATACAGCAATACATGACTGAGTTCATGTCCAATAACGGCCGTTAATTCTTCCTCCGTAAGCAACTGCATAATCGGTCCGCTGAATACCAGGTGAATTTCATTATTCACAAACACCACACTTGCATTAAGATCATCCGTGATTTGCGATTGATAAACAAAAACAGGGAAAACAATTTTCAGTTTTTCTTTAGCCAGACTAACTTTTGCATACAACGCCGGATCAGAATCTTCCGTGAATTTATAAGAGTTTTTCAACAGCTCCGTTTTGAATTGGATCAGGTGTTCTTCTTTATGTTTATGTTCAGAAAAGAACTTCCAGACAGCATTATTCTGCCTGAAATAATCATTGGTGAGTTGATGATAAGGGAGAACAGGAAGCATGTTTTATCTTAGGGGTAAATTATAGTAAAATTTATAACTGAATATATACAATAAATTTTAATTAGGCAGACAGGTTAATACATGGATATGTTGCGGATTAGCCTGTAGATACTTTTGGAAATAAACGACGGCGTATTATAATCAGTTGCAGCAGTTTAGAAGGCAGAAAATTTATAAAGCTTTTTCCTTTACTGTTCACAGGCAGCTATTATTCCAGGCTATTTTTTAAGAATTAATGCCATTATCATTTTGCATTTCAAACTTTCAGAATATTCTGCAAAGCTTTATCTACAGTACTGTATTTAAATACAAACCCATCCTCCTGCAATCTTTTCGGAATCACCCAGCGACTTTTTAAAACCAGTTCAGTTTCGGTTTTTATGAAGATTGCGCCAATGCGTAACAGAAATTCGGGAGAGGGTAAGTAAAATATGGGTTTTAAAATATTCCGCATGTGCTGCATAAATTCTTTATTCGTCACAGGGTTCGGTGCGGAGCAATTATAAATACCATTCATACCTGTATTTGCCATCAGGTATGTTATTACCCTATAGAGGTCTTCAATATGAATCCAGCTGAACAACTGCTTTCCTGATCCCTGCGGCCCGCCTAAACCATATTTCACCAGGTTGGTAAAGGGCTTCATCACTCCGCCGTTTTTACCTAATGTGATGGCAAGCCTTAGGGCAACTTTTCTAGTACCGGTTGTTGTTTTTTCAAAAAATGTTTTTTCCCATGCTTTTGCAACGTCTACCGAAAAGCCGGAACCGATCTCCCCGGAGTATTCATCCATCGGCCTGTCTTCCGCATGCCTGTAAATGGTAGCAGTGCTGGAGTTGATCCATAGCTTCGGAGGAAATTTGCATTTATCAACTGCTGATTGCAGTATCCTGGTTGTTTCAGTCCGGGAGTTCAGGATCAACTCTTTGTTCTTTTCATTATACCGGCAGTCCACACTTTTGCCTGCGAGATTTATCAGTGCTTCTGAACCTTCTAAAGCTTTAATCATTGCTTCTTCGTCATTCCATTGTAAGTATTGATCTCCTCTTGAAATAATGATGACTTCATAGCCCTCTTCTGAAAAATTTTTATAAAGGTATTTGCCAATGAATCCTGTTCCTCCGGCAATAATGATCTTTTTCATGTTTCTGTTTTAGTGGAGGATTTTTTTCGATAAGGAAGGAAAACTAACTTCTGCGGATTGCAGCAATACGCAGAAGTTTATGGTGGGTTTTCAAATGCTTCGTTATACTGCTTGTGCAGATGCTCTCTTTTCTTTTGACACTCTTTTTCCCCTGAAAAACAAATACATGTTTAAGAACAGCATGATACCGAGGTAGATGCTGAAACCACCCAACTTTTTACTGAGGATCTCAATGATAGATTGGGCGTTATTTACAACATCGTAAATGGTGAGTATAAATAATGCGAACCCGATGTTTAATAAATAAAACCCGATCTTAAAAAGTGTATTGGTTGCTTTAGCAATTTCTTCCCGGCCGTTGAAAATGTCTTTCATGTACACAATACTGTTTCGGAAAAGATTGTTGGAAACATATAAGGTGAGCATGATAACGAGTGGGAGGTAAATGAGGTAGGCAATTACGGTAAAGTCTTTCATGACTGTATATTTTTATGTGTGATAAAATGATTGTTTACATGTGAAAGAAAATAGATAAGCGCTAAGTTGCAATAATGCATAACAGCAAGAATTAAAATGAGTGTGCCGGCTTTTACAGAGATGGAGGATACCAGGGAATTTACTCCTGTTACGGTTTCCCAATAACTGAACTGAAGCACGGCATAACCGATGTTGAAGAGATAATAAGCTAACAGAAGGATGTTATTGGTAGTATCTGTCATTGCCTCATTGCCTTGGAATAACTGAAGGATAAATACTCTTCCATTTTTGTGAAATACGCTTCCTACATGCCAGATGATGTAAATTGTAATACATCCATAAATCAGGTAAGAAAGAATATTGTAGTTCATTACATCACCATTTTAAGAAGTTTAAGCAGCAGTTCACCACGTGGTGAATTGAGTACTTTATCCGACAGGTTGCAGATCTGTTCAGTAAACAAATGGATATCATTCACTGTCTTATAAAATTCTTTTCCTTCTGCGGTCTTATCTTTTTTAGTTTCAACTTTTAATTCATTTAAAACATTCATCACAGGGTCTATCTCTTTTTGCTTACGCATCAACGCCACTTTCGTTGCCCATTTCCACACATCTTTTTCTGCTATAAAATATTCCTTGCGGTCGCCCGGGTTTACTTTCTTATAAATAATACCATAGTCCAGTAATTGTCGCAAACTCATGTTGGCATTGCCGCGGGAGATGGTTAGCGTTTCCATGATCTCATCTGTGGAAAGTGGTTCAGTTGATATCAGCAGCAGTGCCTGCACCTGGGCAACAGAGCGATTGATCCCCCATTCACTTCCTAATAATCCCCAGGTGTCGATGAACTTTTGCTTTGATATTTCGAGATCCATTTTCTGATTGTTTAAACAAAGTTATATAATTTATTGAACTTTCAATAAATAATGAAAGTTTATTTTGTATCTTAAAAATTTTTTAAACGTTCTTTTTTTTCTGCAAAAAAAAGAACCAAAAAAAGGCACAGGCGCATCATTACCCCCCATGCGCCAGGTAGCTATGACAAACATTTGTACATAGTAAACTGGAGTGCAGTAATTCTTATCACCTCATACTGATGATATTCACAAACGATTTGATGTTTGATGATTAAAGAACAAACTTTGAGTTCTCTTTGTACTACTGCCGAGCATAGCTGAACGAACAATCGCGATGAATATCGATTGTTCTTGGTCTTTTTGTTTACTTTTCCATCAAGGGAAAAAGAAAGGAAAGAATATTTAAAGGATATGTTCTTTTTTTTTCTGAAATCGACGAAGGAGATTCAGCGACACAAAAAATAATTATTATAATGGAGCTAAAAAAAGATCCAAAAAAAGAGCCGACAAACGATATACAGCCCGTTTGTCGTATAGCTATGTTGAGCATTTGTACACAGTAAACTGTAGTCAAGTAATTCTAATCATCGCTTTCTAATATTAATTAATGTACAATTAGTGATTCGATTATAAGAGATCAAATTTTGAGTTCTCTCTGCACATCTGCCTAACATAGCTGAACGAACAATTGCGATGAATATTGATTGTTCTTGATCTTTTTGTTTCTTTTTCCATCAAGAAAAAAAGTAAGAATTGATTTCATGAAAAACAGCGAAGGTTCTCTAAGGCGCTATTGCTACAAAGCTGAATTAAAAAAAAATAAATGTAAAGCCATTGTTTAGTAAGAACACGAACAAAGGCTTAGACAATTTTCCCATTTATCTTATATTGTAGCTATGAGTAAATATGATCAATTCATCACCACCATTTCCAAATACGATAATCACTGGCTCAACACCTACATGGATGAACTAAAAAGATTATTCCTTCAACTGAACATCATCTCCGACATGCCGCAACTCGCCATGAGTGTAAGGAAAGATCATGAGATCCCGGTGAATATTGGCCAGCGATGGATTGCAAAACCTTTAGTTGATCATTATGTAGGAATAGAACTTCCGTTAGATATTGATGAAAAAGATTTCGATTGTGAACTAATCGGCTATTACCGGCGCAACAGGATGAATGAAGCCAAATGGGTGAAATACAAATTAACTCCCGGTTCTAAATTACCTGATCAATTATTTAATGAATGGGTGAGCGCTACTGCATCTGAAATACAACGATGTAAGAAATCAGGATTCAGGAGATATCATTCGGAGTTGTATTATGATCTGGTGATGAATGAAGAGTTTAGAGATGAAATATTTATTTCATTATAATTATATTCCTACGTTCTTTTTTTGCTTCTCCAAAAAAAGAACTAAAAAAAGGAGCCGACATACGATATACAGCCCGTTTGTCGTATAGCTATGTTGAGCATTTGTACATAGTAAACTGAAATGTGGTAATTCTAATCAATGCCTTCTAATGTTGTTGAGGAATGAAATGATAATCCGATCTTGTAGAATAAAAACATAATTCTCAAATAAATAATTTCTCTTCAAATTGAATGCGCATAATAGAGAACTGAATTTGAGTTCTCTTTGCACAAAAGCCGAAAAAAGCTGAATGAACAATCGCGATGAATATCGATTGTTCTTGATCTTTTTGTTTCTTTTTCCATCAAGGGAAAAAGAAAGGAAAGAAAATATTAAAAAGTATATGTCCTTTTTTCAGCAACACAACTGAAATAGATTATAAAGGAGCTAAAAAAAGAACCCAAAAAAGGCACAGGCCAATAATTACCCCGATCGGCCTGGCAGCTATGACAAACATTTGTGCATAGTAAATTCAGCTTTAGTACAATGGTTTCTAAAAAAAATGTGGCCCCTTAATGTAAATGGTGATCGGTGCTGGTGCAGTCTCGTCCCCACCAAAATATGGGAACAATAAATAGCCGGATGTAACTGCCGAGTTTGATGCCCGTGTAAGTGTTGCAGTATTGTTATTCACCTGAAAATTATAACTGTTTGCAGATAATGAAATGGAACAATTTATCTCCTGGTTCAGGGCAACCGTGCAGATTTCCTGGGATGAACGCACACCATTGTTGTAAGTATAAGCATATAAACGCAAAGCACAGTTATTGTATGACCATCCTATGCGTGCGCTGTTCAGATGCGGATCAATCCCTTCTGTGAATCCCATCAGTTTATTGATATCAAACTGGTTAACAGGATCGGTCGTTTCATAAATAGCTGAACTGTCGAATTTTACTTTAAAACAAATCGTAGATAAGTTAACAGAGGTCGCCATACTTCTGTCGCAAAAGTGAGCTCCTCCCGGTATCACATAGCGTTTATATTCTTCTTGTACGGGCTGAACAATAGTGGAAACATCCTGCACAAGGGTAGCATCTTTTTTACCCGCCAGGAGCAGGAATGGAAGTATTAATAATCTTACAAAAATTTTCATGATAGGGGATAAGTTGCAAATGTGAATGTTTGCAACTTTATTTTTTGTAGAATATTATCGTTTTTTTTGGCTGATTATTGCAAGTGCAGAAACAATATCTGGGTTTAAGCATTAGAATTAAATAAGAATTTCTATCAATTTCAGGAATCTGGTATCCGGCATACTGCATCAAGTTCTGTATTTCTATCCCGTATCAATAACATTCAAAAATAAACAGCCAGATTCAGCGACCCCTTTTTTCTTTTGACTTTATACTTTCAACTTATATTAGGGATCCCAAATTCTGAAAATATTTTTTCTTTTATCAAATAAAAATCTGAAGAAATACCGCTTTCAAATTAATAGGTAGAAAATCGGTATGACAAGCTTCATTAGAAGATAGCTTTCTTAGGAGTTTATCAAATTTCAGTTACATAAGTTGCCCCTATTATTGCCCCTAAAATTAGTAATCCCTGTAAACGATTGATTTACAGGGATTACTTAAAAAAATTCGTGGTGTGGGGCGGGGTTGAACCGCCGACACATGGATTTTCAGTCCATTGCTCTACCAACTGAGCTACCGCACCATCTCCCTTTTGATCGGGGCAGCAAAAATAAAGGAAAAAGGCAAAACACCAACCGCAATTTTAAAAATGTTTCAAAATGTTTTTATCCTTTTCCAAAACCTAATACTGAAACGAACGCTCAACTTTTAGCTTATGCCTTTTGCCTTTCTTTGCTCCTTTGCGTGAAAAACTTAAAACGTTGCCGCATCTATCACAAAACGGTATTTCACATCCGATCTCATCATTCGCTCATACGCTTCATTGATCTTGTCCGCAGCAATTACTTCTACATCAGATACAATTTTATGCGCTGCACAAAAATCCAGCATCTCTTGCGTCTCTTTTATTCCTCCGATGAGTGAACCAGCCAACGATTTTCTTCCCATGATCAGCGAAAACCCGCTTACCTGGGATGGTTCCGGCGGCGCTCCTACCACACACATGGTTCCATTAGGACGTAACAATTGTAAATGGGCATCATAACTATTCTGCGCAGAAACGGTATTGATGATAAAATGAAAACTGCCCATGATCGGCTTCATAGCTTCTTCCTTTTTGCTGTTCACAAAATGAGTAGCACCCATTCTTTTAGCATCTTCCGCTTTATTGTCTGAGGTACTGATCACCGTAACTTCTGCTCCCATAGCCGCTGCAATTTTCACAGCCATATGTCCTAATCCACCTAAACCGATCACCGCAACTTTTTGCCCTTTCCCTACCTTCCAGTGGTTCAAAGGAGAATACGTAGTGATACCTGCACACAGTAAGGGCGCAACACCTTTCAGATCCATTCCATCCGGAATACGTAAGGTAAATTCTTCATCCACCACAATCTGTGTTGAATAACCGCCATAAGTAGGACGACCTTCTTTATCCATACTGTTGTACGTTCCGATCATTCCATTTTGACAGAATTGTTCTTCATTTTCCTGGCAATGAATGCATTTCCTGCAAGAATCTACCAGGCATCCTACACCGGCGATATCGCCTACTTTAAATTTGGAAACGTCCGACCCAACAGCCGTTACTCTCCCCACAATTTCATGTCCCGGTACCATTGGATAAATAGAGTTTCCCCACTCATTGCGGGCCTGGTGTACATCTGAATGACAAATACCGCTGAACAAAATTTGTATCTGCACATCTTTTGGTCCCGGTGCTCTTCTGTCTATAGTAAAGGGTGCCAGCGGTGCATCAGCAGCCTGTGTGGCATAAGCGTTTATATTCATATAAATTTATTTATATGCAAATTAAGCTTTCAATGATTTAAATAGAAAACATAAAAAAAGCTTTCCAAAGAAAGCTTATATAGTTAATTTCCAAATTCACAGAGAAATTTGATCCGCATCAATTTGAGTTGCTCCCAGTTGAAATCGCTGTCCGCTAACTCTTCCTGCGCTACCTGTAAAGAAGATGTTTCACAACTTTTGAAATATTCAATGATCTCTTCCTGCTCATAATTATCAACCATTTCTTCAATCGCATAATTCAGGTTGAGTTTAGTTCCACTGGCTACGATGGTTTCCATTTCTTCCAGAAGTTCATCTATGCGAAGGTCTTTTGTTTTGGCAATGGTTTCCAGCGGAATTTTTTTATCAACGTTCTGGATGATGAAAATTTTATTGTTGTTTCTGTTGGCAACAGATTTCATTACAAAATCATCCGGACGAATGATATCATTATCCGCTACATATTGTTTGATATGATCTAAAAATTGTTTGCCATAACGTAGGGCCTTGCCTTTACTTACACCGCTGATCTTTTCCAGTTCTTCAATAGTAGTGGGAAACATGGTGGCCATGTCTTCCAATGAGCTTTCCAGAAAAATAACAAATGGAGGTAATTTTTTTTCTGATGCCACTCTCTTACGAATGCTTTTTAATGCTTCCAGCAAATCATTATCAACGCTTCCGCCGGAAGGAGCAATTTCAGATTCTTCATCATCTGCATTTGCGTTTTCAAACAAATTGTTTAAAACTATTTTGAAAGATGTGGGCTTCTTCAAAAACGCTTCACTCTTTTTGGTGAGCTTTAAAACGCCATATTCCAGGATATCCTTTTCCAGCAATTCATGCAATAACATCTGACGTATTAAACTATTCCAGTAATGTACTTCTTTATGATTACCGGATCCAAATACCGGCAATGCATCATGACGATACATCTGTACCTGCGGTGTTATTTTTCCGGTGATGATCTGAACTATATAATCAATGATGAATAATTCACCTAAAGTTTTCAGCACTTTTAAAGCAATTAACACATCTTCTTTCGCTTCTACTTTTTCTTTTGGCTGCAAACAATTATCGCAATGTCCGCAACTTTTTTTGTCATCAAAATGCTCACCGAAATAATACAGTAATGATTTTCTCCTGCAAACACTGCTTTCTGCATACGATACGGTTTCCTGTATCAATTGTGCGCCTACTTCGCGTTCGCTCAAAGGTTTATCTTTCATAAAATGTTCCAGCTTGGAAACATCTTTATGCGAATAATATAAAATACATTTTCCCTCCATTCCATCTCTGCCGGCACGACCGGTTTCCTGGTAATAATTTTCTATGGATTTAGGAATATTATAATGAATAACAAAACGAACATCCGGCTTATCGATACCCATACCGAAAGCAATGGTGGCCACGATCACCTGTACATCTTCATTTAAAAATTCATCCTGGCGGGTAGATCTTAATTTACCCTCCAGCCCCGCATGATAGGCTACTGCAGAGATGCCATTCGCCACCAGCATCTTTGCCAGTTCCTCTGTTGTTTTACGATTGAGGGTATAAATAATTCCGCTTTTATTTTTGTGCGACTGAATAAAGCGAACGATACTTTTATTGGTTTGCTCAAGATTTATTTTCGGCTGTACTTCATAATATAAATTCGGACGGTTGAACGACGAAACAAATATCTGTGGTTTTCTTAATCCCAGATTTTTTACGATGTCCAGTTTAACCTTAGGCGTTGCCGTAGCTGTTAATGCAATCACCGGAATATCCGGATTGATCACATCCATCATTTCTTTTAACCTCCTGTATTCGGGACGGAAATCATGTCCCCATTCTGAAATACAATGCGCTTCATCTACTGCGAAGAAAGAAATTTTCAAGTCCTTAAAAAATTCTACATTTTCTTCTTTGGTTAGTGTTTCCGGGGCAACATATAACATTTTTGTTCGCCCTGATACCAGATCATCTTTCACAATTTTCTGCTGCCCTTTGTTCAGACTTGAATTCAGGAAGTGCGCCACATCATCATTACTGCTGTAGCTGCGAACAAGATCTACCTGATTTTTCATCAGTGCAATTAATGGCGAAACAATAATGGCAACACCTTCACTCATTAAAGCAGGTAACTGGTAACATAAACTTTTTCCTCCGCCTGTTGGCATGATCACAAAAGTGTCGCATCCCGAAAGAACGGATTGTATGATAGCTTCTTGTTCTCCTTTGAACGTATTGAAACCGAAATATTTTTCAAGTGGAATGGTTAGATCTGATTCGGAGAATAATATTTTGTTCAAGCTTTTTTTAGTAGCAGAAGGTTTTGATTTAACTATAGACATAATAACTTTTTCAAAGTCCGGGAAAAGCCGGACAAGGCGATTTTTTTAAAGGGTGGCGAAGTTAACTTATAAACAGCGCAATCGTTGTTTATAATAGATGTTTTACAGCGCCGGTCCAAAATTTTTACAAGACTTTAAGATAAGGCTTTTAACCCAATCAAAATGTAGAATCTTCACAGGAAATGAAGTAGTGTGAAGTAGTTTAATCTTTGCAATTATCCATGAATTACAGTAGGTTTGCGACTCCATAATGAACAACGGTACCATCATAAATCTTGCGCAAAGTACCATTACCCTGCAGGCCACTGCATTGAATGGGCTTACGTCATATATTGATGAAAGTTTTGTAGCTGCCGTAAAAAAAATCTCGGAAAGCAAAGGAAGACTGGTGATCAGCGGCATTGGCAAGAGTGCCATTATTGCACAAAAGATAGTGGCCACCATGAACAGTACAGGTACGCCTGCGCTTTTTATGCATGCCGCCGATGCTATTCACGGAGATCTGGGAATGATACAAAGGGAAGATATCGTTATGCTGATCAGCAAAAGCGGCGACAGTCCGGAGATAAAAGTTTTAGTTCCGCTGGTCAAAAATTTTGGAAATATTCTGATAGGCATTGCAGGTAATATGCAATCTTATCTGGCAGAACATGCAGATATTGTATTAAACACCACGATCAGCCAGGAAGCTTGTCCTAATAACCTGGCGCCCACTACCAGTACTACTGCACAAATGGTGATGGGCGATGCACTCGCCGTTTGCCTGATGGAAATGAAAGGATTTGGAAGCGATCAGTTTGCCAAATTTCATCCCGGTGGTTCTTTAGGGAAAAAATTATATATGCGTGTTTCCCACCTTGTTGCTAAAAATACAAGGCCATCTGTTTCGCCGGATGCTTCGGTAAAAAACGTGATCATTGAAATAACGAAGAGCAGATTGGGAGCAGCAGTTGTATTAGATATGGAAGGAAAGATTTCAGGAATTATTACAGATGGAGATATTAGACGGATGTTAGAAAAAGCGGATGATATTTCATTGCTCACGGCAAAAGATATCATGACGAAACATCCAAAAGAAATAGAAAAAGAGGAGCTTGCCGTTGAAGCTCTGGAATTAATGCGTACCCACAACATCAATCAACTGGTAGTAATGCATGCGGATAAATATGAAGGGATCATTCATCTTCAGGACCTTATCCGTGAAGGCATTATATGACCCAACTACAAACCATGAACAAGAATAATTACGTGGCTATTATGGCCGGAGGAATAGGAAGCCGATTCTGGCCAATGAGCAGAACAGATTATCCAAAACAATTCCTCGACATTTTAAATACAGGAAGAACACTCATTCAGGGAAC
>JANOAO010000040.1:0-4752 GCA_031411115.1 Bacteroidota bacterium
TACCTGCGCTACAACAGTTTCAATAGAATCTTCTTTAATGATGTTGATGGTACATCCGCCAAAACCTCCGCCCATCATTCTGGCACCTAATACGGACGGATGATGTTTCACTTTTTCTACCAGAAAATCTAATTCAGGGCAGCTTACTTCATATTTTTTGCTAAGCCCTTCATGACTCTGATACATCAGTTGTCCTAAATTATTCAAATTTCCCTGTTGTAAATAATTACAGGCATCGGCTAATCTTTTATTTTCTTCAAATACATAACTGCATCTGTTAAACAGGAGTGGATCATTCTTCAATTCTTTCAGCATATTTTCATTTACATCCCGTAGCGAATTTACCTGAGGGTATTTTTTTTGAATAATAGAAACACCGTCTTCGCATTGCTTCCGTCTGGTGTTATATTCAGATGAAGCCAGTGAATGATGTACATTAGTGTTGAGTAAAAGAATTTTGTATTCTTTTAAATCGAGTGGAATAAGTTCATATTCTAATGAACGACAATCCAGTTTTATAACATGGTCTTTTTTGGAAAATATACTGGCGAACTGGTCCATTATGCCACACATCACCCCAACAAAATGATGTTCTGCTTTTTGTGCGATATCAGCAAGCTCTGCATCTGGAATATGCAATTCAAATAATTCATTCAAAGCAATGGCGGTGGCACATTCAACAGCGGCGGATGATGACATGCCGGATCCCGGAGGAACATTGGCATCCAATACAAGATTAAAACCTTCAATCGGATAGCCACGTTTGATCATTTGATCAGCTACACCCAAAATATAATTGGGCCATCCCAGTGCCGCTGGTAGTAATAGTTCTACACTTGATTGATAGTTTTGATGAAACGCAGCCGCATGCAATGCTATAACTTTATTATCTGCTTTACCAATGGCCACGCAGGCTATTTTATCAATAGCTGCCGGCAAAACGAAACCATTATTATAGTCTGTATGTTCACCAATTATATTCACTCTTCCAGGCGATTGCACCAACAAAAAATCCCCGCCAAAATGTTGGTGATAACTTTCGATCACCTTTTGCAGCAACAAATTATTTTTCACTTATTTAAAAATTTGATGGAACGTTCTAAAGATAAATCAACTTCTATGCTCAACATGTTAAGTTGTGTAAAGCGGTTAAAAATATTTGTGGAGAAATTGAGGACAGTTTAACAAATTAAACATACTTCAGAAGATAACTTTCCCGTTATTTTAAAATCAAATTCAACCTGAATAAAACACATTAATTCATCAAATTCTGAAATCATGTTAATCCATTCTAACGTTGCAGATCTGCAACACGATCCGCAATTAGCATTCAGATGGTCAATAGAAAGAGCCAATGCCTGGTATGAAAAATATGGCTGGATGGTGGGATGTAATTATGTACCGCACACAGCCATTAATCAACTGGAAATGTGGCAGGCTGAAACATTTGATCCTCAGGTGATTGATAAAGAATTAAGCTGGGCAGCCAAACTCGGATTTAATACAATAAGAGTTTTTTTACATCATCTGGTTTGGGAACAAGATCAGAAAGGATATTTGAAACGCATAGAACATTTTCTTTCTATAGCCGCTAAATATAATATCAAAACCATGATGGTTTTATTTGATGCGGTATGGAATCCATTTCCTAAAATTGGTAAGCAGCCGGATCCGAAACCCTACGTTCATAATTCTGGTTGGGTGCAATGCCCCGGTTACGAAGTATTGAACGATGTTACACAATATCATGGTTTACATAGTTATGTGCATGGAATAGTTTCGCATTTTAAAAAAGATGAAAGAATTTTAATATGGGATTTGTTCAATGAACCCGATAATATGAACATTGCTTCCTATAAAGATGATAATTACGCTATGCACAAAGCAGAATTATCCATGAACCTGTTGAAACTTACCATCAACTGGGTGAGAAGTATTGATCCGATTCAGCCCATAACTATGGCGCCGTGGCAATACGACTGGAGTGATCCGTCTCAAATGACCGCACTCGACAATTATATGTTCACACATTCTGATATCATTTCCTTTCATTGTTATGAAAATAAACATGGTGTCGAAAAAAGGATCCTGCAATTAAAAAGATATGGAAGACCTATGATGTGTACAGAATATATGGCCAGACCATTCGGAAGTACATTTAAAGATATTTTACCGGTGCTTAAAAAACATAATGTAGGGGGCTACAACTGGGGTTTTGTTGCCGGTAAATCTCAAACACATTGTCCATGGGATTCCTGGAATATTGAACAAGCGAATGAACCGCAACTCTGGTTTCATGATGTATTTAAAGCCGACGGACAACCTTATGATGAAAAAGAAGTAGCGTACATCGTTCGTTTTACCCGCAAGCATCTCAAACTTAAACGGCCGCAGGAAAAATTGAATTCGAATTTTAATTAACGGAGAGTAAGGAACAACCACGTATATCAGCATTATCAAGCCTGCCGGAAATTTCAAAATTCCCATCAGGATATAATTTTACAATGTCGTCGGTGGCAATAAAACTGCAACTATATAAATTTGCCAGATCAATAATATTGGTAACACCGTTCAGCGGACTGGAAGCAGCCAATTGAATGTCGAAAGGATCATCTTCAGCTCGTGCAAATATTTTCATCCAGGGCGGGCATTGAAATATTCCATCTTTTTTGGAATAAGCCTGCGATAATAATTCCGTCATTCCATATTCTGAATGAACTTCGGCTATGCCTAAGCGTTGTTTAAGTATATCATGAACTGCTGTTCTGGTAATTTCTTTTTTTCTTCCTTTCATGCCGCCTGTTTCCATTACCACAGTATGTTTCAACTGCATCGTATATGCTTCCGCAAAATCCAGCAGGGCATAAGTTACACCAATTACAAGGGTTTTTTGTTGGTCTTTTTCAAGTTCGGTCAGCCTGTCTTTTAATGCCGCATGATCATGCAGAAAAAAACCGCTTCTGTTATTGTTTGATTGTTTGATCAGGTGATCTGTCATATATACCAGTGAGGAATTATTTCTTTCCAGATACGACGGTAATAAACCCAGAATACACCACTCACTGATATCGCCATAAAATAATTCAAAGCATCGTGAAAAACTTTCTTCGTATAATGTTGTATGGCTGATATAATGTTTGCTATTGATGGACCCCGTTGTTCCGCTGCTCTCAAAATATAAATCAGGAATTTCTACGCCACACAAAACCGTGTGAGTTTTAAAAAATGAAACCGGTAAAAAGGGAATTTGGCTGATCTGTTGAATGTCCCCTGGATTTTTGTTTAGCAGCTGAAGATAATTTCGATACAAATCATTCTCCCGTGCCTGGAAATTGAATATTTCTAATGCAAGCGCATCAAAATCATTTTTGTGTACATTAAAAATCCTTTTTTCCAGTTCTGAATACATTTTAATTGAAATTACAGATGCGAATTTCAGCTTTTTAAATTGTTATCAGTAAATTTGGCAATAATCTATTATATGAGATTGTTTATAATTGGTGTTGCAATGATGCTATTGACAAGTTGTGGTAAAGATAAATTTACAACCGTTCCACAAATCAAATATCTGTCGATAAACCCTAATGCATGGCGTGCAGGAAATACCAGCATTGATAAAGATATTGCTCCTAAAATTAAGATCAGGTTGACCGATGCTGAAGGTGATGTTGGTTTTAAACCAGATTCTGATACTTCATGGGTGTTCATCCGCAGAACGAATAACACCACGTGGGATTCGCTACGTTTACCTGCTATTGGGTTTACAGGAAAAAGTTTTCAGGCAGATGTGGAGATCAATATTTTTGAAATGATGCGTTATGGAAATTGCCCGACCGGCGGCCCGGATCTGGACACCATGTATTTTGAAATGTACCTGCAGGATTTTGCAAAAAATAAAAGCAACACCATTACTACAGAAGAACCCGTGTATTATATCTGCAGATAATGCGATGGCTTACATTTATTTTTTCTCATTCTATTTTTATTTCCATTTGTGCAGTAGCCCTGTGTTTTCAAACAAGTGTTTTATTACAGCATCCTGCTGATAAACTGATGTATTTGCTGGTATTCTGCAGCACAACTTGCAGCTACAATTTTTATTGGTTACTCAGTAAATTTCGTTTTGTAAAACGTTTTGAACTTAAAAAATTTATAAGCGTAAACGCAGGAAATGTAGTACTGTCTATTTCGTCTGCTTTCTTCATTCTTTATTGTGTTGTAAAAATTCCGGGCTTGTTGCCTTATTTGCTCGTAGGTTCTGTACTTACATTTTTGTACAGCCTTCCTTTATGGCCAGGGAAATTGATTGCAGCGATCACACGCGTAGGTTTTATGAAAACTATTTTGCTGGCGCTCACATGGACGTTTGTTACCATTGTAATGCCTGTGTATGATCATTTTATTATAAACGAATCTTTTGTTCTACTTTTTATTGCCCGCTTTTCTTTTATGCTGATGTTGTGTGCAATTTTTGATTCACGGGATATTTCTGTTGATAAGATTAATGGTTTACGAAGTCTTGCAACAGATGTTCCTCCGAAGGTGTTACGATGGATCATTATAAGCTTGTTTATGATATTCATCAGTGCCGGTATTTTATTAAGGTTACAGATTGGATCTGATCTACAATTAATAAGTTTCCTCATTTCCGGATTGACCGTTTTATTGGTGTATATTTTTTCCAGGAAGGCACAGGGCTATTTTTTTTATTACTTCTGCGTAGATGGATTAATGCTGTTTTCAGCCGCCACT
>JANOAO010000041.1:0-7000 GCA_031411115.1 Bacteroidota bacterium
GAAGTGGTTACCAACAAAAGAGTTAAAAAAACGGTTACCCCAAAATTTGTCATCAGAATCGCTGGCCTCTTTAATTCATTCATCAAAGAATTATATGAAATGGCGTATCAGTTTGAATATCCATACCTAGTAAACCACGATAAATATGTAAGCCGTTTCGGTGACCATATTACCTATCCATCTGACATCGTAAAAGAAACAGTTGAATGGTACTTGTCAATCCAAAAAAATAAATAAAAAAATAATCAGTTGGTGCATATATGGACAAATGTCCTTGAACGGGAATTTGTCTTGATACACCTTTGCATTATCAATCTAAAAAAAAATGAAATGAAAAATAACAACAAAACAATTGGAATCTTACTCATTACAGGTGCTATTGCATTGCTCGTTCCCTATACTATGTTAACCATCATTTTTGAATATCCCGATATTTTAAGACAGGACACCGGAACAATCCTTACCAAATTTTACCAGGGCGGAAATTCCCTTATATGGACATGGTTTGCTTTCGCCATAACCGGTATTCCTTTAATACCTGCTTATATCATGATTGGACAAAAATTTGAAAACAAATCAGCATTGGTACGCATAGCTACAACCATAGGAGTGATTGGTTTAATTGTTCAGATGATTGGCTTATTAAGATGGACATTTATTGTACCAGTACTTGCCGATACGTTTGTACATGCACCAGACGAAGCAACAAAAGCTGCTGCCATCGTTTCTTTTAAAACCATTCACCAGTTTGACGGTGTGATACTGGGCGAACACTTAGGCCAGCTTTTTACAATTGCGTGGACAGTGATGATGACCATTTCATTTGCCAAATTAAAACTGATAACAAAATGGGTAAACTGGCTGGGTATTATCAGTTCTGTTATTTACCTGCTGGCACAAGCTGAATTATTTGCAACGGTAATAAAAGGTTTTCCTGTATGGGATATGGCTGGCTTTATTGGAAGTACAGGTTGGCTGGTTTGGCTTATCATAGTAGGTGTTGTGTTTATTAAAAAAAGAAATCAAAATGTATAACAAAAAAAATAATTTATTTATGACAACCAAAGTAATATTCGCAATTACGCTGCTGGTTTACGCAATAATTGCAAGCCAGGCTTTCATGTACATGCTTTCATTAAAACAGGTGCAGCTTAATTTGGGTGCTAATTCTTATACCGAAATAAGGAAGCTGATAGACATCAGCATGAGAGCCAGTTTTAAATATGTAATCTACGCAGCATTACTTGCAAATGTGTTACTTGTAATCTTAGCCGCCAAAACTCCCTCAAGCCTTGTATTTATTACTGCAACAATTGCGTTGCTTGCACTGGTAGCTGAAGTAGTGCTTACATTAAAAGGTAATTTACCTATCAATGATGTTATCAATACATGGTCGTCAGATAATGTTCCTGCAAACTGGACTTCTTTCAGAGAGAAATGGTTTACAATTTTTCAATACAGGCAAATTGCCAGCATAACCGGCTTTATAAGTTTACTTATTGGAGCTGTGTTTGGTACAAAATAAATTTAAACAATTATTCAAATTACGAACATGAGGCTTTTTATCAAAACAATATTTTTTACTTTATTCACAATTCCACTTATGGCACAAAACAATATTTTATTTATGTCTGCTACAGAAATAGCAGCTAAAATCAGGAACAAGGAAGTTACTTCCTATGAAGTTGTATCTGCTTATTTACAACAAATAGAAGCACAAAACGGAATTTTTAATGCAGTCGTTTTAGTGGATAAGGAAAATGCTTTACGTCATGCTACAATAGCAGATGAAGATATTAAGAATGGCAATCATTTAGGGAAACTACATGGCGTCCCAATCACAATTAAAGATAATTATCTAACACAAGGACTGACAACCACTTCAGGATATGAACCATTGCAAAAGCATATCCCAACAAAAGATGCGGAACTTGTAAAACTGCTAAAATCTGAAGGCGCTATTATTATTGGCAAAACCAATTTATCGGTTTTAGCCATGGACATGCAGACTGATAATGCTGTTTTCGGAAAAACCAATAATGCCTGGGATATTAACAGAACCAGCGGAGGTAGTAGTGGCGGTTGTGCGGTTGCACTTGCAACGGGTATGACAACTTTATCATTCGGAAACGACCTTGCAGGCTCGATCCGACTGCCATCAGCTTATTGTGGCGTGTATGGTTTTAAGCCAACTTTTGGAGTGGTATCATTACAGGGAATTCAAACTGACCCGAAAGAGAAAACAAATGGATTAAAATCACTGGCGGTAGCAGGTCCTTTAGCCAGAAATATTGATGACCTAGAACTGGCGATGCAAATTATAGCACAAGCCACAACAAGCGATCAAAGACTTGTGCCGCTGAACCAGTATACAAAAACAGTTGAAATAAAAAACCTTAAAATAGCCTGGGCAGATGAATTCGGTGATGTGCCAGTTGATGAAGAAATTAAAAATGCCATTAAAAATTACATCTCTGAATTGGAAAATGCAGGGGCTAAGGTTGTTAAAGTGACTCCTGACTTGAACTTTTATCAAGCATGGAAAACATGGGGAAGTTTGGTGGGTATGCAAGGTGGTTACAAGACTTCCAATTTTTTGAAATGGCTGGGATTGCCATTTACAAAAAGTGCATTAAAAAATGTTCCTATGCACCAAAACATTGTTAAACCAAACTCTGTGGAGAAATATATGATTGCCTTAAATGAGCAAGATGCAATGATTGCAACTATGGAAAATTTTTTAAATGAATATGACGTTTTTATTTGTCCGGTTAGTGCTGTCACAGCATTTAAGCATCATGAGCCAAGTAAGTCATACGGAAATTTCAGCCTCTATAATAATCCACTGTTCGTCAATGGTGAACCAATACACTATTATATGGCTACGCAGGCATATACCACACCATTTACACTTACTGAAAATCCTGTTTTGTCTATGCCAATTTCAATCAGTAAAGAATGCTTGCCTATCGGTATTCAAGTAATTGGTAAACGTTATTCCGATTTCAGATTGCTGAAAATTGGAATGGTATTAAACGACTATGCTGAACAATTTAAATATCCTTTAGAATAATTTTAATTTTGGAATTGACGAACAATGCCAGCAGGTAACAGCACCTACAAGTAATTCGCTTATCAGTGATTAAATGAAGCTTTGTGCTTCGTATCAAGTTCAGTGCTGGCAGACAGTTTTGTGCTTAGAAATCGCCAACTTCTTGTAGCCGCAAAACGTTGGTGGCAACCGCTGTTCATACTTCATAGTAATAAAATTAAACTTGCTCATTATTTGAACTTACAATGAAAATAATAAAATACATTTCACTTATCGTTCTGGTCGCTATCATTGGTATTCTTGGGTATATCTACTATCTGACATTTACTCCTCATGGGCGTCTAAATTGGGGTCAAGCTGTTTTTTTAAAATTAGCTGCAACGGATGATGTAGCAGAAAGGCTAAAGAAAATGACAGTATCAGAACGAAGCCATTTTATAGATGCAATGCCAATAAATTTGGAAGGAGTAAGTGTAGATACACTTAAAATAACAAATGATAGTCTAACAACATTTATTTTTAAACCAAAGTACTTTAATAAAGAAAGCCCAGTTATAGTCTATTATCACGGAGGAGCATTCGTGTTGCCTTGGACAAACCTTTCTGTATCTTACGCAACCCGGTTGTCCAAATTATATAATGGTATTGTAGTAGCAGTTGATTATCGGGTTGCACCTGAACACTCTTACCCAATTCCAAACAATGATTGTTTTGCTGCTTTTCTATGGACGATTTCAAACATCGAAAAATGGGACGGAAACCCAAATAAAATAATTGTTGCAGGTGAAAGTGCTGGAGCTACTTTTGCTTCAATTGTAGCGATAAAGGCAAAACAACAGCATTTGACTAATATTAAATATCAAATTTTGGAATGCCCTGCAAGCTACCCTCCATTCAAAACAACTGCCTATCAAAAATTGAAAAAAGGGTACTATTTAGAAGAACCAGAAATGCAATATGCATTAGAAAGTTATACTCCTAATAAAGCTGACCAAACAAACCCATCTGCGTTCCCATTTTATTCAGATAGCTTAACAAATTTACCACCTGCCTTTATTGTTACTTGTGAGTTTGACCCACTAAAAGATACGGGAAAGGATTTTGCTGAAAAACTTAAAAATGCAAAAGTTCCTGTAATTCATAAAGAAATGAAAGGTATGGTTCATTCAATGCCAGGACCTTTTAACGAAAATGACCGGTCAAATTTATATAAAGAAATATTGCTTGAATCTCAAAAATATTTGAAAAATTAAATGCAACTAAAATTTATTTATTATGACAATTCAATACATTTTCTATATTCCAACAATATTTTTACTTGGCTTTGTTTTGGCACCATGACTAATTGAGGCTATTGTGCAGAAATTTTCAGCTTTATTTTATAAATTGGACAGCAAATCAGCGCCATAAGCAGGCAAAATTTAGGGCGTAGCCAGGCAGAAGTACTACTATGTTCATGCAATCGGCAGCACCGAACGTTGGACAACATTACAAAATCGAATATGAAAACGCTATTAATTTCGATGTTTTTATTTCTTCTTAGTTTTCCTGCTATTTCTCAAAATTCTGAAGGTTTGGGTCGGAATATTCTGCATTTAATTTCTGTTGACTCTTTAGAAAAGATCAATCAATTGAGAATGATAGCTAAAGAGATACCCCTGTTCCTTTCTGAGAAAAAAGTTGACACTTCCCTTTCATTGTATGACATGATGAAATTCAACACACTTCCTAAAGAGCAGTTTCCTGGCATCGTTGTTCCAACAATCAGCGTTACTACTATCTATGTCGGAAATTCTCCAAAGGACATGGAGAACCTTGTTACATGCCCAATTGAAAAGCGGTTGAAAGAAATCAGCGGAGCAAAATGGAATAAGATTACAAGTACATCAAAGACTGATTTAAGCCTTATCATTGTGGAGTTTGATACAGATGTAAAAACAGATCTTGCCAAGCAGAAAGTTAAAGATGCGATTGATAAAGCAAGACTAGACCTTCCCAATGATCTTACTTCAGAACCTGATGCACAGGAAGGATCGAGAGTTAAGACCTATTTAGAAATATATCCTACAATGATTAACTCCATTTTAGAGAGAATTCAGACAATACGGAATGATCATGAAAACTTTCCCATTAACTGGAATGAAATACGAGTAACAAACTTTGCTGCAAATGTTTCTTCCGATGAATCTGGGAAACAAGTTAAAGAGCCTTCATTGAATATGCTTGAATTCGAATCAAATGGTGAGTTCTATATCCTATTTTATGATACTGTGGAATGGCCGAAAGAAGTTTTTAAACTTGGTTATTTTATTGATATAAAGAAAGGAAATATTAGTAAAAATTTGTTGTATCGTTGATATTTGATGCTGGACAGGTGGAATGGCTCTGTTAAAAACCTGATTTCTATTATCAGCAGCCTTGATGATGGAGCTTTGGAAAACGAAGTGGCTCCCGGTAAGAAACGGGGAACTTACCTGTAAAGGAATCTCGTTGCAGTACACGATTATATGTACTGCTGGATATGAGGCAAAAGATCACAGTTTTAATTCACGGAAAAAGAATTTCCCGGCTCATTATCGACAGCCAGCTCAACTTCACGGGCAGCAAGGATGAATGGACAGGAATTACTATTAACTTAGATATTGCAGAAGTTGGCGATCAAATGAAAACTTTATTTACACATATTGTTTGAATCCTTCTTTTGAATATTATAATGGCTGGACTCAGTTGATCCAAAAAAGTTTGCTCAGCCTGATCATGAAATGGAAAGGGGATAAAGTATTTGGCTGACTAATTGAGCATGAAAAGCCAGATAGTTAAGTGTATAATCAGATCAGAGAAATCTGTGTCATCTGTGTTCCAAAAATCCCCGTTCTGCCATTTCAGATTCAACAAAATCGTTCAGGTATTTTCCTTACATTGTTGAACCATTTTGCAAAAATCATCTTTTATGTCAACAAATTCCGTTTCTCTCCACCGTATGATCAAAACAAATCCTGAAAAATTATTTCGTGCTTTTAATGATCCCATGGCTGTTGCCGCATGGTTTCCGCCGTATGGATATTTATGTACGGTGCATGAAATGAATTTTGTAAAGGGAGGTCATTATAAAATGTCTTTTAAAAATTTCACAACCGGACATCAGCATTCATTCGGTGGCGAATATGTCAACATTATAGAAAACGAATACATACAATTCAGCGACCGCTTTGATGATCCCAATCTTCCGGGAGAAATGACCACAAAGATCTGGCTGAAAGCCGTTTCCTTTGGTACGGAATTAAGGATAGAACAGACCGGCATTCCATCGATGATACCAGCTGATGCCTGTTATTTAGGCTGGCAGGACACGATCGATAAGCTCATGAAGCTGGTAGAACCCGATCTCAAAGATGCAATGTAGGATGGTAAGTACGGTGTTTAGCCATACATGACGTTTAAAAAATACATGATTCATTATTAATTAATAAATTGATCAGAAGATCTTAAAAACAAAACAATGGCAAGTGTATCCATCTATTTGAATTTTCCCGGAAATGCGGAAGAAGCATTCAATACGTATAAAAAAATTTTCCGCAATGAATTTTCTGCTCCCATCATGCGCATGGGAGATATGCCTCCGCAAACCGGTATGGCGGAACTTTCTTCAGCAGACAAAATGAAGGTGATGCATGTAGCTTTACCTATCATGGATGGCACACAAATCATGGCCACCGACATCCTGGAAAGTTTCGGGCAAAAATTTATAGAAGGTAATAATGTCACGATCAGTCTGAATCCTGATACCAGAGAAGAAGCTGATCGTTTATATAAAGAATTATCGGAGGGTGCAACTGATGCTGTACCTCCACATGATGAATTCTGGGGTTATTGGGGAACTTGTAAAGACAGGTTTGGTGTTCGCTGGATGTTCAATATTATCAATCCGGCAAATTGATCCAGGGAAAT
>JANOAO010000042.1:0-41970 GCA_031411115.1 Bacteroidota bacterium
GTATGGAACAGTTACAAGCGGTAAAATTTTAAAAGACAAAATGAACGGCCGTAGTAAAGGTTTCGGTTTTGTTGAAATGGAAGACGATGAAGCTGCTCGTACAGCAATCGCTAACCTGAACGAAACAGAAGTACAAGGTCGTAAATTAATCGTTAACGAATCTCAACCACGCCAGGAAGGTGAAGGTGGATACAAAAAACGCAGTGGCGGCGGTGGTGGTTATGGCGGCGGCGGTGGCCGTAGTGGCGGAAGCGGCGGTTATGGCGGCGGTGGCGGTCGTAGCGGCGGTAGTGGTGGATATGGTGGCGGCGGCGGCCGTAGTGGCGGAAGCGGCGGTGGAAACCGTAGCGGCGGCAGTGGCGGATATAATAGAGATTATTAATATTCCTACTTATAAAGTAATTAAATCCTGCAAGTATTTTGCAGGATTTTTTTTGTGTACGCCATTTAGATTTTTCCTTTACATTCATTAAAATTTGTAATGAATACACGTGTTTCCATTTTCCTTATTTTGCTTCAACTGATTGGGTATGCAAAGGCGGATACCATCTGGCTAGATAAAAAATGGCAGATTACTCCCCAGCAGAATGCTGTGTATTACAGGATTGATGATGCGAAAAATAATTTCCAGCGCAACATTTACACAACGGAGGATCAAAAAATATTCATGACAGGTTTTTATTATGATTCTTCTTTCAGTAGAAGATCAGGGCCATTTGTATGGTACGATCGAAACGGGAAGATTACGGATTCAATATTATATCATGATGACCGAATTATACGGTTACAGCATTTTCATGCGAACGGAAAGCCTAAAACGCTTTTAATTTATGGCGACAGCAGTAGGGCTGTTTATGTAAATTCATGGGATCAGTTTGGAAATGAAACTTTTATAGATACTTTTTACCACGACCGCAAAGGAAAAGATTGTAATAAAGACACGGCCATTCTTCAGGGAATCATCACCAAAGAAGATGAACTATGGCATCTTCGTTTTTTTACCGTTTCTAAGCAGGAACTGGTAATAGATTCCTGGTATATGGAAAGACTCTGTAAAAACAGAACCCGATATTTTTCAAATTATGCAAATAATAAACCGTCCCGTTCAGTTGAATATGGAAAAATAGGTGAGATCATTTTATTCAAACACTGGAGGTACTATAAAAATGGAAATATTTGTAATTACCGGGTTTATGGAAAAGATAAAAAATTTATAGAAGGAAAAAACTGGGATTCAACAGGCATTCAAATTCCGTTAGATACAACACGCAACCATACCTATCCTGTAGAGCCCATAAAAACCTGGCAAAAAAAACTGATCAAAAATATCAATGATGACATTTCCATTCCCTGGAAAATCAGGAAAGATTATAACGGCAATCTTTTGATCCGAATCATAATCAATGAATCCGGAATTGCATCTTATACGCTTTTGTCAAAATCTCTTTATAAAGACATGGATGATCTGATCCTTCAGCATTTTTCCAAAACAACAGACTGGTCCCCATCTAAATTTGATGGCTGTTGTGTGATCGCAATTTTCAGTTTAAGTATCGTATACCAGGATGGAAAAATTATTGGAATATACAAATTCAATCCGCCGGATTAAGAGAAGTCGAGAGACGTTTGCAATGCATATTTTTTACGCACTCCCTGCAAATGATCAAACAAATTATAATCACATTTTTTTTCATATTGTGCCACATGAAGATAAATGAGCGTTGTTCTGATATTATGATGTCCCATAAATTTTTGAATCGTACCAATATCAATTCCATCTTCCAATAGATGGGTGGCAAACGTATGTCGCAAGGTATGCACATGTACATGTTTTTTTATTCCTGCCAGCCGGGAGGCACTACTAACTGCATATTGTAATGCACGCTCTGAAAATTTTCTGCCACCTGTGAAAAATTTCCTGTCCGTTACACCTTTGAATAAATATTTAGCAGGCCGGTTTGAAAAAATATATTCCTTCAGCATTTTTGGCAAAATATTCCCTAAGGGCAAAATCCTGTCTCGTTTAGTTTTTCCTGGCTGTACATACAAAACAGAACGATCAAAATCAATATCCACCGTTCGTAAATTGAGCAGCTCTGAACAACGCAAACCGCAACTATACAGAATGGAGATCATCACCTGATGTGAAAATAATCTGGGTGCACTGATCATTTGTAAAACTTCCATCCTACTTAATACAACCGGAAGTTTTATTATTTTTTTCACAGAAGGTAATAACACATGCAAGTGAAACATATCATATAATTCATAAACAAGTTTTAAGGCATACACTGTATGCTTGAAATAACTCAGTGAAAAATTATTTTCATGATTCTTCAGGTAGAACAAATAGCTTTCAATTTTTGATTGGGTTAATGCAGTGGGAAGTTTTTTAAAGTGAAGTGTAATGGCTGCCAGATGTGAAACGTAATTTTTATAGGTGCTGGATGATTTGCCGTGTATGTACAACTTCATGTGTATCTGGTAATCCATTTGTCTGAACTCAGGAATTAATTCTGTAGCTCTTTGTGCAAGTGTTGCATTTTTTTTCATTTTTATTGTAATGTAAAGTGCAAACGGCACGTGATCGCATAAAAAAACCCGGATATTTCCGGGTTAGATATTTATTACAAATTGTTTATCGCTTATATTCTACAATACCCACGCGGTTACCTAAGGATGCGGTGGCAACAAAGCGTTCATCTCTGGATACCTCATCCCAGAGCGCAGACATTTCTTTGGAGAAATTAATATCATCCAGTAAAATAATAGCATGATCCCCACAATGTTTAAGTACGATCTCTAATTGCGGTTCTACAAATTCCCGGGTATGAATAGCATCAATAAATGCGATGTCAATTCCTTTAGTATTTTTTAAAGTGGCTGCTGCATGATCTTCAAAAGTTCCATGTGTAAGTATAAATCTGTTGCTGACAGAAGCCAGATTTTTCTCTGCAATTTTGGCCCACACTTCATTAGGCTCGTACGTAAATAATTTACCTTTTTCATTGGCTTCCATTCCGTTTAACCAATACATTCCGGAAACACCGAAAGCCGTTCCAAATTCAACCACCGTTTCCGGTTTAAACTGCCTTATAATCTCTGAATATAATGGCCCCATCAGCCAGTGTGTACGAACCCTGTCTGGCAAACGTGTTTCATTATCCTTTTTATAGCCGCCCCACAGTGGTTGTTTTCCCAAATTATTGGTAGCATCAGATAAAGATTCTATGCGTCTGGTGGTCTGATCAATTCGTGGCCGTAGTAATTTCTGATTAAATTTTTCGGCCAGCATTGAGCCGGGTTTTTTCAATATCCAGTTGATCTCAATGCCACGGTTTTTTAATAAGCGGTAGCAGGCGATCTCAAATTCTTTTTTAATATTCATATTAATCAGCAGCGAGCGTTGTTTTGAAAAACGGAAGATAAGATTTGTAAGGCTATTTTATTCAGTTTTGCAGATGTTGCCCGGTAATTCATAAAAAAAGACAGATGCTTTTACATCTGTCTATATATCATATATGAAAGTTAATTATAAACCGCTCTTTAAAGGATCGGCATCGTCTTCCTCAATGTCTCTTTCATTATCATTAGCCCATTGTTGTAAGGCATCATGCCATTTGCTATGTTTATGCGGATGTTCTTCTGCGTTAGGCTCTGTATCACTTTCCTTGGGTTGATCTTCTGTTGGCTGATCTTCTGTTAGTTTTTTCTTTGATCCATCCTTATTCTTTTCATTCTCATCGGAATGAAAAAGTTTATCCAGTATGCTCATGATGATAGTTTTAGAATAGTAATTTACGAATTTTTAAATAGATATGACGTTTTTATATATAGTGTTTTAAAATTTATTTAATTAATATTCACATGTTTTCCTTTTGGATGTTTAACACTATAACCAATCCGCCTTTTTTCATTTTTACCGGAAGGGATATTCATTTGCCAGGTGATAACGCCAATTTCTTCATTATTGAAACCGTTGGAAATTTCCATAATATTTACTTCAATTTCTTTGTTAGTGCTAATCGGATACTGGTCTTTCAGAATAAGATTGATCGGCTCATTTTTATTATTTTTTACAGTTATCTCATACATAATTTCCTGTACTTTATTTGTACCAAGGAATTTCACGCTGCTGTAATCGGTCATTTTTTCCCTTTTGATCACCACTCTTTTATCCGTTCCTAATGTAAGGTTTAAGGTATCGTTGGTATCAGAAGGATCCAGAAAAGATTTTCCAGCATATGTTCCTTCAAAAATGACATTTGCTTCTCCCGGCAGGAAATTAAATGTTTGCCAGTTTGGAATTTCTGCCACCAGATAAGCATCTTTACTCAATTTTGGAACGGCATAATATTTATAGGTTGCAGGAATGGATTCCTGTTTCAATGTGGCAATCTGGGGTTTGCCGTTTGTGGGTACATCATAAGGAAGACTGATATCGTATGTTACATCCAATTCATTTTCAGTAACGGAAATGTAATCCTGCAAACCATCTTTAAGTGTAATTACAATTGCTCCTGCCGCAGCCTGTGAACCATATACCGCTGTTGCCTGTGAAGATCTTAATACCTGTGTGGTCTTGATACTATTAGAACTAATTTTCGCGAAATCTGATTTGCTCATGATGTTTCCGTTCACTATATAAAGCGGTTCTGAAGGGCCCTGATTACCCGATTGCCCTCTGATTCTGTTAGAACCACTATAACCTTCAACTACCACTTCCTGCAAAGCTATATCTTCAACAGGTGCAGCATAGGGAGACATAGAATTAGATTTTGCGAGGCTGGTATTCATATTTCTTACCGGATCGATATATCCTAAAAACCAGGTTTTAAATAAAGGTGCATTGCCAAATTGTTTCGGAGATGCCGTAGATAAAGATAATTTTACTTTTTTCCAGTCGATACCGGTTGTTTGATAAATACGGGCTTTATAAATAAAAGAAAGCGGGCTTTTGATATTGTCAGATTTAATATCATAGTAAGGTGTCCATCCTGCATTGTTGGTGATATAAGAAATATTGAAATCATAATTTCCCACCATTGCAACAGACAATTGCAAAATGATCCGTCCACCACTTTTGGTATTCTTACTTTGTTCTTCGGCGATCTGCATATTTAATTTTCTTACAACAGATTCAAGTTTTGATTTCTTTTCCCGGTAATTCATCAAATTGGTTTGTACTTCCACAGATTTGTTTTTATAATATTCCATCAGTTTAGACAGTTCTGTTACACTCATACCTGTTTGAGATCCTTTAATATCCCGGTTCATTCTCAACACCTCTCCTAATTCAGAATAGGTATTGATCATAATATTATACTGGGAAATTTTTTCATTGATATTTTCTATGGAATCTTTCAGTGATTTTACAGCAGGACTTAAATTTTCAGCGCCTAAATAATTATTACTGAATTCCATTCCAAGTATAGTTACGGCTGCCGGGCAATTAACCTGAATACTGTTTGCATCCAGATAGCTACTGATCCCCTCAATTACCAATTCATTATTTCCCGACTTTAAATTAGCAGAGGCCGTATGTTGAATCTCTGCCCCTGTTCTATAAACCGTAACCATTTTTAAACCAGCCGTTACCGTAGATTTTTCATCAGGCGGCGTAAAAGAAAAAAATAATGTACAAATCAGTGAAAGTGTAAATAAACGCATTTGCAGTAGTTTTTTGAAAGGGCAATTTATAATTAATTAAGGCTGCATGGATTATACATGAGGACGTATCACAAATATTTAACTTAACGGATGAGGCTGTAATAAATATCTGGCATCTAATATAAATTTTGGTTTGCATTTTGTTATGGATGCTTGATCAAAAACCAAAAATCAAAATATGAAACAAATTATCGCAATCGCAATTTCAGCTCTTTGTTTTACTGCCTGTAACAATGCAGATAAAAATGAAACTACGGTAACTACAAGTTCTGACAGTTTAGTTAACACCACACCTACCACCACAACAACTGATGTAATGACAGACAACACAACTACTGCAAGGGCTTATGTGCCTGCAGAAGGTGATGTAACTTACAGAAATGGCAAGGTGATGGTTTGGCGTAATAACAATTATGTGGAGTCTGACAATGATGTTACTTTAAGTAATGGTGTTATTGTAAAAAGAAACGGAGAAGTAAAAAAAGAAGATAAAGTGGTTAAACTGGAAGAAGGAGAATCTGTAAATACATCCGGAAATTTCTTTAATAAAGCGGGCGAAGGAATTGAGGATGCCTGGGATGCTACCAAGAAAGGCGTTAGTAAAGCTGCCGGTGCTGTAAAAAAAGCAGGTAACAAAGTAGGAGAAGAAGTTAAAGATGCCGTGAATTAGACATCAAAAAAATTATAAGTTAAAGCGTACATCAACTGTACGCTTTTTTTTATGGCCGGAAGGACTGAAAGATTAATTAAAAAAAATCAATTACCATACATTCAACCTGATGCATTTGATATAAAATTTATATATTTATACGATATAGTAACGCTTGCCTGAAAAACCATTTTTTTAAACTAATGTAATGAATAGAATCAGGCAGGTTTTTCTAATATTATTGTTTGCAGGAATCTGCAACATTATAAATGCCCAAACACCGCTCCCCGATTCCGCATTGCCGCAGGTTGCTTCTCAAAATTCCATTACAAAAACCTGCAGTTTCGATATACGACAACATAAATTCCGTAAAGATCCATCTTACGTAGCGCAGGAAAATGCTATGAACATTGCTATTCGTCAGGCTTCCAGAAATGCGACGGATACCATCATTATGATTCCTGTTGTTGTTCATATCATTAATCAAAATCCATTTACCATTACGGATGCAACGGTTATCAGTGCTATTGCACAATTAAATGATGCGTATGGTAAAACCGGCGCGTATACTGCCAGTCCCGGTGCTGATACAAGAATCAGATTTTGCCTGGCTAAACAAGATCCAGAAGGCGGCAATACCACAGGAATTACAAGAACATCTTCTTTCTGGGGTGATGATCTTAACATGGAAAATGAAGATGATAAATTAAAAAATATTGTGATCTGGGATCCGGTGAGATATGTAAATATCTGGGTGGTCAGTAGTATTCATGGAGAAGCGTATGCATTTTTCAGATGCGGACAATGGATACGTTCAGGCGTTGGCGGTTATGCTACTTTACCACCGAATGGATCTCCAACGGATGGTCTTGTTGTAGCTGGATTAGGTGCAAATTTATTGGCGCATGAAATGGGACATTATCTGGGGCTTTACCACACCTTTGAAGGTGGTTGTACTAACTGGGATTGCAACAACAATGGAGACAGGGTTTGCGACACTCCGCCCGATAACGAAGTGCTTGCCTCCCCTTCTTGCGCTGCTCCGGATAATAGTTGTACAACCGATACATTATCGGCATACTCTAATGGAAATTTTCCGGTTGATGTTCCCGATCAGATATCCAACTTTATGGATTATGGAAACGGTGGCTGCACCATCCAGTTCACACAAGGTCAGGCAGACAGAATGCGTGCTGCCATCAATACTTCCAGAATAGGTTTACTGGAAAATAAATGCAATGCGCCCTGCGCTGAAAATATTCTGGCATCTTTTACAATGAATATCGCACATCCACTACCTGGCGATCTGGTAAACTTCACCAACACCTCCACTGTAACTTCTACCTATGAATGGTATGTAGACGGCGTATTGATCGCCAACACCATCAACTTCAGTTATACATTTCCTGCTATCGGAGAATATAAAGTTTTGCTAAAGGCTTATAATGTGGCTGGTTGTTTTGCAAGTTCTTCCAGCAAGGTGATCATCAATTGCGGTGTAACAGCAAGATTTTATTTTAATAAGATAGCTATCGCTTCTCTTCTGAATGTGTATGAAGACAGTATTGTGTTTACAAATGTTTCTCAGAATGCAACAAATTATCAATGGCTGATCAGCAACGACCAGGGAATGCCGCAAACAACGGTTAGCACTAATCCGAATCTTACATATGTTTTTCCATCGCCGGCGAATTATACGATCATTTTAGTGGCATCGGCCGGAACATGCAGCGATACTACTTCAGCTTTTGTTGTTCCTGTAACGGACCCAACTTGTGATGGTTCGCCGTATACGATGTCTGCTCAATGTTTCAATCTAAATACTATAAAAGTAAGTTTTTGCCTGGCCAATTATGGCATAGCCTCACTACCTGCCGGCACACCTGTAAGTTTTTATGATGGTAATCCTTATCTGGCTACCACCAATCTTCTATTGCCGAAAATGTACCTTCCTTCTGATGTGGTGGGAGGAAATTGTTTTACCTGCTTCACACATCTGTTAAATGTAGATTACAGAAACATTGACCGGGTATATATGGTATTCAATGATTCGGGAAATGTGGTTCCGATAAGTTTACCGAACGCACCGCTAATTGAAAAATCCTACTTCAATAATATCAGGAGCACTGCATCAACCAGAACAACGGTTAATATGTCAATTTGCGCCGGACAAAGTTTTAGTGGTTATACAACGTCTGGCACTTATGTAGATACTTTATTTAGTGTTGTAAATGGTTGCGCAATAATCAGAACATTGAATCTGACGGTAAGAACTGTATATAATACCAATATCACCCTATCTATCTGTCAGGGTCAAACCTACGCGGGATATGCGGTAAGCGGAACGTATGTAGATGTTTTCACATCCTCGAATGGTTGTGACAGTACGCGGACTTTACGGCTCACCGTTAAGCCTAAATCTTTCAAAACTTTAAATATCAGTATTTGCCAGGGCGATAATTTTGATGGATACACCGCTACCGGAACGTATCTGAATACTTATACGGCGGCTAATGGTTGCGACAGTATCCGCACGTTGAACCTGGTGGTAAAAAATAAGGTATTCACTTCCTTTAATACATCTATTTGTGAAGGCCAGTCATCCTATGGTCATTCTACTACAGGCATATATAATGATATTTTTACGGGCGCCAATGGCTGCGACAGTGTGCGTACATTGAATTTAACGGTGAGACCCAAAAAATATTCAACGGTAATTACAGCTATTTGTCAGGGACAAAATTTTCTGGGATATACCACCAGCGGAACTTTTGTAGATGTGTTTACCGGCGTTAATGGATGTGATAGCACACGAACTTTACAGCTTACCGTTAAACAACCTGTAACCTCCAATTATTCGGTTGCCATCTGTCGGGGGCAAAATTATGCCGGTTATACAACGTCGGGAATTTACACAGATGTATTTACAGGTGCCAATGGCTGCGACAGTACACGTACTGTAAACTTAACGGTGAAACCCGTTTTCAATACAACATACAATATTGAAATTTGCCAAGGGTTCAACTATGCAGGGTATTCAACGTCCGGAGTTTATGTAAATGTTTTTACTGCCGTTAACGGATGCGACAGTACAAGAAATTTAAATCTTATTGTACATCCCAAAAAATTCACCATTCTACCTGTGGAAATATGTATTGGAGAAAGACATTTTGCACAGGGGCAATGGCAAACACAATCCGGGAATTATTATGACACGCTTCGAACTGTGTATGGCTGCGATTCTATTATTAAAACGGAATTGATAGTGCATCCTTTACCTGTGCCTGATCTGGGTGCGGATGCAAATATTTGTTTTGGCAATACAACTACACTGAACCCGGGAAGTTTTGCAGGATATGTATGGCAAAATGGAGATATCAACGCTACATTAACTGTAAACAGTACCGGCACGTATCATGTGCTCGTAACAGATAGCAACGGATGTAAGGCTGCTGATACAATGATAATTTTGCAGATCATTCCCTTACCTAAAGAATTTTTGCCGGAAGATACTACTGTATGTACAGGTACTACCTTCACAGTTAAAGTACCAGGTTACGCCGGTTATTTATGGAGCAATGGCGAAACGGATAATACCATCAATATAAATACACCAGATTTGTATTTATTACAAGTTAAAAATTTATCAGGGTGTGTAGGTTCTGATTCCGTTCGCGTGGATTTTGAAACCTGTATTCCTATACAAGTGCCATCTGCCTTTACACCTGATGGTGATCATTTAAATGATTATTTCAAACCGCTGATACCGATGGCAGTTTCTGACTATACCCTGCAGGTATATAACAGGCTGGGGCAAATGTTATTTGAAACACATGATCCGGGGAAAGGATGGAATGGAATGTACAAGTATGAAAAGCAACCCACCGCAGCTTATATATATTTGATCACCTTAAAAGATCGTGCGGGAAGTTTTATTAAAAAGAAAGGTTCTTTTATCCTGATCCGATAACCTGTGAGGTTGGGACATGTGAGGTTATGCCTGTTTCCTGACATATTTTGTAAGGATCACAATAATCTGACCTTCAATTTTACCTTCTATCTGTTCCGTATTTTCAGGAACGAGCCGAATATTTTTTACCACCGTTCCCAGCTTAGCATTAATGGAAGAACCTTTTACATCCAATGATTTTGTTAGCGTTACGGTATCTCCTGATGTTAATACTGTACCATTCGCATCTTTATGCAGATCAACTTTACCGTCATCATCTTCATCTCCTGCTGCCTTTGCCCATGTAAGTGTTTCATCATCCAGGTATAACATATCTAATTGTTCTGCAGCCCAGCTTTCCGATTTTAAACGGTTCAGCATTCTCCATGCTATCACTTGTATACCCGGCACTTCAGCCCACATGGTCTCCGCTAAAATTTTCCAATGGTTCGCATCAAGGTCTTCTTTTTTTTCAATTTGCGCCTTGCATTTTGAACAAATTAAAATGGAATTTGCTTCCGTACTTTTATCCTGAGGCATTACCTCATATACAACCAGATTCTGTTCGCTTTTGCATAATTCACAAGCATTGCCACTTCTTTCCCGAACAATTTTATCTATGGTCATAATTTTACATTGAAGCGGCGAAGGTAAAGGTTTAGACCATTGAATATTCTAACTCATAAGTATTCCTTAAGTGACAAGAATCATGTTCAGGGTTTGATATTCCCTTCGATGGAATCATCCATTGTTTTGCCAATAACAGAACCAATCATTCTTTTTAAAAATGCGATGGGCAACGCATGTTTGGTGTCCCAATAATATCCATCCTGAACCTCTACTTTGATTACAGATATTCTTGCATCATCTTTCCCTTCTGTGAACCATGTTTTAAACATTGGATTCCATAGTTCCTCAATCATGTTTTTATCTTTAGAAATATAGGCCTTCCCTGTTATTGATAAAAAGTCTGAATGTGGATCGCCCTGGAATAATAATTTTACCTGATGATCATTTTCAATTTCCTGATTTTTAAAACTGTCTGTTGCACTCAGAAACCAAAGATCACCGGCGTCATCCGTTTTTAGAACTGACATCGGTCTTGTTTCAAAATTATTTTCTTTTAAATGCGTACAGAAGAAACAGGTAGATGCTTTATTAACCAGTTCTTTGAGTTTCAGAATGGCTTTTTCACCCGATAAGTCTTCATGATTTTTTTCCTGTTGTTGTGTATTGATGCTATCCATAAATTTTTATGGAATACTTATCAAATTTCACTCCTCTTTTTCTCGGCATTGTTTCTGTCTAATTCTATATGATGCAGTACAGACAAGATCTTAAACAATTCGGTGATAATATTTTATCAATTTTAAACCACCAATTCTGAATTTTTCTGATCCTGTAAACGATAAATATATATTCAATTGTATATTTCCATTAAACTATCAGGTATTTTTTATTTACTCATAGTAAAATTTTTATATTATGAAATTCACTTTTCTGTTGACCCTAATAATGATACATATGACTGCACATGCTCAGGATCCATTTCAATATCTTGAAGAAGTTGATGGCACTAAAGCGCTGGAATTTGTAAATCAGCAAAACCAGTTAAGTTTTGAAATACTCAGTAAACGTCCCGAATATGATCAGGTTTACAATAAAAGTCTTGAAATTTATAATTCAAAAGACCGCATTGAAATACCTACTGTTTACGCAAAATATATTTATAATTTCTGGCAGGATCCGCAACATATCAGGGGAATCTGGAGAAGAACTTCTGCCAATAAATATATTTCAGGTAAACCAGACTGGGAAACCATTTTAGATCTGGATGAGATGCAAAAAAAGGATAGTATAAAATGGGTTTTTAAAGGGGCAACCGGATTATTTCCTGACTACAACAGGTTTATGATCAACCTTTCCAAAGGTGGTGGCGATGCCGTAATTATTCGCGAATTCGATGTAAATACCAGGCAATTTATTTCAGATGGATTTTCATTGGCAGAGTCAAAAGGAAATGTTAGTTACATAGACAAAGACTTATTGATTGTAGCGACAGATTTCGGTAACGGCAGTATGACAAGTTCCGGCTATCCTTCTAAAATAAAATTGTGGAAGAGAGGAACCTTACTGGAAAATTCACCATTTATTTTTGAAGGCGATGTAAAAGATGTAGGTGTATGGCAAGGTGTATGGCGTGACGAACAACAAATTATTCCGGTGATTATAAGGCGCACTACTTTTTATACAGGAGAATATCATGTATTACAAAATAATAAACTTATAAAACTGGATCTGCCATCTGATATAGAAATTTCAGAACTGCTGAATAATCAGCTTACCATGACTGTTATTACAGACTGGAAAGTTAATGGTACAGTTTATAAACAAGGCTCTTTAATCAGTATGAATTTTTCTGATCTGTTACAAGGAAAAAAAACTATTAAGTTGATGTATCAGCCTGATAAATTTTCCAGCATCACCAGCGTGAACCGTACAAAAAATAATTTACTGGTGAATATTCTGAATAATGTAAAAAATGAATTGTTTGTTTATTCTTATCTGAATAATACCTGGTCAAAGAAGAGAGTTCCTGCGCCCGATTTTGGAACCATCAGTATTGTATCAACGGATGAAACGTCTGACGCCTATTATTTTCTTTTTACCAATTTTCTTAAACCGAGTTCTTTGTATCTGGGAAATTCTTCAGAGAATCGTATTAAAACATTAAGATCGCTACCATCATTTTTTGATGCAGAAAAATTTAAAGTAAAACAATACATGTCTACATCTGCTGATGGCAACTTGATACCCTATTTTGTTGTTTCATCCAAATCAGTAAAATTAAATGGAAATAATCCAACATTGTTATATGCTTATGGTGGGTTTCAAATATCATCATTACCCGCTTACTCTGCAGTTATAGGTAACGCATGGTTAGAAAAAGGTGGTGTGTATGTGCTGGCAAATATACGTGGCGGCGGAGAGTTTGGTCCCGGATGGCACCAGGCAGGTTTAAAAGAAAAACGTCAAAATGTTTTTAATGATTTTCATTCCGTGGCTGAAGATCTCATTAAAAGGAAATTTACATCCAGCAAACATTTAGGAATTTACGGAGGAAGTAATGGAGGATTACTGGTAGGTGTTGCATTTACGCAGCGGCCTGATTTATATAATGCGGTTGTTTGTGCAGTGCCTTTACTGGATATGCAGCGATATAATAAGTTATTGGCAGGTGCAAGCTGGATGGGAGAATATGGTGATCCTGATAAAACGGATGAATGGGCTTATATACAAAAATATTCTCCTTATCAAAATCTAAAGAAGGGAGTAAAATATCCGGAAGTATATTTTACCACATCAACCCGTGATGATCGTGTGCATCCGGGACATGCCCGAAAGATGGTGGCTAAAATGCTGGACATGGGTTATCCGGTTTATTATTATGAAAATACGGAAGGTGGCCATGCAGGTTCTTCCACCAATGAACAAAGAGCAAAATCAGCCGCTTTGATGTACAGTTATTTGTGGATGAAACTTAGGTAGTTCATCAATACTAAACAAAAATAAATGAACTGAAAATGATGATGATAAAACACAATGGCTGTTTTGAAATTATTATGTACATCAAGCAAGCACTGCAAATTATTTTCAAATTTTTAATTTGCTGCAGGGCCTGGTATCAGACATTTACATAAAATATAAATAGATTTTTACGGCTCTGAATTCATTGAATGAGTTTACATTTGGATAAGCCATAATATTTTATAAAAAAATTAAGTATGAAAAATTTTAAATTTATTACAGTTGCCTTATTGATAATTAGCAGCAGTATTACAGGTTGCGGGCCGAAAGATGCTTCTATTGAAACAGCCATTCAGGAAAAATTAAAAGCAAGAGAAGAAACGGCTTCCGCTATGGTTTCGGTAAGTAAAGGTGAAGCAACACTGAGTGGACAATTAAATTCAGAAGCTGCAAAAATGGAAAGTGCATCGATCGCTAAAGAAGTAAAAGGTGTAAAATCTGTAGTAAATAATATTACCGTTTCACAACCGGCACCACAAACTCAACCTGTAGTTATTGCCGAAGATGACCCATTAACTAAATCTGTTGCCGATGCTATTAAAGATAATGCCGGCGTACAGGCTACTGTTGAAAATGGTGTAATCAATTTATCCGGTCAGATTGATAAAGCATCGTTACCGCGTTTAATGATGAAATTAAATTCATTGCAACCGAAAAAAATCAACAATAACTTAACTGTAAAATAAAATATCATGGCATTACAAGACAAGTATAAAATGTTAACCGATCAGGCCTCACAGGCTGGCATTGCAAATCTTCAAATGAGGGAACAGGATGGAGTACTTTATATAGACGGTACGGCTCCCAACGGATCTGTAAAGGATCAGTTATGGGCGATTTACCAACAGATAGATCCAAATTTTACAGGTGGCGATTTAGTGATGGATATTAAAGTTGCTATGGATGCTGCGGTTACCAAAGTGAAAGTAACCACCGAATCCAGTAATTTAAATATTCGTAAAGGGCCCGGCACTGATCAACCGATTGTTGGTAAAGCAGCGCATGGTGAAATTATAACACTGGTAAGTAAAAGCAATGATCAGTGGTGGCTTGTTCGCACTACGGATGGTGAAGAAGGATATGCCTATGCAGAATATTTAAGTGCGGAAGTTTAAAATTAAATTTTCAAATAGAAATGCCTTTCATTAAATGAAAGGCATTTTCATGTTCGGAAATTTGAAACTCAAAATAAATGGCCATTAACTTTTCACCTATTGCAATTTTTATTTTACCAAAAAAGATGAAAAGAAATATCGCATTGTCATCTTACTATTAAGTTTCGGTAAACTAATTTGTTGTTGAATGTGCATTATCTACTCTAAATGAAACTTTACAGATCACACCATAAGATAAAGCCTTTCCCTCCTTAACATGAACTTTAAAATCTTTAACATACACGGAATCTACATTATGAATGGTTTTTGTTACTTCTTCAATGCAATTTTTTATGGCATCATCAAAACTTTTATCAGAAGATGCAATTACTTCGATCACTTTTACAATAGGCATAAAATAAATTTTAGAATTAAGAATTAAATTTTTAGAATTAAATATATTGATATTTAGTTCAGCGCAGAACTATCCGGAAATATTATTTAATTATCACGATACTGCGAATTGCTGAGCTATTCATTAACGGTAGGCGTTTTTATTTTGATAACATTTGAAAATGAAAATCAAATAAAATTGATGCCATATAAACTGGTAAGGTGTATCATATAATACCGTTGCTGAGACGTAACGCAATAACAACTTCAGGAGATGATGCGTAGAATTCATAAAGGAATCAGCTCAATTCTCAAATTGCCTAACTTCAATACATACATCATGAAGTACATCTGTCTTATACTCATCGCTGCCTATTTACTTTCCCTAACAAGTCATGCACAACATTTTGAATGGGCTGCCAGCGCAGGCAACATCGATATCCGCTACAGCTTTTCTTCAGTTGATGGTTCAGATAATATTGTTGTCGGCGGACCGGGTGGAGTAAACTGGAGTCATAGAGGAAAGCAACCGGAATTGTATAACAGCACCGGAAAGATCACTAATCTCAATTATGATGAACGTACAGACCTCATTGCCTGTTATTCACCGGGTGGCGACATATTATGGCATCTTCAAACCGATCAAAGAAATACTAAACTCTTAGGTATTTCCCGTGATGAAAATGGCAGCATCGTACTGCTGATAGATGTAAAAAGAACTACAGGAAAAGATGGAAAAGCTTATGGTTATATGCCGGAACTTAATGGAAGCGAATTGATGTATGCCGGCTATTACCTGGTTTTTCTGAATAAAGAAGGACGACTGGACAAAAAGGTTTTTGTATTTTATAAAGACCCATACAAGATGGATATCAGTGGTTTTGTGTCTACACCGAATGGAGGATTTCTTCTTTGCGGCTTTGCTGATCCCGGAAAATTATGTGCGGAGTTGCCGGTAACTGCAGGGCCGTCCGGTGGAGATTTTGTTCTGGTACTTGATAAAGATGGACATCCTGTATGGGCAGATATTGTTTCTTATGCAACCACAACCTGCTGTACGCATTCCTCAGAAATGACAAAGGTTTCGGTGTCCAATGATGGTACTGTTTTTCTTAGCGGCACTTTTTATAAAGGCGGCACATTCGGAGGCAGCAAGACCATCATAAGCAAAACTTCCAAAGAAGATACGCAGTACAATCTTCCGTATGAAGCATACATCGCCTCATACACATCATCCGGTAAGTTTAAGTGGGTAAGCAACTCCGGATCAAAATGGTTCTCGCATAGTATTGCCGCAAATACGCAAGGCGTGGTGATCGCATTTAAAACGATGAGCGGAAATATGTTTCTGGGTGAAAAGGTAGATACAACCAATGGTAAACACTGGGTGTTGGCCATGCTTGATAATTCAGGAAATATTAAATGGAAAACAACATCGGGCACAGACAGGGCGCATGAAATCCGTTTCGACAGCAATAATGATATCTATGTGCTTGGAACAAACCGCGAAGTGGGAAAATGGAATCTGAGCGAAGGGATCATCGGCACGGATACACTGAGGTCACAATTCACTACAGTATTCATTGCGAAGTTTGATAACAAAGGAAATTATCAATGGGTTAAGGAAGCAGATATTCCGGTTACAACTTCTAATGAAAGCCTGCACTTCCAGATGGATCATTGCGGAAATATGTATGTATCCGGAACATTATGGTTTTCATTTCCGGCGCAACTCTACATGTTCGACAAAGCATTTATCAAAGGAACTGTACATGGTCCTGCGCCTTTTATTTCAAGGTTTAAAAACACCCTCTCTCCTGCGCTTGTAAAAACTTTGACAAAAGAAACTCCGAAAACCTGTACAACTTCACCAGGTCCATGGAAGCTGCGGAATTTCCCGAACCCGTTTTCAAAAAACAGCAACTTCGAATATGTTATCTCTTATAAAGATGTTGCCACCCTGCAACTGTTTAATACGAATGGTCAACTGGTAAAATCATTTTTTCAGAATAAGCCCCACGATGCAGGAAAGTATATACTTCCGTTTAATATTGATCTGCCTGCCGGGATATATATTGCCAGCCTCACCGGAACGGAGACTATAGTAACGTGGAGGATTGTGGTGTTGAAGTAATTGTTTTATTTGATCACCATGACTAAGTTTTGTTTTTTGTTGTGTGTTCTTTCTGATCCAGCAAAGGATAGAAATAAAAAAATCCCCGTTTCTCAACAGGGATTCTAATGGCGGATAATGCAGGAATGTTTATAGCTCATTCATACGGGCTTTTACCGCTGCAATGAATGATTCAGCACCTGCGATTCTTCTTTCGATCGCATCAATGATGTACTCATTGCTGATCAGACTTACCACACCATTTTTTTTCTGGCGTAATTCAAGAACGGATTTATCATAATCCATCTTTTTGAACTTAACGATGGCTGCATCCTTTAAGGCACCTGCCGGCAGACTATCAACAAGGCTTTGCTGATTGTTAACTTCGATGAGTCTGTTACAAAGGCAGAAAAAAGTGTTCGCTCTCTTCCGGATAACGCCTTTAAACTTCTGTATTCACTTTCCAATTTCACTGAAAATTTCTCAAAGATATCCGTAGACAACTCCGAACTCGACATTCGCATACAGCGCCACCAGGAAAAGACAATTAAAGAATTTCAAAAACGCGAAAAGTCCTGCCTTCACTCCATAACCGGACTTCAGTTTCGTCTCGATGCCATGTGTGCCGCTTTTGAAAAAAATAAGGTATGGCGCTCACTGGTGCAACAGCGTTTGCAGGAAATTATCCCTACAGCAGAAAATAAACCGCAACGCCTGTTACTTGAAATTCATATTTTGAAAACACAAAGAGATCTGGTAAAATTCGGACCCGTGGAACAAGCCAAAATCCGGTTGAAAATTGAATTGCTGAACGCAGAAATAACTACTCTTCAAAAAATTAGGAATGAAGAATTAAGAATTAAAAATGAAAAATTAAAAATTAAAAATGAAGAATGTAGAATCAGGATGCTGTTCGCAAATAAAATAAATAATAATGTGCAAATGTAGAAATGTGCAAATGAAGAATTTGCGAATGTGTATTCAGCGTATTGTAGAACAGACACATCAATAGCCCAAAAATTTATTTTTTATAAATTGAATTATCCTTAACTTTCATTACCTCCTACCATGAGATTAAGCAATCCTTTCCATTGGTAAACCTGTATTTTTTCACATCAAAAATTATATTATGAAAACAATTAAAATTACAGGGGTAGTCGCATGCTTTTTAATGGTATTTATTTTCTCCTGTAAAAAACAGGAACAGGTAGATTCAACTGAATTAAAGGAAAATTCATTGATAAGTAATTGCGGATCAAATAATTCTTCAGATAACAGTTCTGCACGGGTGGCGTATAATACTTTTTATGGCCCCGTAACACAAATGGGAAATGGAACAGCACGATCATGGATCAATATTTCTAAAAATAATATTCCACTTGCAATAGGCATTGAAATGACGCATGGTGCCTTGCAAAATTTACCTGCAGATCCTATGGATCATGAAGCAGCCACGTATGTGCTCAAACTGCATCAAAAGGCCCACGATCTTACTGCATTTGATCACATTGTTTTAAACTGGGAACCGGAAGGGCATGAACCCAATGGAATTTATTCTGTTCCTCATTTTGATATGCACTTCTATACCATTTCCACGTCCGCACAAATGGCCATCACTTCACTACCGACAGCATCACCTGCAGCTGGTTATCTACCTGCATCTTATGTAATCCAGGCCGCTACAATTGCGGGTATGGGTACACACTGGATTGATCCGTCATCACCGGAATTACCACCTACATTTCAGCCTTTCACACATACATTTATTTATGGAAGTAATAACGGCGGGGTTATTTTTATGGAACCTATGATCACCAGAGCTTTTCTTATGTCAGGAACATCTGTTACCAAACCTTTTCCGCAGTCAACGCTGTTTGCAGAATCAACTTATTATCCATCTACCTATAATATCTGGATGGAGGGTGGAAAACACTATATTTCTTTATCAGATTTCAGTTTGAAATAAAATTTTAATTGCGTCATGCAGGCTGGCTTTTGCTGGCCTTTTTTATGAGATGTACATAAGCACTTTAATATGATTAGTTGCGATTGCTTGCCCATGGACAGCGTTAAAACTGTAAAAAAAGGTTCAGTTTTAAATTATTATCGGGCAGTTTTAAAAATGCAATATTTAATTTATAGTTTTAAAAAAGCCTTTCGTTTCTGAAAGGCTTTTTTAATTTTTATCAATATCGTTGTATCATTCGGTAATTAAATCTTTCTGTATCTCCTATTACACCGCCCTTTATTCTTCTGTTCTTCAACATATCAGATTTCCAGTAAGCCACCGCTTTTGCTGAATCCATAATGGCTGTGACAACAATTATTTTGTTATCAGCCTCCGCATCATGCCCATACGCACGGGTCACTATTCCATTATCTATTCTTTCCTGCGCACCACTGGTAAATTCTTTTTCCCAACTGCTCCAATCCTTCACGTTGAACATTACCATGGAGCGCATATCAGATGATATTTGAGCGGTGTCCATGTATGTAAATGTTATCATAGAAGCATTTGGCTTACTGATCACACCACCTTTTTGCATGGCTTTTTTTAATTCAGCACTTTCACCAAAGGCTTTTGCTTTCTCCAGGTCATCCGCCTTTACAGCAACGATCACCATGTTGGAATCAGTCATGCCACGGCCCACCATGTAACTGTGCATTCCTCCTGATGATCGCAGACTGTCATGCCTCGGTTCATCGAAAGAAAGTTTCCATTTTGCAAAATCAGCTACTTTGTGCCTGACCACCATCATAGTTTGTGGCGTGGTGATAATAGTGGAATGTGATTCCGGTGTTGCAGTTACAGTAGCGATTGTATCTTCAGCAACAGTGGATGTTTCTTCATTTTTCTTATCTGCATTGCAGGAAAAGAGAAAAGTAGAAATAATAATCAGGGAAAGGAAACGTAGTACATGCATGGCTTTAGTTTATGGATTGAGAAAATATTTTTTATATCTGGTGTGCAAATGAAAGCGTAAAAATTAAATTATACTCCTATATCAATCTTCTTTCAACAGACATTCAACAACCCCAACTCCTTTGTAATTTTTTAAAATATCTCTTTTAAAGATGCGATAGGTGTATTTTATCAAATGCACAATTCATATTCCCGCGAAGCCGTTGTTGTTTAACCTAAAATAAGAAATTTTTAGTAAAAATTAAACTTTATTTTTAGACCTAACAGGTCTAAGACCTGTTAGGTCTATAGGAGACTGTAACCTACTTAAATGTATCCTTATGAATGGTTCCAAATAACCTGTCGCACCACGTAAAATAATAACCATAATTTTTATTTACTTTCTGATGATGCAGGTTGTGGTGTGTTGAGGAAGTGAAAAATCTTCCCATATTACTACTGCGGAATCGCTGCGACATGAATTCAAAACCAAGATGACCCATCACGTTCATGAGCAGAACAAGAAAAGTAAAAAACAAAAAAGCAAACAGGTTTACCGGCAATATCGTAACGAATGGAAATACTATTAATGTTTCAAGAATTGCCTCCACAGGATGAAAACAATAAGCAGCTAATGGCGTTGGATTTACAGACCTGTGATGTACTACATGAACATTACGTAACAGCCAGGGTGTATGTAATAACCGATGCGTGAAATAAAAATATACATCGTGAATTACAATCATTGAGAACATGCTGAAAAAAAAATATGTCCAGCCATATTTATGTATGTCGAGGTAGAGAGTGGTAAGTCCGTTTATATAAAGAACGTAAACAATTATCCCTAAGATTGAAAAAATAGTGATGGTTGATAAGGAAAACAATAATTCATTTTTTATCTGTTTACTTTTTGGTGGGCGAGGTTGAATTTTAAATTGCTGCAAAGATTTTACACCAGGTTTATAACATATAAAAAATGCAACACCTGCTAAAAATAAGTATCTGCCTGTTGTAATAAAGAAAATAACTAACAGCATCAACTTCCAATCACTAAGTAAGGTTTGCATAAGTAGTTGTATTAAATGTTTCTGTCCTTACCTCCCTCTCCTTACTTCTGTTTTTAAGAAGTTTAAAATGCGAATTAAGTGCTCCTGTTAAAGTGTTGTACCGGTATCTTAATCCAAACTCTTTTGCTGTTGCTCTCACTATTTTGGTAATGGCCGGATAATGTACATGACAATATTTTGGGAAAAGATGATGTGCGACATGATGATTCAATCCACTAAAAAAATAGCTGACGAGTTTTGAATCAGGGCTATAATCATCAGTGGTGCGTAACTGGTGCTCGCCCCAACTGCAATTGATAATTCCATCTTCATCTGGCATTATAAATACAGAATCTTCTACCGCGTGATTTGCCAATAAAGCAAACATCGCAATTACCCCGCTTCCTACCTGCATACAAAAGAATCCAGCAAGAATCAATAAGAAATGCATTTTCAAAACCAATGCAGGAATTAACATCATGTAACACAAATAGAAAATTTTTGAAAAGATCAGTATGAACCAATGTTGAGGTGCGTGATGCGCTTCCACAAGGCCTATATTTTTTCTACGGTAATATTTAAAATCACGGAAAAGCACCCAGAACAAAATAAAGAACGGGTACAGCAGTTTCATGTAATATATCTGAAAACTATGTTGCTTTTTTGACTTTGTAAAAGGAGAAACTTTTACAATCCCACTCTGTTCCAGGTCAATATCCAGACCATGTATATTCGTATAAGGATGATGAGAGATGGTATGTTTATACTTGTACATATAACCATCACCACCTCCAAGGTTTGCAAATCTTAATAGTAACTGGTTTACCCAAGGTTTAGGTGAATAAACACCGTGTGCCGCATCATGCACTAAACTCATGGCAGCAATGATCAGGAATACTCCCATAACAAACCATGTTAATAAAAATAGTACTAACGGCATGGCAGTCGTAATTATCAGTATATAACAAACAATAAAAAGGGAAGTGAATAAAGCAGACTTGATCTTTGCTTCTATGTTAGCATACCTGCTGATATTATTTTCTTTAAAATGTGCAAGCACTCTACTTTTGAGGGTAATGTAAAAACCGTTTTCAGGTTCTGGTGCAAATTTTATTTTTTCCATTGTTGAAACTTTGAGTTGATTGTATAGCAACCTGCATTACTGCGTATGCTCCTTTTTCAAAGCTCCAGCTAACAACTTTTGTTATCTAATCGATATTTAATAATTGCAAAATGATTTTAGTAGAATTCGCCAAAGCGCAGTGCCGGATAAATGTGTTTAGCATTTTTTAATAATGAGTGAGGGATGCGGGAGGCGGGATGGGGGATGGGGGATGCGAGATACGGGATGCGGGATACGGGATGCGGGATGCGGGATGTGTATCAAGGAAGCGTGTTGTAAATTATTGTGCTTGATGTTATCATTAAAGCGCCTGCAGTTAATGATTAATCTGACATCGATTAATTACCATACATTTCTCGGGCAACTATCTCCAAATTTATTCCCTAAGGTAAATCCAACCTGTATCTCATGCGTTCCACGGGTGAAATTATTTAATCGGGATGTAGTGTAATCATACGAATACCCCAGATTAAGCGTATTGGAAATATTAATTCCCACCATTGCCGTTATACCATCTTTCTGCCTGAAACCGCCGCCGATCCACATGAGATCCAGATATTGCAGCTTTGCATTCACATCATATTGCACAGGTGTGGGCTGTATATATTTAACCATTACAGAAGGAATGAAATTAAAATCTTCCCCAAGCAGAAAACGATATCCTGCTGTTGCAAAGAAATGAGGAACAGATTTTCCTTCCAACTGACTTATCGTATTTCCGGAAAAATTGATTTTTGACGGAGCGATCTGCTGTGCGGAGATTCCAACAAAATAATCGGCAGAATAAAGGTATATACCCGCATTCATATCAAACCTGAACCTGTTGATCAGGCCATTATTATACACGGCAGGATCCACTGAATTATTGTAAAATTCCAGCTTATCTGAATTGATGCTGATATTGGAAAACCCGGCACCTATACCGGCTGACAAATTGGTTCGTGCCGATAATCCGACGTGATAGGCATAAGTGGCTAGTGTTGAAAAATTATTCAACGGTCCTGTACGGTCATTGATCACCTGAAAGCCCCAACCATGATGGGGTTTAGATACAGTGTACTCTTCCCAGTAATCTTTTCCTCTTGGATTATGCCCTTGTGGATGAAAAGAAGTGGCTGTCGTTTTCATATCATCTTTACCAATAGGACCATGAATGGTAAAGTAAGTCGTAACAGGTGCATCCAATAAACCCACCCACTGCATTCTGTGACTTAATTTAACATCCGTATAGTTCTCAATACCTGTAAGGGCAGGATTGATTATATACTGGTTAAATAAATACTGTGTATAATGGGGCTTTTGTTGTGCCATAACGTTGATGCATATTAGCATCAAGGACGTATAAACAAAAAGCTTTTTCATAAGGTACTCATCTTTACAGGCTTCTGTTTATTTTTTCAATACTTTAAATTCAGTACGGCGGTTTTGCTGCCTTCCTTCCGGATTATCTGAACCATCCGCATTACTATTTTCTGCAATAGGCATGCTTTCACCAAAGCCTTTTGCCGTAAGTCTGCTCTCATTAATTCCTTTACTGATCAGGTAATCAACAACTGATTTTGCCCTTGCATCAGAAAGTTTCTGATTGTAATCATCTTCTCCTTTGCTATCTGTATGTGCGTTCAATTCTATCTGCATGCCCGGATTTTCTTTCAGCAGAACTACCAGTTTATTTAATGAAACCATAGAACTCTTATGAAGCGAAGCACTGTTGAAATCAAAATAAACATTATCCACTTTGATTGTTTCTTCTGGTGTGGCAGGGATCAGGGTAAGGCATAAATCAGGGTTTGTATATTTTTCTTCCTCAGCATCTTCCGGTCCTGAAAAAGAAACACTGTTTTTGAAATATCCACTGTCGCTTGCAGATGCTTTCAACGGTTGAAATTCTTCCATTGTAAATGAATATTTACCGTCAGCATCTGTTGTTAATTCTGTAATTAACTTGTTATTGATGGTATCCATAATAACCACTTTTACATTGGGCATTGGCTGGCTGTTGTTGCAGGCCATTACAGTACCTGATAATTGCTTTACAGGTTTTGGTCTACTCAATGAAAACAATTCCAGACAGCAGGCCGCCAGTCGATCGGAACTCAGGATCACCTCTTCGAGAATATTCCTTGCCGGGCCCTTACTGGTAAAATACAAATCATCTTTTATGGAGTTTACCGGGTATCCGAAATTTTTTGGTTCTGATAAATTGTCAAGGCCACCTTTTGCATAAAAGAAATCATAGCCTCCCATGCCTACACGGCCGTTGGAACTAAACACAAAGGTATTTGATGGAGCGTGATAACTAGGCGCCTGCTCATCAAACCTGGTGTTGATCTTTTCTCCCATATTTACGGGTTGCCCTATGTTGCCGTTCGCATCAAAGGTTGCCGTCCAAAGATCAAATCCACCGAGTCCACCCGGGCGGTCACTGGAAAAAATAATTCTGCTGCCATCAGGCATTACATAAGGTTGTTGTGTATTAACACCTGGCGCATCCAGTGCTGTTACCAGTACTGGTTCAGTCCAAATTGCATTTACTTTTTTACTGGTATAAACAGATGCTGTTTTTTTATTCTTTTTGATATCCCACCTGGTTAAATAAATGGTATTGCCATCTGCAGTTATACTTACTACTCCCTGCTGCAGATCTTTCGGTTGTGCAATATTGATGATAGTAGCAGATGATGATGTTCCGTTGTTGTACACAGTTTCATAGATACGGTTGCTGGTGCTTTTATCATTTCCCTGTGGTCGGGTAGAAGTAAACCATAATGTTTTTTCATCTACCCATAAAGGTGCATAAGAGCCGCCTTCTGCATTCAGGCTAGTACTTTTTTCTACTTTGTAGGAATTGATTGTTTTGCGCGCCATCTGCTGTTTCACAAATGCGAGGTTATCAATTTCCAGAGCAGCAAGAGCAGCATACTGGTCATTTCCTGTGTAGGAATTTTTGAAATCAGCAAATTCAACTGCTGCTTCATCATTCCTGCCCAAAGCCCTTAATGTTCCGGCATAATGAAATTTTGCAAGTGGAAATGCTGCCTTATCAAAACTACTGGCCTGTTGGTAATAGGTTACCGCTTTATCATAATAATGCAACATACGATAACACTCAGCCAGGTTGTAAATCACTTTTTCTTTTGTGTTGCTGGTAACTACAAGATTTTTATTGACTACTGTGGTAACCGAATAGGGATTATAACCGCCGGGAACATTTTTTGGTTTTTTTCCAGACAGGTGCTTTTCATAATACTGTGCTGCTGAATAATAATCTCCGGAAGCAAAATATTTATCTGCAGCTGCAAGATATTCTGTGGGTGCCTGCGCATTAACAACAACTATAGTACTGATGAATGCCAGTAAGAAGAAACAGATTCTTTTCATATACATGATGGGAACTTTATGATAGTAATAGATGATAATTAGAGCCTAGGACAAACAAATTCGATCTCCGGAGTTTTTACAGTTCTTTTTCCCGAAAAAGATAAGGATACTTCAAAGCTGTTACTTCCCTTCACCACTTTCCCCAGGTCTGATGTGTTAACATCATAACTCACCCCCAAAACAATTCTTTTATGGGTAAATCCAATAAAAGGGGAAATGGCATCATCAAAGCGGTAGTTAGCGCCTGCCAGAAAATTTGTTTCCAGGCCCGCTTTAAACTGAGCGTATAATGCCAGTGCTTTTTCTTCTGCATTTCCTTGCTTGAGATACAATAGATTCGGGGTAAGTGAAACCATATCAGAAAGTTTCAAACGAACACCGGCATGTAAGGTGTGTCGCATAGGTAATGTTGCATTTCCGCTTCCACTGAATTCATCTGTTGGCTTGGTAAGATGAAAGGCACCATAGCCTATATAAAAATTGGCTTTGCGGTTGGGCGTTGCATCAAAATATAAAACGCCTGCGCCTGCATCAAATGATGACGCGTTTCTGGTTTTAAAAATATCTGCAGTAGGATTACCTGGATTATAACCTGAGATAGGATTCCATTGATCGCCAAAACTTAAGCGGGTAGCATCAAATCTTCTTTGGATGATACCTGCCTGCATACCAATAACTACGCGGTGATTCTCAGCCGGACCAAAACGGATACCGGTATATGCCAAATTAGCGTACGCCGTAGAATAACGGTAACCGCCATCCCCTGCCGTCTGGTTGATAACACTGATACCATAATTCATATTCTTATTGGTCGTAAATTCAGCCGACACGCCCTGAGTAGAATAAGGAGAACTGATGCTTCCCCATTGCGAACGGAATATGCCTGCTACCCGGTATTGTCCGTCGAATGCACCCGTAAGTGCAGGATTGGTCCACGCAGAATAAATATAATATTGTGTGAAATGCGGATCAACCTGTGCAACTGCTTTCTCCGTCACCAGGCTGAAACCCAAAGCAACCGGCAATAATTTTAAAACTCTTTTCATTGTTCCCAATTTCTAAATATTTATTTATACAAAAGTTACCTGATGATGGTGATTGAACCATTCAGGGGCTTGAATCCATTTTGAAGCTGAATTATATAATAATACGTGGCTACCGGTAAAGGTTTGCCTTTTGTTGTTCCGTCCCATGGAGTAGAATAACCCGCAGAAGAGAAAACAATTTGTCCATACCGGTTGAATACTTCAACTACCACTCCCGGATAGTCAGCAAGATTATCTAATCTCCAGGTATCATTCGTTCCGTCTCCGTTTGGAGAAAATACATTAGGAACTTTCACCGGTCGCAGAATTTTCACGGTCAATATATCGGTATCGGTACAATTTCCCTCCCCTGTTGCTGTTAGCCTGTACGTCTGATCGGCATTGGCTGTAAGCATTGGCCGTAAAATGGCCGGATTAGATAAGTTATCTGCAGGCGTCCACAGGAACTGTACAACTGTAGAATCATTGGCAGTAGCTCTGAATTGAAGCACGGTTCCCTGAGGCACCACGAATGAAGGTCCTGCATCAATTACCGGCTGCAGGTAAACAGTAACCGTATCCTTGAAAATATCAGAAATACAATTCTCATTATTGGTTACTACCAGTTCTACAGTATATTTTCCCGGATTAGTATACGTTTTAGACGGATTAATTGCTGAAGAAGTAGTTCCATCACCAAAACTCCATAAATGGGTTCTTATACTGCTGTTTGGCGCAGAACTAAAATCAGTAAATGTAGTGCTGGTGCCCTGACAGAACTTATCGGGTGTCACCGAAAAATTTGCAATCGGCTTATCAAAAAATGCATCAAAATTTTGTGTACTTACATGAAAGCAACCACTGGATGAAGTAGCAGTCAGCGTTACCGGATAGGTATTGATCGCCGCATAAACATGACCCGGATTTGTTGCAGTTGAAGCCGGACTGGCATCACCAAAATTCCAATTATAAGTTAATGACGTGCCATCGGCTACTGTGGAGCTGTTGGTAAATGTTGTTGTACCACCAGGCATACATACCGATGCCGGCATATCAAAAGAAGCCACAGGTATTGCATTAACAATAATCGTTTGTCTTCCGGTGTCACTTACACAACCATTAGCACTTACTGTTAACAATTTAACTATGTAAGTGCCGTATGTAGCAAATAAATAATTAAATGTATTGCCATTGTTATTGCTCACAGTATTTCCATCACCGAATATCCAGTTCCATGTGCTGATGCTGCCTGATGGAATGGAAGAATTATCGGATATCTGCGCCTGCTGGCCAAGGCAAATACTGCTGTTTATACTGAAAGCAGCTACAGGCTTCGGATAAACATTTATCGTTTGTGTGCGTGTAGTTACACAGTTACCTGAGCCTGTAAAAGTATACGTAATAATATGGGTACCCGGTCCTGCTATAGAAGGACTGAAATTACCTGCCGCATCAACACCCGGTCCGCTATAAACTCCCGTGCCTGTTGCACCATTGGTTACTGTGGCAATAGCCACACTTACCGTTCCTGATACACTTTCACAAACTGCGGTAAGTGCAGGATAATTAAGTACAGGGGTGATATTAAATGTATTGGTTTTGATAGAATCTGTTGTACAACCATTTGAACTAATGCTCAACGTAATGGTAAATGTTCCGGTTGTATAATTGTGTGAAGGACTTGGAAGCGGTGAAGTATTATTTGCTCCGCTTGCCGGATCTCCAAAATTCCATAAATAGGTTTGTCCCGGTAAAGCTGTTCCGGTATAATTAAATGCCACAGTACCTGTAACAGGAAGGCAGGCTGCAGCCGGAAAAGCAAAGGAAGCATCCGGTGCCGGTTTAACCACAATCGTTTGTGTGCGTGTGGTTACACAGTTACCTGAGCCTGTAAAAGTATAGGTAATGGTATGTGTACCCTGCCCTGCAACAGATGGATTAAAGTTACCTGCCGCATCAACACCCGTTCCGCTATAAACTCCCGTGCCTGTTGCACCATTGGTTACCGTAGCAGTAGCTACACTCACAGTTCCGGTTACATTTTCACAAACTGCGGTAAGTGCAGGATAATTGAGTGCAGGGGTGATATTAAATGTATTGGTTTTGATAGAATCTGTTGTACAACCGTTTGAAGAAATACTCAGCGTAATGGTAAAGGTTCCGGTTGTATAATTGTGTGAAGGGTTTGGCAGCGGTGAAGTATTATTTGCTCCGCTGGCAGGATCTCCAAAATTCCATAAATAGGTTTGTCCCGGTAAAGCTGTTCCGGTATAATTAAATGCTACAGCACCTGTAACAGGAAGGCAGGCTGCAGCCGGAATAGCAAAAGAAGCATCCGGTGCAGGTTTAACTATGATGTTCTGTGATACGGAATCTTTACAATTGGCGTTTGTGGTGTATACATACCATATTGTATGTGTTCCGGGTCCAGCTGCAGATGGGCTGAATTGTCCGGCTGCGTTTGTACCCGGACCATGGTATACACCACTACCAGGCACTGCGTTTGTAACGGTGGCAGTAGCTACTGAAATGGTTCCGGTGACATTTTCACATACCGCGCTTAATGCCGGGTAGCTGAATAAAGGTGACAGGTTGAACGTAGCGACGACCGTGGTATCATTCGTACAACCATTCACAGTAGTAGCGCTGTAATTGATCGTGTAAGTTCCAAAAGTAGGATATGCATGAGTTGGACTGCCCAGAATTGAAGTATTATTCACCCCACTACCTGGATCGCCAAAATTCCATGCATGTGTATTGATGAGCTGCCCGTCGGGAGCGGTGGCAGTGCTGGTAAACTGCACTACACCACTTGCAGGTAAACAACCGGCTGGATAAGTAAAGGTATTGTTGGGCTGCGCATATACAGTTACAATCCTTGGTACTGTATCACCAAGGCAAGCTGCACCCAAACCAGCAGAATGTTGTATAGTGTAAATGCCGGCATTGGCAAAGGTATGTGTAACGGGGTTGCCGCTATTTAGTATGGTACCATCTCCAAAATCCCAATAAGATATGCTGATAGGTGTGGTGCCTGTATATGTACTATTATCAGTGAATGTTATGGATGTACCCTGACAGACGGCAGCCGGCGTGGTTGTAAAAGCTACTATAGGAGCTGCTGAAATATTAATATTCTTTGTAGTGTCGGAAACACAACCTTCAGCCGAAATGATCGTGATTTTAACCGGAACTATTCCTGCTATTGGAAATAGTTTTATCGTATCCTGTGAAGTTGCTGTGGTAGCATCCGGGAAAGTCCATAACCACTGATTAATGTTAAATCCGTTACTGGAAGTAGACTCTCCGAAAAAATGAACCGTATCTAACACACATCCCGTATGGGTGAAAGTAAAATTGGCCACAGGTTTTCCCTTTACCTCTACGATATAATATACCTCTTCTGTATTGTTACAGTTTTCTATAGAAGGGTGGGTAGCGAGTATAGGTATTCTGAAAAAGCCTGTGCTGGCAAAAGTATATGTACCGGGCAGTTCAAACTTTAAATACGGAATGCCGTTCACTAACTGAGAACCTACAGGTGTAGGAGAATTGTCTGTAACATCTGTGTTGGGCGATATACCTCCGCCAACTGAACTGATTTTCCACACCAGTTTGGTAGGAGGAGTTGGGTAACCAAGCAATACAGAGAGTTTTACGGGTGTACGGGTACAGGTAAATGGATGTGATGTTGTAGTTGTGCTGGTATCACTGACGTTGAATATCGATCCAACGGCATTCAGATTATTGATCAAGGTACCTGCATTATAGCCGTAACTTTCCACACTACCCAATCCATAAGTTATGGCAGTAAAAGCAGAGTCACTTTGGGCCACAGCCTGTGCCTGAGCAGAAGTCCATCTTTTTATAACAACAGTGTACCCCGGCAGATTCGGATGCACATAAGTATGACTAAAAGCGGCTGACCCATCTATGGTGAGTGAACTTACTCCAGCAGTTGGAATTACAAGCGTAAGATAATTTACAGTTATTGATTCTCTAGTATTTCGGTAAAAACCTATTCGTTTAATTCCCTGTTCAATCGGACTGATATACATCATTTCCGGATCTCCTACTCCACTACCACCTAAACAGGAAGTGCCTCCCGATAAATACTGTGCCACCATGATTGGTTTATCCGCTTCAATATAATCCGCAGAACCACTTTCATATGTGTAATAACTGTTATTGATCAGGCTGGCCAAAGGTATTTGTGTACCATTTCTCTTAACTACTGTTGTGGGGTCTTTTACCGCAATCTTATAGATATTGGTCATTAACGTTGAGGCAGTTATTGAATTAGATGTGGGTGCAGTCAAATATTTTTTACCCCATGCCTGAAACGGGAAACATTGCTGATTATCATTGTCACCTCCACCTGAGCCACATGCCGCAGGATTGCTTGTTCTGCTGCTTCCGGCGAAAACAGCGATCTGATTGCATACCCCGGAGGCATTGGCAATTGATTTAATTTTGGTACCTGACAAATCCGGTTTCAAACCGGTTCCCTCCGGGCCTGCCATTAGCTGATAAATTTGTCCGCGGTTAAGCGTAACCGTAAAGGGCACATTAGCTGGCTTAAATGATCGGGTTACTGCTGTAGGTGTAATTTCCACCACTGTATTATCTTCCTTTGCGATCACATAGGTCCAGGAAAAACAGCCTGCAGAACCATATGACTGCTTGCTGTTCAGTGTAACATATGAATAGCCCCAAGTTTCCACCGGCATAAGCATAGTGGCGCCGGAAGATGCACTTCCAAAAATATGTGCATATGCAACAATCGGCACATCACTGGTAATATGTATTCCTTTATTAGAAAATATTCCTTCTCCGCCACAAGGTGTACCTACAGGCACAAATGAGCAGGGCAGGGAAATAAGCCTCGCGTCAACGGAACCTGCTTTTGGTAGAAACTCAGTTGCAATAACTGAATTTGCAGCAACCACATAATTCCTTACCCATGCAGTGCCTTCGATCCTGACGGTAACATTTGCAGCTTGTTCTGCACTTAAATAAATCACCATTTCCTGGCTGTTGGTTTGACCAGTCTCCATGAATTGATGATGCCCATATCCTACCCAAAAATCTACTCCCCGGTTGGACAAATTCTGGGCAATACCCTTTCCGCACAAAGTGAGAAAGGCCAGTACCAGTAATGATTTACAAAAATAGTGGCGCATAATTATTAATAATATGTTATCTAACCAGGTTAATAGAGCCCTTTTTAACCATAGTCGCACCGTCTCTCAGAGTGATCTGGCATACATACATATACACACCGCTGGGCTGTATTTTTCCTTTGTATGTACCATTCCATCCTGTTGACTGGTTATTGCTTTCAAATATTTTTTCACCCCACTGGTTAAACACCATGAAGCGCAGACTTTGAATGGTATACCCGTAAACCAGCAATACATCGTTTGTTCCGTCGCCATTCGGGCTGAAGGCATTAGGGATGTAGATTTGGTCGGGTAGTGTTTTACCTGATACGGCAGCAGAAACAGATTGCTGGCAACTCACAGTACCGGATGCACGAACAATCAGTGATACGGTTTGCAATGGCAGTAAACCAGTCACTGTATGCGTTAAACCAGCCGGACCTGATGAAGGTGTGATCCATGTAGCTCCATTATCAGTAGATACATCATAGGTAACTGCACCCGACACCGGATTCCAGGCAAAATGGATCCTGTCAACTCCCAATGAATCTACCCTTGCCACCGGAACTGCGAGGTCTGGTAATAAGCTGGCTTGAACTCTGGTACGTTCGCTGATACAACCTGCAGCACTGGTGGTTTCTACCCAGAATTCAACCGTCCCGGTTACTGCCGGAACAGTGAAACTTGGTCCGGTAAATACCGGGGTACCACCGGTTGCAGTGGTATACCAGTTATAAGTACTGGTTGCATCAGGATTTTCCACTTCAAAAGTGACTGCAGTATTTCCACAAACAACAATGGAATCTTCAATAACTGCCACTGGTGGAGTAGAATTCACTACAATAGGTTTAGTACTGTCGGCAACACAACCGTCCTGCGCAACTATGCTCAGGGTTACATTATATGTTCCCGGAGCCGGGTAAGTATAGGTAGTTGATTGTCCGGTAGCAGTAAACGTATTGCCAAAATCCCAGTTCCAGGTATTTATACCCACACCATTCGATGTTGAGCCTGTTCCGTTAAAGGTAACCGGTACACCGTAGCAACCACTGAACACTGAGCTGAAGTCGGCTATTGGTGCAGGGATTACTCTTACTTCCAATGTCACTTCCAGCGTATTGTCACAACCCTCAATAGTATTCACATCTTTTACAAGGATCGGAATAACAAAAGTTCCCGGAGCCGTGAATGCATAATCTGCAGCTACAGTATAACGATAGTATGTTTTACCATTGATAACAAATGTACCTGTAGGAACCGGGTTATTCTGAACTACATCTGCATTTGGCGTAAGTGAAGGAATAGTACTGAACTGCCAGGTGAGTACCTGCGGCTGTGCCGTGATCAGAATATTGAACCGGAATGGTGCATTTACGCATGTATAATCTGAAGTAGAACCTGTACCCAGGGTGTTGACAATATTTGGTAGAGCGTTCAGGTTTTTCACCAGCGTACCAGCGTTATAACCATAACTTTCAACACTTCCCAATCCATATGTGATGGCGTTAAATGCGGAATCGCTTTGAACAATATGCTGGCCGGCAACGCTACCAAAATTCTGCCGTACGCAGGAATAGCCAGGCCGTGAAGGATGTGCAAACACATCAGTGAAAGTTGTTCCACCATCTATGGTAAGGCTTGTTAATCCACCGGTAGGTATTACAATATTTACATAATTGGATGTGATAGCACTTTCGGTGGTATTGTAGAAAGCGGCCTTTTTGATGCCCTGTTCGATCGGGCTGATAAAGATCATTTCAGGATCCCCGTTCCCGGTAGCTGTTACTCCAGGGCAACTGTTTGCCCCGGTCGAAACCATGTATTGTGCCACCATGACCGGCTTATCAGCTTCAATATAAATGGCCCCGTTTGGCCCCGAACCGGTTGTTGTGTTTATTTCATAATAATTACCCGGGATAACCAATGAAGCCTGAGGAAGTACTACACCATTGTTGGAAACAACGGTGGTAGGGTCTTTAACCAATATTCTGAAGATATTAGAATTGTATTGTGTATTTGATGTGGAATTGGCAGTAGCAAATCCGAGGTATTTAAGTCCCCATGCCTGTGAAGGGAATACCTGCTGGATCAGATTATCACCATTGGTGGTATTACATATGGCTGTACGGCTGCTGCCAGAGAAAACAGCGATCGGGTAACACTTACCACTTGCATTGGCGATAGATTTAATTATACTGCCCGAGAGGTCAGAACCTGCACCTGTAGAGGATTGTGTACCCATTACATTATATACTTCACCCTTCATCAGGTATTGCGTGAAAGCCACTCCTGCAGGCCTTCCATTTTTGGTGGTAACGGTAGGTGTAATTTCGATCAGGGTACTGTCTCTGTCGGAAATCACGCTGAACCATGAATAAGAGCCGGCACCGCCAGTTGGATAATATTGCCTTGAGTTGAGTGAACGGTATTCATATCCGTAAACGCCCACCGGTAAAAGAAGAGAAGCACCAGATGTTGCCCCATCGTAAATATGTGCATAGGCTACTATAGGTACATCGCTCGTAATACTTATACCTCTTTCGAATAACCCTTCGTCGGTAACGCGGGCATCAATGAGGCCATATTTAGGAATAAGGTCACTTACCCTTACCGTATTTGCAGGAATATTATAAATCCGCTTCCAACTTGTACCATTAATTTTTACAGTAACTGTTGCAGCATCCTGTGCACTCAGGTACAACCACATGTCCTGACCATTTGTGTTAAAACTATAGTGGTGGCCATAAGGAACCCAAAAGCGAGTACCTCTGTTTGACGTATCGATAACGGTGGTGTAAGGTGTTGTAACTATTGTTGCATCTCCGGCTAAACCGGTATACTTACCGATATGCACAAGTGCTGTATCTGTAATGATATTGGCATCATTATCCGAACTACTACCCGGTCCCACTATCCAGGTGGAAGAAGCATTTGTTCTGCCCATTCTTATCCTCGGTTCTGAAGGAATAAATCCTCTCCATGGATCAATATAATATTGTTCCATTTTATATTTGTATCCGCCCTGTGCGGGCACTTCCAGTTCTGTGTAGAAATACATCGACTGCTGTCCGGCACTTAAGCCGGTAGGCAGTACACCAGAATATCTTCTCAGGTTAACAGATGAAGGAACAGGTGCGTTTGCATCATAAGTTACTTTGGCAACAGTATCTGTACCATACATGAATGTTTGTGTAATACCCGGAGCAGGTGCAGCAGGAGTTGCCGTTAACAAAGTGGGTAACGATGTAGGCAGGAACTCATATGCACCCATATCAGGAACACCACCCGTAAAAGTAGTAGGCCTTGGGTTATTATTAAAATCGTAATCATTACCGGAAATCTGAGTACCACGGCCGTGAATAGCCCAAATATTGGGATTTGCTACATCTGGAAACAAGGTGGAATTACTGGCAAATGCAGGTGCAATTGCAATGGAGTTTACATCCCAATAAGAGGTGTCGATCCAGTCCTGCAAAGTTGGATAATTATTACCGCCATTCCACTGAATTAAAGACGCACCAGTTGTATAGAAGGTATTGTAATTGCTGTAAATAAAATTGAGGTTGGTCACATACATGGCCCTTCCTCCTCCCTGGTGAGAGAAAATATTGTTCTGAATATTAACTGACGGATTAATTCCGGAAGCCTGTGCAAAATAAGCAGCTACATTGTTTGTTCCGGAACTAGCAGTACTTAAAACAGAATTATTATGGAATCTTACTCCTCCTCCACCGGTATAATAAGAACCATAGGAAGTAACGCCCGAAGTATTGATGCTGATCACATTGTTCACCGTATTATTATAAGTACTCGCTGTCTGGTACAGACCATAAACATTTCCTGTATTGCCTGTTAAGGCCAGGATGGTGTTTCCGGCAATGCGTCCACGTTGATTAGTAGTTGCATCGCAACCGGTAAAGTACATACCATAAGTATTGGTAGCTGAAACGTCGTCTATATTAACTTTATTGGCAATGTACTGATATGCAGAATCGCTGCTGGTACTGTAAATACCGTAGTTGGTGGTATTGCGTGGATCGGTTATATTAACTGTGTTTTTTGAAACCGTTGCTCTTCCGTTAAAACCTACATATATACCATACTGGTAATTACGGTTAACAATGTTGCTGTCAATAATATTATCATAAGTAAGGTTCCCTGCTACTGTTCCTTCCAGGTAAATACCTGCCGCACCACCACTGATTGTATTGCCTTTAATCACATTAGCCTTGCCTATTAATAAGTCGGCGTAAATTCCTGCCAAGGTGTTGCCTGTTGCTGTAGCTGCCGGTGCATTGATATTACAATTTACGATGCTGTCGTAAGATGCTGTATTTGCGAGTTCAACTACACGACCAAATGTGGGATTAGTTGACGAAATAGTCATATCCCTGTATGTTATATATTTTGCACTGTCTAATTTTAAAACATAATTATCTGTAGCCCTGGCATTATCGTAAGTAAGTGTAACAGACGTAGGATCTCCGTTCGCACTCCTGAAAGTAACCCTGCTTCCGGGCCCAGTTCCTGCAATGCCATGCATTCTCACTTGTTCGTTATAGGTACCGGGTGCAACATCGAATGTTACAAATCCGGTAATACCGCAATCAAGTGCGGCTACAGCCGAAACAAAATCCTGAAAGTTGGGCAAAGTTGCCGGCAAAGCCGGATTAATAGTGTAGAAGCCGGATAAGAATGCCGGATTTAATATCACCTGAGCTGTTCCGGAAATAGAAGTATTGCCACTGCAGGTAACGAGTACTCTGTAAAAGAATGAACCAGTTGCAAAAATGGTTGTATCCGGGAAAAGTCTAACGCCTCCCAATGGTGACCATGGCCCGCCTGACGTAGTTGCAAATTCCCACTGGTAGGTTTGTCCTCCACCGAAATTATATCCAACAAGTGAAAGGTTTATACTGGTTCCAAGGCAAATATTTGAAGAAGGATTTGCTGTTGCATTTCCCGCAACGGGTGGTACTGTACAAGGTGGTACTGTAAATTCATAAGCACCAATATCGGGTGTTGTGGCGCTTCTAGGATTGTTTAAAATATCCATGGAAATGCCCACAGGTGTACCCAGGTTATCTAATGCAGGGAATAATGGAGTAAAATTGCCAACGGCCGGATTGCTGTAAAGAGGATTGAGCGCAACAGAGTTGGCATCAAGCGCAGTAGCGGCCTGCCAGTCTGCTAGCGTTACCCTGTTGGTGCCATTAAATCCTGTATATGCGTTTGTACCTGTGATATACAGGTTATTGTTATCTGACGCAATAGTAGAAGTTGCAGTTGCAAAGTTCAAACCGAATTTATTACCGGTTCCCGCGCGTGAAACCGTGATCATATTGTTTTTAATGTCAATGCCATCCGCAACCAGAGTCTGAAAAATACCATAAGTAGCCGAAGTTCCTGTTTGTGCATTGTTCTGCAATGAAATGGTATTGTGGTAATATTTTACATAATCTGAACTGCTGTTATAGATACCATATTGAATTCCTTCACCATTTACGTCATATACCAAATTATTGGAAATACGGTTATCTGCTCCCGGTGTTGCATCAACGCCCGTGAAATAAATTCCGGCAAATGCAGAAGTGTTAGAAACATCTGCTCCGAAAGGATTGCTCACCCTGTTCCTGTTGATCCACATGCCGGAGCTGATACCGGTGGCAAAAATTCCATAGCAGGTGGTTACAGGTGTTCTGTTGGGCCGGCGTATGTTATTTAATTCTACCGTTGTGTTGGTAGTACCGGTTATGTAGACGCCATAAAAATAAAAGTCTTCAATAGTATTTTCTGTAACAATATTTCCGTTGATTGGAGCGGCGGTAGTACTCCCTACAAGGGTAATACCATAATAACCGCCCGAGATATTATTTTTATCAAACCTGTTGCCATCACAGAATGTATTACCGGTACCGGTAGCTGAGGTCTCAGATGCACTTACCACAATACCGGCATAATTGGTTGCTGTAGAATTGATATTGGCTTTTATGTTACAATTTCTGATGATGTTACTGTCTGCATTATTGATCAGGTGCACACCAAACCCGTTTGTACCTGCCCCTGTGGCGTTTATAATAAGATTATCAAAGATAAAATGGTCGGCATCCCTGAGTTTGATAACCGCTCTTTCCGCATTATCGTTGGAACTGAAAGCAATGGCGTTGTTGTTACCATTGAAAGTAATGGTATTTGTTGCTGAACTTCCCGCAATAAAGCCAAGGATCAATTGTTCATTATAGGGTCCTGTTCCGGCAACTACATTAAATACTATTGGGCCTGCTATTCCACAGTTCATTGCAGCTTTTGCATCATTGAAAGTTCTGTAATTAGTTCCTGCAGTAGGCAAATTCTGATTAATAGTATATGTACCAGCAGGCAATGCAGGATTCACTGTAACCAACACAGGGGTAGAAAAAGTGGTATTACCACTACAGGTTAACGCAACCTGGTAGTATTGCGTTGTACTCGCAACAATTACACTATCGGGATTGGTGAGTACATTACCGATATTCGTATAAGGACCACCGATAGTAGGTGAAGACTGCCACTGGTATGTTTGCCCAAGGCCGACAGAATTACCCGTAAGGCTTAAACTAACTTGTACATTTACACAAACCACATTGGGAGTAGCTACCGAAGTACCTGAAACCGGCGGAGCCGTGCAATTGCCGGGTGTAAATTCATAGGCTCCAAGATCAGGCGTTGTGGCACTTCTTGGTAAACCGGTGATATCAATGAGCACTCCTAATGGAGAACCCAGATTGTCAATGGAAGCATTGGTAGGCCTCAGGTTGCCGGATACTACATCAGTAAATATTGGATTGGTAGAAACCGAGTTGGCATCATCACCTGATGCAGTCTGCCAGTTGGCGAGTGTCAGCTGTGCCGATGTATAAAAACCTGTGAAAGTATTTCCTGTTGGTGAATTGAGGTAGAAATCGTTATCATCCGAAAAAATATCAGATGTGGTTGTATTGTGAAATACAGCATATTTTGCTCCTGTACCACCTCTGGTAATTGCAACGATATTATTTTCAAAACGAATACCAGCTGCCTGCGTGGTTTGGTAAAATCCCCTGGTAATGGCTGTACCGCCGTTACCGTCCATCAAAATAGTATTATGCTGATACCAAACGTTATCAGATCCTGTATTGTTTATACCATTCGACTCGCCCTCACCAGTAATATTATAAATCCGGTTATTGATGACTTTATTTTCCAGTCCGGATAAGGCATCAACACCAGTTATAAAAATACCATTAAATACAGCTGTACTGTTAGGTACACCTCCGAATGGGTTGGTGATGGTATTTCTGGTAATATCTACTTGCACATTTAAACTAGACATGTAAATCGCATTACAAGCCGTATTTACGATTGAACGAAGCGGACGGGTAATCAAATTGGAATCTATCTGAGTTTTAAAATTTCCAAGAATATAAATTCCATAGAAATAAAAATCATTTATGATATTACGTGAAATGATGTTGTCTCTGTTGGCAGCCGTTGTACTGCCCACACAGGTGATACCATAATAACCACCGTTGATGGTATTCCCTGTAAAAACGTTCCCATCGCTGAGTGTATTTCCAGTAGTAATGGCTGATGTTGCCGAAGCACTCATTACAATACCAGCATAATTGGTAGAAGTTGAACTGGTATTTATGTTGATCACACTGTTGGTTACCGCATTACTGTCCGCATCATTCAATAAATGAACCCCAAAGCCAAACTCTGTTGTTGCAGATCCCGTGGCGTTAATTACCAGGTTATCAAATTTGATATGATCGGCACCATTAAGTTTTATTACTGCCCTTTCGCCGTTATTGGTTGATAGAAATGATATCGTTCTTCCTCTACCGTTAAAAGTTACCGTGTTGATGTTAGAAGCTCCGGGAACCGGCGACATAATCAGTTGTTCGTTATATGGCCCGCTAAGCGCATCAACATTAAATATAACAGGTCCGTTGATACCACATTTTATATAATCATAGGCTGCATTAAAGGTCTGGAAGTTGGTGCCGCCTGTTGGCAGTGCACTGTTTATAGTAAATGTGCCCGAAACTGCTGCTGCAGTGGTTACCAACTGGCTATTGGAATTGACTGTAACCCCGCAGGTAACTTTGGCGCGATAGTAATTCGATGTACTTTGTGAAGTGGTTAATGTTGCATTGGTAGCTGCGGGTATATCCGTCCATGAGATATTATCAGTAGAAATCTGCCATTGATAGGTCTGGCCGGTTCCACCGGTTCCCCCGGTGAGACTTAGCGTAAAAGGTATATTCAAACAAGCATTGGTAGCAGTTGAACTCACGGTGCCAGGTACGGGAGGATTGGTACATGGCCCTGCCGGTTGAAAAGTAATGGCACCAGTCCACCAGCGGGGATTGTTGGCTCCCCCATAACCCACATTGGCACCAGCGATTTGTACATCACCCAACTTGAGATTCACCCCGTCACCGGTAAAAGTACTAGGGGTAACGGTACCTGCACCAGTACCACTATAATGGCTGCCGATATTTACATACCAGACCGCAAAACGGTATTGTGTTGAAGCAGGAATGGTAAAACCAAGTGTTGTCCAAACAGGGGTGATACCATTCACTGCCGGGGCAGGAAAAGCAGTCACTTGTGAAATTTGCGTCCATGCCGGAGTAGCAATCGTCGGAGCACCTGAAAGTGAAGTAGCGCTGTACCATAACTGGAGCGTACTATTTGCATCAGTTGTATTCAACCAGGTTGAAACCCCGTTCAATAATATGGGAAAAGGATTGGTATTTTCAATAACAAATGTTACTGCAGTGTTTGCACCAGCTCCATTTGTAGCATTAAAAGGAGGGTTTGGTAAGGTAGTAAGCGTAGTTTGCGCAAATATGCCCGTTGTTAATATTGACAACAGTATACTGAAATATAAACCAACACTAAAAATTGATGAGTACCATTTTCTCATTGTAACATGTTTATTTAATAAAAGAACTGAATTAATAAATTCGTAAAGAAGGGATGAACGTATTTCTAAGGATATGAGTATTTAAAACCAGATTGATTAACAACCAGATATATCAGGGGGTATCAGAATTAGCAAGCAAAAAAACTTATGCCGGACCTTTCGAGATATGTTAAAAAATATCAAAAAATCTGGGGAAACATGAGCTATAAAGATAATTACATTTGCATAACTAGCAAGAAAATTTATAGAGTCAAAGAAAATATATTAATCCCAAAAGCATATTTGAAAACCTAACCCAAAAGAATTCAGTTTTTACTAAAATGCAGCTCTTGGTTATAAACAACCAGATTGTTTGATCAAAAATTGCTGAGCCGGTTTTTTAAAATTAAAGTCTGGGAATCTATTCTAAACAAATGCCCGCAAACCCAATACCGGCAACTAACCAAAAAGGAAAAAAGGAGTACTTAAGATTAAGAAAGAATTATTCTTTTAAATTTTATATGGTGCTTGAAATGGATATAGTTTCAGACAAAAAGAACAATGAGCTTATTTTATTATTACTTGTAGATCAGAAGTCTGCACCTGGCGTATTTATACAATTTCAAAAGGGTTGCAGATGCGTTGATTTTAAATGATGGGAAAGGAGTAAATAATTAGAGGATTAGTGCATACTAAAATTCCAATTATTTTTTGTAAAAATTAACTTCAATTGGAATACTTGTAGTTCAGCTTTAAACCCTAAAAATCTTCATATTTCTTGTAGGAAATTCGATTTTTTGGTAATAAAAAAAGCCTTTCAGGTTACTGAAAGGCTTTTAAATAAATATGGCAGCTACCTACTCTCCCGCATTGTTGTGCAGTACCATCGGCCATGAGGGGCTTAACTTCTCTGTTCGGTATGGGAAGAGGTGAACACCCTCGG
>JANOAO010000043.1:0-5643 GCA_031411115.1 Bacteroidota bacterium
ACCAAAAATATCAATAAATGAAATATATAACGGCCATTTCCTTTCCTTCAGCTTTCCTCGACATATGTACAAAGTAGGCAGAGATGTATGTCGCTATTCTGCACCTTTACTTCGTTAACTATCTTTCATATTCAAAAAAAACTATTTTAAAATCTTCTTCCTATCAGTAAACCATGCACCACATCTGAGCCTACTATGCACCACTGCCCATCATAGCTATGCAGACAAACGGGCTGTATATCGTTTGTCTGTGCCTTTTTTTGGTTCTTTTTTTTGCAGAAAAAAAAGAACATATAAATTGATTTGACCTATACGTACTTTTTCCCTTGATGGAAAAAGTACCAAAAAGATCAAGAAAGGAAATATATACCGGCCATTTCCTTTCCTTCAGCTTTCCTCGTCATATGTACATAGTAGGCTGAGATGAATATCGCTGTTCGACGCTTTTACTTCGTTAACTATCTTTCATAATCAAAAAAACTATTTTAAAATCTTCTTCTTATCAGAAATCCATGCACCACATCTGAGCCTACTATGCACAACTGCCCATCATAGCTGTGCAGACAAACGGGCTGTATATCGTTTGTCTGTGCCTTTTTTTGGTTCTTTTTTTTGCAGAAAAAAAAGAACGTAAATACACCCTACTTTTGCACCATGATCTACAGAAGCAAAGCTCCCCTTCGTATAGGCCTGGCAGGCGGTGGAACGGATGTAAGCCCCTACTGCGACCTCTATGGCGGTGCGATCCTCAATGCCAGCATCTCCCTATCGGCATACGCCAGCATTGAACCCCTCGACAATAAGATCATTGTTGAAGCCCTCGACAGAAACGAAAAACAGGAATTCGACCTGGCCGTTCAACTGCCTATCAACGGCGAACTCGATCTGCTGAAAGGCGTATACAACCGTATTCAAAAAGATTTTGGTATCAAAGGCGGCTTACGCTTATCCACCTTCGTAGATGCACCCGCCGGATCAGGACTCGGAACGTCTTCTACCCTCGTGGTTGCCATCATCGGCGCATTCGCAGAGATGCTTAAATTGCCATTAGGTGATTATGATATTGCACATTATGCATTTGATATTGAAAGGAATGATCTGAAACTCGCAGGCGGCCGGCAAGACCAATATGCGGCTACTTTCGGCGGCGTGAATTTCATGGAATTTTATGGCGATGATAAAGTGATCGTAAACCCTTTACGCATTCGTCCGCAATACATGCATGAACTGGAAAATAATCTCGTCCTGTATTTCACCGCTACCTCCAGAGAGAGCGCCACCATCATTAAAGAACAGGTGAAGAACGTGCATAACAAAGATGAAAAAAGCGTGGAAGCGATGCACCAATTGAAAGAACAGGCACGCATGATGAAAGAAGCTTTGCTCAAAGGAAAGCTGAATGAATTCGGGGAAATTTTAGATTTCGGATTTCAACAAAAAAGAAAAATGGCAGCCAATATCAGCAATGTAGCTATTGAAGAAATTTATGATGCGGCAAAAAAGGCTGGCGCTACCGGAGGAAAGATTAGTGGTGCAGGCGGTGGCGGATTTATGATCTTCTATTGTCCCGGTAATACCCGTCATGCAGTTTCGGCAACGCTCAACCGTTTCGGTGGCGAAATAAAAAAATATGGATTTACAAAATATGGTCTTACAACCTGGACCGTTTAATAACAACACATGCAAACAAAAATAGCCAGCATCATCGAAGCGTCTATCAACGTAAAACAACAGGCTTTACAGGATCCCCAATTATTAAAAACCATTGAAGATTGTGTGGAAGTTATTGTAAAAGCTTTTCAGAATGGCAATAAAGTGCTGTTCTGCGGCAATGGCGGAAGTGCCGCTGATGCCCAACACCTCGCAGCAGAATTCAGCGGACGATTTTATACCGACCGAGATGCCTTACCTGCGGAAGCTTTACACGTAAATACATCTTACATCACCGCCGTTGCTAATGATTACAGCTATGATGTGATCTATTCACGATTAATAAAAGGTATCGGCAAAAAAGGCGATGTACTCGTGGGTTTGAGCACCTCCGGCAACAGTAAAAATATTCTGAACGCTTTTGAAACCGCTAAAGAAAAGGGCATGATCAACATCGCTTTCACCGGAGAAACTGGCGGCAATATGAAACCGTTGAGCGATTATCTCATCAACGTCCCTTCCACCGATACGCCCCGCATTCAGGAATCACACATCCTCATCGGACATATCATTTGTCAGTTGGTGGAAGAAAAATATTTCGGCGTATGATCAGGGAAGCCATCATACTGGCCGGCGGTTTAGGAACACGATTGCGTTCGGCGGTACCCGATCTGCCGAAATGTATGGCACCTGTAGCAGGGAAACCTTTCATCTGGTATTTGATGAAATACCTTAAACAACAAGGTATAGAAAGTTTTATTTTTTCACTCGGTTATAAAAATGAGGTCATCAAAGAATACCTCGAAACGAATTTTACAAAAACGCTTTTCACCTTCGTAATTGAAGATGAACCGCTGGGAACGGGCGGTGCCATCAAACTCGCCTGCGATGTGGCTCTGGAACCGAATGTGATCATTTTAAATGGCGATACTTTATTTGAGATTGATGTACAAAAAGTTGCCGCTTTCCATCAGCAGCACCATGCTATTTGTACCTTATCGTTAAAGCCTATGCATGATTTTGACCGCTATGGTGTGGTGGAAATCAACCAGGATAATGCCATACAATCTTTTAAAGAAAAACAATATTACAATGCTGCACTTATCAACGGCGGCGTATATGCATTAAACATTGCGCAATTTCAGGAACTGGCTTTGCCGGATAAATTTTCTTTTGAAAAAGAATTTCTGGAAAAATATTTCGCTTCGCATACGATGATGGGACTGATACAGGACCAGTATTTTATTGACATCGGCATTCCGGAAGATCTTGAAAAAGCTAACCTCGAATTTCCGAAAAGATTTTCTCTATGATCCCTTTTGAAAAAATTGATAATTCATGGACGTTGTTCCTCGACCGCGATGGGGTGATCAATCATGAAAAACACAAAGATTACATTCATACATGGGATGAATTTACATTTTATGATGGCGTTACGGATGCCTTAAAAATCTTTGCGCAAAAATTTCATCGCATTGTAATTGTTACCAATCAGCGGGGCGTTGGAAAAGGCGTTACCAAAGCGGAAGATCTTGCCCTCATCCATGCGAATATGCAGGATGAGATTCACAAGCAAGGCGGCCGGCTCGATGCTATTTATTTTTGTCCGGATCTGAATGACGATAGTCCTAACCGCAAACCTAATCCCGGAATGGGTTTACAGGCGATGCATCAATTCCCGGATATCTTTCCTGCCCGATCGATAATGGTGGGCAATACATTAAGTGATATGGAATTTGGGAGGAACCTGGGTTGTTATACGGTTTTTCTTCCTACTACCAGGCCGGAAGTTTCTCTTTCTGATTCTCGCATTGATTCTGTGTTTGATTCTCTTTTAGATTTCGCTACATATTTGGAACGCGGATGACATGGGTTTATGGGATATAATGGATTTTACTTTTAACTTTTTACTTTTACTTTCAACATAAGTTTTCGTTAAATAAATCCTTAATACAATCCATACCGTATCCTCAATAATACTTTCCGTATTTTTAATACATTATGAAATTACCAACTTCAGTATTTTCCTTTTTACTTTTTACATTTTCCTTTTTTCTTTCTATTTCCGCAAATGCGCAACAATCCCTATTCGAAAAAGAGCAACTCCTGAAACCTCAGGCCAATAAAATGATCAATGCCTCGCTGGAGCGGGAACGATTTGTCGCAGACAGCCAGTTCACCCGGCAGTTCGTGCAGGTGTTAAAAACACCCCATTCATTTCGGCATTCTTTCGATTCGCTCGTTACCGTATCTCAATTATATGCACCCGACAGTTCCTTTAAAATCTTTACCTGGCAACTGGTGATGAATGAAATGGAAACACGTCAGCATGGTGCCATTCAAATGCGTACTGAAGATGGGTCCTTAAAATTATTTCCGCTGATCGATAAATCAGGCATCATCAATAATCAGGCAGATACTACCGGTGATAACAATGGCTGGATGGGCGCTGTATATTATAAACTGATCATGAAACAAAAAGGCGATCAGAAATTATATGTTTTATTAGGCTATGATGAAAATGATTACAGAAGCACGAAAAAATTTGTAGAAATATTGCAATTCAAAGAGGGAAAGCCCTGGTTTGGCGGTAGAAATTTTCAGGTGCCGGACAATAACCTGAAAGCGAAAATTACCGCACGTTTTATCATGGAATTTAAAAAAGATGCCAGTCCCCGTTTAACTTATGACGCAGATCTGGACATGATTGTAATGGAACATTTAGTTTCTGAAACCAACGAACCGGGCAAAAAATATACACTTATCGGCGATGGCGATTATGAAGGTTTTAAATGGCAGGACGGTCAATGGAATTATGTAAGTAAAGTTTTCAACGAAGTAACGCCTGAAGGAAATGCGCCAATGCCAAAACCTATCCGTGATGCACAGGGAAATCTGGACGAGACACAATTAGCCGGGTACGAACCTGAAGATGGTAAACCCGTTACCCCAAAGAAAATAAAACCGGTAAAAAATAAGAATTAAGGATTGCTTCTAAGAATGGTTGTGGGCCGGGTTGTATTAACCAGCATCCAGTAACCGGAATCCTGCATCCCGCAACCCGTATCACGTATCCGATCAATCATCCAATCTGAGTACGGCCAGGAAAGCTTCCTGTGGCACTTCAACGTTACCGATTTGCCGCATACGCTTCTTCCCTTCCTTCTGCTTATCCAGGAGTTTACGCTTACGGCTGATATCACCACCATAACATTTGGCAGTTACATCTTTCCGCATAGCGCTGATATTTTCCCTCGCCACAATCTTGGCGCCAATAGCCGCTTGTATGGCGATCTGGAATTGTTGCTTCGGTAACAACTCTTTTAATTTCTCACATAATTTCCTGCCGAATTCATGCGCACGGGCACGGTGAATCAATGCACTTAAGGCATCCACTTTTTCGCCGTTCAGGAGGATATCCATTTTAACGATATCACTATCCCTGTATTCTATAGGATGATAATCGAAAGAAGCATAACCACGCGTCATGCTTTTCAGCTTATCATAAAAATCAAATACGATTTCCGTCAAAGGCATATCGAAAGTCAGTTCCACTCTCGTAGGCGTTAAATATCCCTGATTAATCAGCACTCCGCGTTTCTGGATACACAACGTCATGATATTGCCGATGTACTCTGGTTTGCTGATCAATTGCGCCCGGATAAAAGGCTCTTCAATTTTTTCCATACGTGTAGGATCCGGCATTTCCGTAGGGTTATTCACACGAATGATCTCTCCTTTAGAAGAAGTAGCAATGAAACTCACGTTCGGTACCGTAGTGATCACTGTTTGGTTGAACTCTCTTTCCAATCTCTCCTGAATGATTTCCATATGTAGCATTCCTAAGAATCCGCAACGGAAACCGAAGCCTAAGGCCTGTGATGTTTCCAATTCGAAAGTGAGGGAGGCATCGTTCAATTGCAATTTATCCATGCAGTCACGCAGCTCCTCAAATTCATCTGTATTTACCGGGAAAATTCCGGCAAACACCAT
>JANOAO010000044.1:0-27798 GCA_031411115.1 Bacteroidota bacterium
TTCTGGCTTCCTCAATAAATCCTGCATTAAATGCAGGCTGACCGCAACAGGTTTGATTAGCGTTATATAATACTTCACAACAGGCTTTCTCCAATACTTTCACCATATTGAATGCCGTTTGTGGATATAGCTGATCGATAAAACACGGGACAAAAAGTTGAACCCTCATGCTCCTGTGTATTTAAATTTGTTTTTTAATATAAGCTGATAATGATATCATTTTCAATGCAGTAATGGCTGATTCAGCTCCTTTATTTCCATGAGAACCGCCAGTGCGCTCATCTGCCTGCTGCTGGTTATTTACGGTGAGTACACCAAATATTACAGGTACCGGAAGCATCAGATTTAATTGGGTGATGGACGCTGATACAACCTGACATACATATTCAAAATGAGGCGTATCTCCCTTCAACACACAACCCAGTGTAATGAAAGCATGCGGCGGTTTTTTATTGACCGACTGACGCCAGTATTCACTTATAGCAAAACCGATCTCCACTGCACCGGGCACTTCCAATATAATTTGTTTCACACGGTGTGCCTGCAACACTTCATCCACACCAGCCTGCAGCTTTTGTACAATCCCGGAATTCCATTCAGTACGCACTGTAACTACACAGGCATCTTCCGGTAGAAAGATGCCTGCAGTATTATATTGTTCAGAAGAACTTAATGCCATAATCAGATCTAGTTAAACACACCCAGTCGTGCAAGATATTTATCTACCTCACCTGAGCGTACCGAAACATTGGTTGGATAATTATCTCTTAATTTTTTATATAAACTGATGGCTTCTTCGTTTTTACCGATAGCATCAGCATATGATCCGGCTATAAGTAAAGCCTCACCCGTTGTAACATCATCTTTATCATTCAAAGTAGAAGCTTTCTTATAATTAGACAAAGCATCTTCTGTTTTATTTTGTTCTGCATAAGCATGTCCCAAAAGTATATAGGCTTTGCTTTGCACCTGGTGTGCGCCGTTTGCGTCGAAATCTTTCAAATATTTGATGGCCTTATCAAATTCTTTGATGTGCAAATAAGTTGCACCTGCTATAAATGTAGCACGGTTCCCAGCCATCGTTCCACCAAAATCTCTGATCACTGATAATACACCATTAACTTTTGCACCTTCCAGAACGCCGCCATTCAGTACAATAACTGCTGAATCTTTATTAAAACCATTGGCAGCCATTTTATCAAAAATGTTTTCTGCCATGAAAATAGATTCATTGGCTTTTTTCTCCTGAGGTAGTTTTACAAATTGCTTGTAAATTAACCAGCCGCCTATAATCAGGATGATGGCAGTTCCCACATAGATGATCGGTTTGCTGTAGCTGGACCAAAAACCCTGGGCAATAGTGGCTGCATCCCTTGTATCTTTAACGGGAGCTGTAACCGGAGTAGTAGTAGTTGCGTTGTTTTCTAACATTGTTGTTTTATTATGCTGCTTGGTAATTAGTCTGTTATATAAGGGTAATCCTGCTGAACATATACATCTTTCAGTAATTCATTATCATCCGGCCATGGGCTTTCTTCCGCAAATTTTACACTTTCTTCCACTTCTGCCTTCACTCTTTCATTTATAACTTCAATGGCTGCATCATCCAATTTGTATTGATCTTTCAATACTTTCAATACATGATCAATCGGGTCTTTTGACTTATACTCTTCCAGTTCTTCTTTTGTTCTGTATTTCTGCGGATCACTCATGCTGTGTCCTTTGTATCGATAAGTTTTGATCTCCAGCAAAGTTGGACCACCTTTTTCACGGGCACGGTTAACGGCTCTCAGCATCGCATCATGCACTTTTTCCGGACTCATACCGTCTACTGAATCAGCAGGCATTTCATAAGCATCTGCCATTTTATAAAGATCCAGTGTTTTACTGGTACGCGCTACTGAAGTTCCCATGGCATAATGGTTATTCTCACAAATGAAAACAACGGGCAGATCCCACAACATAGCCATATTAAAAGTTTCGTGCAACATTCCTTGTCTTGCTGCACCGTCACCAAAAAAGCATAACACTACATTTTGGGTTCCCCGGTATTTTTCTGCAAACGCAAGTCCTGCACCTGTTCCTATCTGAGCACCCACAATTCCATGTCCGCCAAAAAAATTTTCTTTTAACCCGAAAAAGTGCATACTGCCACCCTTTCCTTTACTGCAGCCGGTAGCTTTTCCATACAATTCAGCCATACAGCTTTTTGCAGAAATTCCTTTGGCAATGGCCAGCGCATGATCGCGATAAGCCGTTATAAATTTATCATCAGGATTCGTTGCTGTCATACAACCAGCCGCCACTGCTTCCTGACCAATATACAAATGACAGAAACCCCGGATCTTCTGCATACCATATAATTGACCCGCTTTTTCTTCAAAACGACGAAGTAAAAGCATCAGTTCGTACCAATACAGATAGGTTTCTTTTGAAAACTTCGTTGACAATGCTGAAAAATTTAGGCGGCAAAGATAAGGGAGAAATCAATATTGTATATGGTTTGAAAATTGCCGGATTAATAAGGTTATACACCAGTTCATCACGAGTGTGCGTATCTTGCAAATCTTCATGCTCAGGCTCGATCATATTAAGCTTACACATTATAAAAACTATTCTTTCAGCGAATTTCGTTTCACTGAGAATGTTGTAGGCATTTGCGGACTGAATGGTATCGGGAAAACGAACCTTCTGGATGCTATTTATTATTGTTGTTTCACCAAAAGCTATTTTTCTTCCACTGACCAGCAAAATATAAAACACCAGACCGATGGTTTTCGTCTGCAGGCTTTTTTTGAAAGAGAATCCAAAAAGGAGGAAGTAATCTGCATTCACAGAGGCAGCAACAAAAAAGAATTCAGTCTGAATGGCGTTTCCTATACCAAATATTCGAAACATATTGGTTTGTTACCTGTGGTAATGATTGCCCCGGATGATATTGAGCTTATTTCGGGATCCAGCGAAACCCGCAGAAAATTTATAGATACAGTATTGAGCCAGGTAGATCCAGTATATCTGCAGCATCTGATCACGTATAATAAAATTTTATTGCAACGTAACAGTCATTTGAAAAATAATGATTCGAATACACAAAATTCCAGAATGGTACTGGAGGTCTTAAATGAACAAATGGTACCACCTGCCATGAACATTTATGAAAAAAGAAAAGAATTTTTGCAGGAGTTAATTCCTTTAGTGAATAACTTTTATGAAATGATTTGCGGAGGCACCGAAAAAATAGCATTAGACTATGTGAGCCAGTTGCATGAAAAAGAAATGAGTAGTTTACTCAACGATAATTTCCAACAGGATATCTTCCTTCAGAGAACTACAGGCGGAATACATAAAGATGATATTGTATTTAAATTGAATGAGGCTGTTTTTCGACAGGTTGCATCTCAGGGACAAAGAAAAAGTTTATTATTTGCACTAAAACTCGGAGAATACGAATTGATCCGTAAGCATGCAGGTTTTGCTCCGATTCTTTTACTGGATGATGTATTTGAAAAACTGGATGGAAACAGAATGCAGCGACTACTAGGCTGGGTATGTGCACATAATAATGGACAGGTATTTATCACAGATACACATGCATCCAGACTTGAACAATCTTTTAATGATTTGGGCATAGCTGCAACGCTGATAAGTTTATAACAATTTTAGATTTGACTGTGCTGCAGAAGGATCTTTAAAAAAATGGGACTTAACTTTATAAAATGGGAGAAATTTCTATGCAGGATGCGCTGCAGCAATTTTTAAAAACGAGCCGTTTAAAAAACAGTATTCAGGCATTAAAGATTGAAGATGCCTGGGAACAGATCATGGGCAAAACCATTGCTAAATACACAGAAAAAATTCAGATCATTGGCAGCACACTTTTCATCACTACAACAGTGGCGCCACTCAAACATGAACTGATGTATCAGAAGCCACGCATCATTGAACGCGTAAATGAGTTGATGGGTGAAACTATTATTAAAGAAGTGGTGGTGAAATAATTATTTATTCTGGATGGGCCTTAAGGTATATCCCGCTTTTCGCAACAGATCAATTACACCATTATTTCCCACAAGATGCCCGGCACCTACTGCCATAAAAATTGATTTTTTGGGAAGGATATCTTTCAATTGCGTCACCCAGTTCCTATTCCTGCTGTATAACATCAGCTCTAAATTTTCTGCTGAGCCAAATTCATTATCCGTTACAGAAGATTCTAATTTTGAAAGATTTTGTGCTTTATAGTTGGTTAGCATACTTTCAAATTCAGTGGCATCTTTTTCTAAACTGTCTATGCTCTTTAATAAAAGTGCCGCCTGCTCTTTGTAAGGAATACTATCAAAAACTGAAGCCTGAAATTGTATATTCTCTAAACCATTGATCTCTTTTTTTTCTGCTTTTGCAATTTTTAAAATTTCCATATCAACACCGGATATATTTTTACAAGGCATCATTTTAGGATATAGCATCGATTGTAAAAACAAAGGTTTCATGCGCTGCATTAATACGATGGGCATATGCAGTGTGTCATTAAAATAATTACTTAGTCTTTCAAATTCTTCCGGCGTGTATAGATCCTGTAATTTTTTACCGTCGTTCATATTCATAAACAGCATGGCCCCGAATGTATTGGCGGGATCATCCAGATCCAATTCAAAATAAATTTCATTGGTGGCTTTTATCGCAGCCTTCATATTGTTGCTGAATACAATCTCATTGCTGCACATCAGGTGGAAGGTACCATACAAGTAAGAAGTTTTAATTCCTTTTCCACTAATCTCCCAGAGCAATGTATTTTCATCGGTGGCAACAGGCAATTTTGGTTGTGCTTTACAACTATATAAAAACGCAAACGGAATAAGCAGATTGAAAAATTTCATGTTGCAATTTAGGTTATCGCCAGTTATGCAGGCTTCCGCCTTTGTTAAATAAATGATCGATTTTATTTTCCACCAACGCATCTTTTATCAGAGGTGGTGCATGATGCGGTTTAATTCGTGCATCTATGATAAGCGGGCCATTACAACCCCAATGTTTATTTTTTACAAATGCATCAATACCGTGAATATCATGCGAAGGATTACAACGGGTGAAAGCAATCCATAAAAAATTATTCAATGTAGCTGCTGCAAAAGGAGCATCATCCGCTAAAACAATTATCGGCATTTGTTGTAACTGATCTGCGAATGGTTTGAGTTGCTGATCCAAAGCATCAATTTCCCGGTTGGCATTTTCATAAGTAGTAAATGTATTGGTTTGTAACGCCATAACGCCAGGCATGATCAGTGATGCCTGGTTAAAATTTTGGAGCGACTGAAAACAAGAAGGAATTTCATTTGATAATTTTCTTTTTGATTCGCCATAGGCAGCAAACACCACTTTACTTCCGCTGTTCAGGGATTCACCGGAATAATCAAGCGTATCAATGGTTGTATTTGTATAGAAATGAACATCTCTTTTAAGATCTATTCTTTCTAAAATATATTGAAAAAATGCAGGGATATTTTTAGCGGTTAACTGGTTGGTATCATCTGCAGTGATCCATAAAAATTTTGCAAGACTCAACTGGCCTGTTCCTAAAACACGATTGGCGATGGTGAGTAATTCTGCCGGTTGTTTTGTTTGTGCGTAGGGTGTATATCTTTCGCTGCCGATGGCCAGTAAAAGCGGATGCACGCCTGCGGCATCAACAGCATTCACTTCTTTCAATCCGGGAATTTCGTTTTGAATGGCTGTTCCCGTGAGTTCATGAATGAGATCTCCAAAACTGGTATCTTCCTGCGGCGGTCGACCCACAACTGTAAATGGCCAGATGGCATTTTTTTTTGCAAATACCTTGTGCACTTTCATCAATGGAAAATCGTGCTGCAGACTGTAATATCCTAAGTGATCTCCAAATGGTCCTTCGGGCTTTACGTCACCCGGAAATACTTCACCAGTAATTACAAAATCAGCATCCGTACTGATACAAAATCCATCTACGTATTTATAACGAAATCTTCTTCCGCCTAAAATACCGGCGAAAGTCATTTCACTCATCCCTTCCGGCAATGGCATAACTGCAGCTACAGAATGAGAAGGAGGCCCACCCACAAAAATACTAACTTTCAACGGCAGGCCTTTACGGTGTGCCTTCTGCTGATGGATGCCGATGCCGCGATGTAACTGATAATGTAATCCGATCTCTTTATTAGGTGCATAATCATTTCCAGATAACTGGATACGGTACATTCCAAGATTGGCTTGCATGATTCCCGGCTTATCAGCATCTTCAGTATATACTTGTGGCAATGTAACAAAAGCGCCGCCATCCATGGGCCAGTGTTGTATTTGAGGAATATCTGTAATATTTATCTCTTCAAATAAAACAGGTTTTGACAACGGGTTTTTCAACGGTAAAGCATTTACCCCATTAAGTAGTACGGAGAAATTTTTGACAGGACTTTTAATTGCCGCCAGCGGATCGGCTTTAAAATTGATGAGTTGCTGAACCTCTTTGAAAGTATTTCTAAAAATAAACCGGCTTCTTTCAATCGTTCCAAAAATATTAGATGCTGCTCTGAATTTTGAACCTTTTACCTTTTCAAATAATAAGGCCGGGCCTTTGGCTTCAAATACACGCAGATGAATGGCTGCCATTTCCAGATGCGGATCCACTTCTTCCGTGATCCTTACCAGATGTCCGTTTTTTTCGAGATCGTTAATGCAAGCTTCTAATGATTGGTAAGCCATCCTTTTAATTTGTCTGTAAAATTATGGATGGATATTTTACCGTAACGATTTGTAAAAATTACTTTTTCATATACATCACTTCTTTCACCAGCTTTACGGTTCTGGGTACGTCTGGAAGATACGCTGCCACCAGATTAGGTGCATAGTGCATCGGTGCATCTGCAGAACAAATTCTGCGGATAGGTGCATCAAGGTAATCGAAACCTTCTTTTTGTATGATATAAGTAATTTCTGTAGATACACCGGCGAATGGCCATTGTTCTTCCACAATAACCAGTCGGTTTGTTTTCTTAACGCTCTGAAGTATTGTGTGCCAGTCGAGTGGACGAATTGTTCTAAGATCAATCACTTCAGCACTGATGCCTTCTTTAGCCAGTTCTTCGGCAGCGCCCAATGCAACTTTCATCATTTTATTAAAGGAAACGATGGTAACATCCGTTCCTTCGCGAACGATTTTTGCTTCGCCGATTTTAATAATATATTCTTCTTCCGGAACATCTCCTTTCTCACCATACATTACTTCACTTTCCATAAAAACAACAGGATCGTCGTCTCTGATGGCTGCTTTCAATAAACCTTTCGCATCATAAGGATTACTAACGGAGATCACTTTCAATCCCGGGATGTTTGCATATAAACTTTCAAATGCGGTAGAATGTTGTGCGCCTAACTGACCAGCACTTCCGTTTGGTCCACGGAATACGATCGGGCAACCTACCTGTCCACCACTCATGGCGAGCATTTTGGAAGCGGTATTTAGAATTTGATCCAATGCCAGCACGGCAAAGTTCCAGGTCATGTATTCAACAATGGGACGTAATCCATTCTGAGCAGCTCCTACCGCGATGGCGGTAAAACCTAATTCAGCAATTGGTGTATCAATCACTCTTTTTTCGCTAAATTCCTCCAACATTCCCTGGCTTACTTTATAAGCACCATTGTATTCAGCCACTTCTTCACCCATCAGGAAAACACGGTCATCTCTACGCATTTCTTCCTGCATGGCTTCTCGCAGGGCTTCTCTGAATGCAATTTGTCGCATGTATGTATACTTTTTAAAATGGCTGCAAATTTATTAGTTCGGGTGCATAAAACAAAAACAACCTGTGAGGTTGTTATATATTCTGAATGATCATGGCACTTGCACCACCGCCTCCATTACAAATTCCGGCAACTCCATATTTACCATTCTTTGCTTTAAGAACATTTATTAAAGTAACAATGATTCTTGCGCCACTGCAGCCCAAAGGATGTCCAAGACTTACAGCTCCTCCATGAACATTTACAATTGCGGGATCCAGTTTAAGACGATTGGTATTTTCAATTCCTACTACAGAAAATGCTTCATTCAATTCTACAAAGTCGATATCCTCCATGGTAAGACCAGCTTTTGAAAGTGCTTTAGGTACGGCAATAGATGGCGTTGTAGTGAACCATTCCGGAGCTTGTTCTGCATCGGCATAAGATACGATCTTGGCTATCGGCGTTAAACCAAGGGCTTCTGCTTTTTCCTTACTAATCAACACCAAAGCTGCCGCGCCATCATTCATGGTAGAAGCGTTGGCTGCCGTGACGGTACCGTCTTTTTGAAATGCGCCTTTCAGTTCCGGAATTTTATCAAACTTTACATTAAATGGTTCTTCATCTTTTTCAAAACGAATCGGATCACCTTTACGCTGTGGAATTTCTACCGGAACAATCTCATTGGCAAAAGCACCACTATTTACTGCTGCCTGACTGCGTGTATAGCTTTCAATAGCAAAAGCATCCTGCTGTTCACGCGAAATGCCGCAGGTAGACGCACAAAGTTCAGCCGCGTTGCCCATCGCTTTTCCATCATACACATCCGTAAGACCATCTTTGGCTAAACCATCAGTAAGTTCTGAATTACCGTACTTATTTCCCCAGCGCATATTTTTTACATAGAAAGGAACATTGCTCATACTTTCCATACCGCCGGCCACCACAATATCCGCATCTCCCAGCATGATACTTTGCGCTGCCTGTGCAATGGCTTTCATCCCACTGGCACAAACTTTATTTACTGTTGTACAATTCACTTCATTAGGCAATCCTGCAAATTTTGCAGCCTGACGCGCAGGCGCCTGTCCCAGATTAGCCTGAATCACACAACCCATTATTACATCATTAACAGCAGATGGCTCCAGTCCCGCTTTTTCAAGCGCTCCTTTAATAGCTATAGCTCCCAATTGTGTGGCACTGAAATCTTTCAACGTTCCTCCAAAACTGCCAATAGGCGTTCTAACGGCAGATAAAATATATACTTCTTTCATGCAAGTCTTTTAAGGACGCAAAGGTAACAGATATCTGTTTGCAAGAAATACATCTTTTGTTGCGGAATTTAAGAATGAACCATAAAAAAAAGGCTGTCGTAAAACAGCCTCTTTAAATAATTTACCTATAAATCCCTATTTACTTTTCATTTTAAAGATTTCACCATTAGGAAGAATTTTAAATTTTACTTTTTGTTCTCCCTTATTCAATTTTACTTCATACATATCCATGTCTTTATCATTTTCTTTGTTGATCTCTTCCACCGTATATCCTTCATAATTTGATTTAATATAATTACTAACCGGTTCTGGAAGTTTAGCATCCAGCTTCAGGGTTGTGGAAGTTTTTACCCATTCGCCACGGGTGTTATACCAATCAATATAATCTTCACCGTTATTATTGAATCTTACAAAATAATAATCAGTGTTTCTGTCCATATCATCTTCCTCTGAAGGAGTATAGCGCGACCATTCTACTTTTTTTACTGTGGGATACTTTTTGTCAAAATTGGTTCTTATATCCTTTGGTACAGCTTCCGTTGTAACAGCCACTGCACTGGATTCCATTTTAGCAGTTGCGGAATCCATGGATGCACCCTGAGTAGTTTCGATCTTTTCTTCTTTAACTGTGGAATCTTTCTGATCGCAGGATATTAACAATGCCGTTAATGACATAGCGGCAATAATCATTGAATTTTTCATAAATATAATTTACGTTGTTCAAAGAAAAATGATGCCAAGGATGAGTCGGTTTAAAATAAGTTAAGATTTCCGGGCTGATCATCTTTTCCAAGTTTTGGCAAACCCGGCCAGATCAATGGTTCATGTTTTTGTTTTCCATCGCTCCTTTCGGTACGGGAACGAATGGAAGATACCGTCCAGCATTCCAGATCATCTGATGAGGCTTGAAAATTCAAAATTTCCTGTAATTGATGATCCTTAAGTTCTTTTTTCAACCATTCCAGTTCCAGCTCTTTTGGAAGAAATAAAGGCATCCGGTGTTTATTTTCTCCATCATTATGTATATATGACATTAGTTGGTTGGCGTGTGTGGTAATGATTGTGAAGGTTCCTTTCAATTCACCTGTTTCCGGATCGGGTATTGGCGAATAATTATAAAAACCCGGAAGACAAAACATTTTTCTGTGGCGCCATCTTACATGGTAAGGTATTTTGTTTTTAAAACCCTTCACCAACCTATGCTCATAAATTCCTACAACCGGAATAAGGCATCTTTGTTGCCTGATTTTATACCAGTATGCGTTTTTGTCGAGTACTTTTTCTCCTCTTGCATTACACATCCATGACCGTTGTTTTTGAACTTTTTCAGGCGAGTTCATGTAATGAGCGATTAAACCCCATTCAAAATTTCTGAGATGCAGTGCTTCATCCTCACGGATAATAATGGGAAGAAAATCATGAGAATGCGCCTTAAAATGCTGAGGAAAAGAGAAATCAAATTCTAATTGTTTTATAATCAATATTTCAGAAAAATATTCATTAATTATTTCTTTAACAGGCTGAAGAGATATATCATAACACATATAGAAATTTCTAAATTTAAAATACCTTGTTCTTGTTTTTAACTTTTCGTTTATTAGAAAATATTAGCTTTGTATTATTAAAATAATCAATGCTCAACACTAAATTACCGCTTTACTTTACTATTATATTAGCCATCATTTCTGCCGGCGGCACTTACTTTATAACTAAGGAATATATAGACAGATCTACCGCCAATATCCCTGCCATTCAGGATACCCAGTTATATAATTGCGATTTAAAAGTTACACGACTGAATGGATATGAATATATCAAACCTATTTTATTTGCAGAAAACCCATGCCCGTCGCCCCGTTTATCCATCATGAGAGATGATATTGAAACGTTGATTAATTCCTATAAAACTCAGGGAACCATTGCAAATGCTTCTGTGTATCTGAAACATGCTAATACTGCAGACTGGATGAATATTAATGAGGATGATAAATATTTACCCGGATCTCTGATGAAAGTACCTGAACTAATTACTTTCATGAAGATGAATGAAAAAACCCCGGGATTATTAAATAAAAAAATTCTGTATGACCGGGAACTGGCACCTCAGAAAAATGCGGTTTATCTTTCAAAATCTATCGAGGTTGGAAAAACTTACACGGTCAGAGAATTGTTGTATTACATGATCGCATACTCTGACAATAATGCAACGATGATTTTAAATTCTATGATGGATCTGAATATTTTTAAAAAAACTTTTGTTGATCTGGGAGTTCCTTCACCAGATTTGAGCAAAAAAGACATCCCTTTAACGGCAAGAGAATTTTCTTTTTTCATGAGAGCTATTTATAATGCCTGTTATTTAAATATTGATGATTCTGAATTTTGTGCAGAATTATTGAGTCATAGTGATTTTGAAAGTGGCTTAGTAAATGGCTTACCAAAAAACAGTAAAGTAGCTCATAAATTTGGAGAAGCTGGTGATACCAATCATGCTCATTTCAGTGAATCCGGAATTATTTATACAGCCGGTTCCACATATATTGTTACTATCATGACAAAAGGTAAAGACCTGAAAAAATTGCCTGCTGTGGTAAGCGAAATTTCAAGTCATATTTACAAACAGGTTGCCAGTCTTTAAATTTTCCTGCAAACTTTATTGAGTGATTGTACAGAACTAAAAATAAAATTGAACTGATCCGTTACTGATTTCACTGATACTAATTTTTTCTTTGTTTCGGTTTCCAATAAACCATTGTTTATTTCCTTTTCCCTTTGTTGCATTAGTTCCTGTACATATTTACTGATGGAGGAATTATCATTTAGTATTACAGAAATTGATTCTTTTTTTTGTAAATGCTCTGATGCAGAATCAAAGGTCAGTAAGGTATTATCGATCATTGGTTTTAATTGATCTGATCTGAAATCATTTACTTTAAGGAAATAAGAAAGCGTTGCCAGATGAGAGATTATTGTATGGCTGATAATTACAAACTGATAAATGAGCTCCGCATCTTTCTGAAATTTTTTGGGTTCAGAAAGCATTCTGTTGAAAGCATCTGTAAGATTTGCAAGGTGAATGAGTGCTCCTTTTCTTCTGCTTTTCAATGTGGCCTGATTAACTGCACTACGCGTTAAAAAACTTTCGCCAATTATTGAATACAATTCTTTGTGCCAGTAAAGCATTTCAGTCATTTGTGTTCGGATAGTAGTATGCTGCCACATGGGAATTAAAAATAAACTCGCTATAAGCGATATACCGGAACCAATGGCAGTATCCAACAAACGATCTGCTAACACCTCTCTTAACGGCACAGGATAGATCAGGTTGAAGAATACAATCATGTATACTGTTGTTGACAATACGCTGATAAAATAATTTGTGCGCATGTTGATGTATGCGATGGCCATACTAATAATGAGTACCGATAATAAAAAATACCGGTCATTAAAAAAATACAATAACCCCAACGCAGCAACAACTCCTGCAGCAGTACCTATCAGCCTGTCTTTGTTCCTTTGTTTTGTAAGACTATAAGCTGGTTTTAAAATCACCACAATGGTGAGCAATATCCAGTAACTGTGACCGATTTTTAAAAAATGGGCTAACAAAAATCCTGCGAGTAAGGCAAGGCCAACACGCACGGAATGTCTGAAAATGTTGGATTGCAGATTCAGATTATCTACAAAAATTTTCAGGCGTATATCTTCACCCTGCCGGTAAATATCAACACCGTCAAAATCTTTTTTCAGCTTCACATCAAATCCAGTGAGTTCATGTAATTGAAATATGCGTGCAGACAGATCTTCGAGATTAGCCATAATCCGACCCAGACTAACAAAATGATCGATCTTATCTCCTTTCATATGCGTGATTCGAAGGGATTCAAAAATATTGCGGGCAACTTTTAGCTGAAGTATTAATTTATCGTCTGCATAAGAACGATGTCCTGCTTTTATGGCTGTACTCAACTGATCTATACTTTCTGTATGTAAAAGCAACAACTCCCGGAATTCCTGCATGATACCTGTTTCACCAAATTGTTCATGAAGAATGGTATATTGCTGATAGGTTGTCATGATAGATTCATACAACTCTGTTACATCTAAATATATCTTCAGTAAAATCCTTCCCTTTCGGGTTGTTTCCCTGATGATGGCACGTGTTTTAAATAATAATTCGCTTAACAATTGCTGCGACTGATCTATTTGTACCTGCCTGACCATTAAATTTTTGTATATCGTTTCCGGGAGTGCATGTGGTTCATAAAATCCGGCTCTTCCTTTCAGATATTCACCAATACCAACGATATATTCTCCCATCAGTTGCTGAATAAGTTTGTAAGGTCTCATTCTGTATAGAGAGACGCTGTAGACCAGATACCATAAGGCGCCAAATAATACATAAACTGCATGATTCCAAATGTCTTGACCGGTAAGCGGAGCACCTAAACTGATCACCTGCATGATAAGTACGGCAATGCCTACCGCTGAACTTCTGTTGCCATACACAGTAAGCATGCTGAAAATAAATCCGCTCAACAAAAGAATTAATGCAGTTAAAGCAATATTAGGGGCACTGAAAAATGTGATGACAGCAATAAAACTGCATAGAACACCGGTAACCAGCATTCCATTTATGCGATGATGTATGGGACCAGGTGCGTCTGTGATACTTACACACAAAGAACCTATAGAAATCACCAGCCCCATGTCTAAATGACCAATCCATGCTGCAACAAATGAGGGGATTAACACACCTGCCGTGATTCTGATACCTTCAGAAAAAAAACGGCCGTGAATGAAATTTTTATATGCTTTCTGTGTGATCAAATGAAGGGCGTAATGGTTTTACATTGCCGAAAATTGCAGGCAAATTGCAGGTTTGGTTACAAAACAAATTAATTAATTAAATTGTATAACCTGTGAGGTTCCAACCTGTGAGGTTCCAACCTGTGAGGTTCCAACCTGTGAGGTTGTGCATTTAAAGAGAAAATAATTTTTGTCCCTCATGATCTATAATAGGAATTTGCCGGATGAAATTATCATAGCCGATCTCATGATCACTATACACGCCGTACGCATCTAGACTATAACCTGTCATGCCATCTTGTGCCTGAATTATGTAAAGCACCATCATATCTGCCGGATCTGTTGGTCCTTCAAACCGGTACACTTTTATGATTTTAAGGTCTGAAGGCTGATAAAATTTTCCTTTAATTGCAGACATCCCCTGTTCAGATATCCTGAACTCATTGTCTCTATTCCGGATGCGCAATTTTTCCATCACCTCCGTGAGGGTTGTCATTTCATGAGTTATTTCCATAAGATTTATTGATCTGAAGAATCAGCGGGCTCTGACTTATCATTGTTTATAACGGCTTGATTTAAGCCAGTCTCCTTTCCCGAATTACTGATACTGTCCCCACCCGGTCTTGCAACCGGGGGATGTACTTCCTTTTTTTTCTGCACCAGATTATTACCTTTCTGAGCTTCATACTCTGACGGACGAGCTATTTTTTGATCATCGTTCATACTAATGATTTGGGTGAAAAGCACAAATAACAGACCAACCTGTCTCGTTGAACTAAAAGAAATGTTGCTTAAATTACCCAACTCGTATTAAATTCGCATAAACTCCCTTATATGAAAATTTTTGTTGCTGGTTTACCTTACGATCTTGATGATGCAGAACTCACTGAGATTTTTGAAAAATTTGGAACGATCGCATCGGCTAAAGTTGCCATCGACAAAGAAACCGGCAAGAGTAAAGGATTTGCATTTGTAGATATGCCTGATAAGACAGAAGCGCTCGATGCCATTGAAAGTTTAAATGATATTTCGCTGGGTAAAAAGCCTCTGGTTGTAAAGGAAGCAGAAGAACGCAGCAGCGCTCCCCGTCCAGGAGGATTTGCACCACGAAATAATGGTGGTTTTACCAATGGCGGATTCAATAAAAAAAGATATTAGTCTGCAATATTTCTTTTCCCTTTCTCCTCATCGTAAAAATATTCATCGAAAGTTCTTTCGGATGGCTTGCCATTTTTCAAAATATATATGACCATCCATATTACAATGAATGGCGAAATGGCGAACATGATCATATGTATGCCTGACTCAGGGAAAAAGTTAATGGTAATCACATAAACGGCCAGGTATAATGTGCCTGTAAATACGGGTAATATATTTTCGTTTTTCATAGGATATTAAAAGCAAATCGTGCGCCTTATTTAATTTTATGTTTTCTGATGAAGCTGTGGCACTTAACTTGCCCTGATAATAGAAAAAATATGAAGATCATTCTCATAATAATAACGGTATTTACTTCTTTTTGCGGTTATACACAGGAAACATTAGATGAGCAAATTCGTGCAAAAAGATTTGTATTTATGGCTACTTCCATGTCATCCGGAACCAATGGCTTTAAAATGTTTAATACACCCTATGATGTAACTGTTAAAGGTGATTCTATGATAGCCGTTTTGCCATATATGGGAATGGTGAATTCAGCAAGACCTGATGAAAACAACTTGAATTTTAGCTCTGATAAAATTTCTTATACCATCAAACAAACCCGCAAAGGATATCAGGTGGATATAAATGTGAATAATCAAGATGCAAGAATGTTTTCTTTTTTTATACTTAAAAATGGTACGGCAACACTTGACGTTATGAATAGCCGAAAAGATCCTGTTTCGTTTAGAGGATATATCAAAAAGTTATGAGGCAATACTCAAACGGAATCCAATACCATGAAGGGTTTCTAAAACAATTGACGGATCAGATTTCAAATATTTCCTAAGCTTTGATATATACACATCCATACTGCGGCCCAGAAAATAATCATCTTTTCCCCAAACTTGTATAAGGATCTCATCTCTTTTTAAAACTTTACCTACGTTTTCGCACAAATAGAAAAGCAGATCAGCTTCTTTTTGGGTGATGGTCATTTCTTCAACAGGTGTTTTAATTTTAAGTTCTGCCGGAACAAAAAAAGATTTTCCCAGTGTAAAATTTATGTCCGCACGTAACTGGCTTTTTTTTGATCTGCGTAAGAAGACTTCTATTTTTTTTATCAGCTCATTTATGCTGAAAGGTTTGGATATATAATCATCCGCACCTGTTTCATATCCTTTCAGGCGATCTTCTTCATTAGTTTTTGTGCTTAGGAAAAGAATCGGCATTACATCTGTTTGTTGCCTGATCTTTTTTGCCACTGCATAGCCATCTTTGTTGGGCATCATAATATCCAATAAACATATGTCGAATTTGTTTTTATCAAATGTTTCAATGGCACTTTTTCCATCCCCACAATGAATAACTTTATACTGTTCTTCCTCGAGTGCATCCTTTATCATGAATGCAAGACTCTTGTCATCTTCGGCAAATAATATAGTTGCTTTTGGTTGCATTATTCAGGTATTTCGATTATAAATTCTGCACCCTTTCCTGGTGCACTGATCAGCTTAATACTTCCTTTATGTCCATCTATCACTTTTTTAGTAAAGTACAATCCTAAACCCAATCCTTTCACATCATGTACATCGCCTTCCATCACTCTGAAAAACTTTTTAAATATTTTTTTATTATACTTTTCAGGGATGCCTACACCATTATCTTTTATGCTGATGATACAATGATGATTGTTCAGGTAACAGGATATATGTATCACCGGCTGCGGAGAATACTTTAAAGCATTGGAGAGTAAATTCAACAAAGCCATAAATAAACTGGAAGGATCTGCATGCACCCTAAAATTTTCTGCCCGGTCAAAATGAATAACCGCCTCTTTTTCCTGAATAGAAAAATCAAGTTGATGAATTGCTTTATGTATTAAATCGAGCGGAGAAAGCAGCACACGTTCCATAACTAATCCATTACTTTCCGCTTTTACTACTTTCATCAGATTCTCAATATGGTGTTTCAGATAAGCAGTTTGCGCCTGCATCAGTTGCAGATAATGATTTCGCTTTTCCGGCTGATCTGTAACAAACGGTTTTGAAAGTGCATCCAACCCAACGGTTATGGTTGTTAATGGCGTTTGAAATTCATGTGTTACATTTCGGATAAAATCATGTTGAATTTCATTGATAAATTTCTGGCGATACAAATAATACATACTCATACCTAAGGCCACCATCACCACAAGGATCAGCAACATCGAAAAAATCCACCATCCCATTGCTTTGAAAATATACCAGTTTACATGTGGAAAATACAACATGATATAACTGTAATCCATTACCGACATTTTTACAAATTCATTACTTTTCTGCAATGATCCAATAGTGGGTAAATAAGCCTGATACAGAATATTTTTTTTCTCTTTGTCGTACACCACAACATTACAATCCGCAAATATTCCAAAGTCTTCCAGATTATGTATAACTGCGTTCATCAATACATCTTTTGCAGGAATACAATGCACTTTCATTAAAAAAGTATTGGCATCGGGTTCCAAAACAAGTTTTTGTAAACGTATGGTTGAAAATTCCAAAAGCTCCAGTTCTTCATAAACGCCACGCATGCTTTTAATAACGCTGGTTCTAAATTCTTTTTGTTCGTACTGATAGATCTTGTATAGCCACATCAGTTGGGCAGCTACCAGCATAATGATGACGACTGTAGAAATTACAATAACTGATCTGGAGATTGAAAAGCGCATGGATGCCTGCAAATATCATATATTTATCATCAACAGCATAAACAAAGCGGTTAATACATGGTTAAGGGGTTTTTGGTTAAACTGCAGTTAAGCGGCTGAAACACACACAATCTCCATATTACATTTGTATATCTTTTACATTAAAAAAATTAAAATGAAAAAAATCATTCTGTCTGCTATGTTACTTGGCGGAATCACTTTCGGAACATATGCACAAGCCACAAAAAAAGCGGAAACGAAAAAAGTGGAAACAACTGTTGTAAAACCTGCTGCTCCATCATCAGATCAGTCTAAAATTTCTGTAAAGAAAACCGAAGTAAAAAAAGCTGTGAAGGCTAATACAGCGGTTGGAAAAAAAACATCTACACCCGTAGCATCCACTGCAGCGGTTGAAAATGCCAATGAACATTCTGCGGTAGCTTTAAAAAAAGATGGTACAACCGACAAAAGATATAAAGCATCCAAAAAATTAAAAAAAGACGGCACCCCGGATAAAAGATTTAAAGCAAACAAACCGTAAATTATTCAAGAAATAAAATGAAGCGTTATCCTTTCGATGACGCTTTTTTATTGACCATATCTGCAAATCTTTTTAAATCTGCAATATCAGTTGTAGTTAACGGATGATTCTGTTGTACGCGTGATTGTAGAAATAATACTCTTTTATGTTCCGGATACATGTGAAGGATATTGGCGATCATTTCATGATACGCTGCATTTTCATCAACTGCTTCTTTAACTTCCGGTATTTCAGATTTATACCGGTTAGGCATTTTTTTGATCAGCGCTTCTAATGTTGCCAGTTTTGCATGTGAAAATTCAGGGATTTCACCTGCCTTTGCATATAAACCCTGGAGTTGCTTTTTGCTTAAGCTGCCTCGTTTCTGATACTGTTTATACAAACTGATCACAAAAGACGAAACCGGATAAGCCATAATACAAGCTTCCAGCACTTCATTTACAACATCAAACCTGTCTTTCTTCTGATCCATTTTGTAAAGTAATACAAAGCTTTGATAATACAGACTGAAAAAACGCTACAGTTCTAGTCTGCAGCTATCAATTTACACCCTACTGCACATTCGAGGCACCTTTTGTAATTGCAGTATTCATTTTTTAAAAAAATAAGGGCCTGCGTATCAAATGCATTTTTCACCTCCATATTTAGTTTTTTAAATTCCCGGATGAGTACATTATTTTCAGGCGGAAGTATCTCCATCCAACGGAGGGCCTTGTCGCACAAATTTTCATTTTTATGGTACAACCCATAGGTATACATCATTGGTATCAATGCATTCATAGCGATTATAGACGCAGTATCAGCCCCTAATTTTTTTATCTGAAATTTTGCAGGCTGATCCGGCAGGTAATGATAATGCCAGTAATCGTTTGCTGTTACCTGCAGCCAATCTGTTATTTGTAAAATGTTTTCTGCTTCCATCATCCTGTTAAACACATGCTCATTTGAATGAAATAAAAAAGCCAGTTGTGCCAATCGTATTGTTGGAAAATTAGCAGGACGCATCCGATGATAATACAGCGGGAAATGTACTTTTGGCAACTTATATTTATTCTTCAGAAATTCATATTCCTTTTGTAGCATTTGCGGATATTTTTCAGCAAAGTTTGCATCCAGTATTCCAGCCTGTCCGAGTAATAATGATTCCAGTTGTACCAGATTTGATGAATGCTTTATTAAAACTGTATAGGGAATACTACGTGCAATTTTCATAAAGGAATCGCTGTTTTGTTTTATGCCGAATCCAGCCGCAATGATCCACCAGAATGTTTCTTCCCAGTGCATATTACATTCCTTTAATAAATTAAGGATCAACTCATTTTTAGAAAGAAGTTTTTCAATCAGCATTCTTTGTTTCCACGCATTTATATGAATAGACGGAACAAGATGAATCTGATCCTGACAGGCAATAAAACGCGGACTTTGCATCAGCTCTTCATATTTTTTCAGCAAATGAAATGATATCCTGCTTTGTAATTCGAGCGCAGGAAAGGGAAGGTCGAGTTGCTGATCTTCCTTCCAAACCACATGAAGGATCACATTGTTGTACAAAGGATCATCAGAATGTGCATGCGCTATCCATTGCGAAGCATACACATGCAGTTCAACATTACCGATCCACGTGGCTGATCCAATGCTTATTTTAGCATTTAAAAAATCGGGGCCCTGGTGATGATTGATTTTTCCGGGATCAATAATGCTGATTGTATCTCCTGCTGTACTAAAAAGTGCGGAAACATTAAAATGTTGGTGTTGCCAGATGAATTGCAGTAATTTTTCTGTCATGGATCATTTTGATTCCAAATTAACAGAACCAAACATCTAATAATTCATATTAACCCATAAATTACCCTAAGGTGGAAAGGAGTTTCACCACCCTGTTGATCGGCAATCCCATCACGTTGTAAAAATCACCTTCAATTTTTTGAATACCTACCACGCCTATCCATTCCTGAATAGCATATGCACCCGCTTTATCAAAAGGTGTATATTTTTCAACATACCAACGAATCTGTTCAAGCGTGAGATCATTGAATGTTACTTCCGTAACATCTGCAAATGCATGTTCTTTGTTTTTATACAAAATAACAACGCCCGTAATTACGGTGTGTGTATTACCGCTTAGTTTTTGAAGCATTCTTACGGCATCTTCCACATCAACAGGTTTACTGAAATGTTCGTTATCACAAATCACCATTGTATCTGCAGCAATAACCGGTTTGGATCCATCCGTTTTTTCAGCGATCAACTTCGCTTTTTCACGGGCAACGTACATGGCCGCCTCTTCAAACGAAGTTGTTGCGGGAAAAGTTTCATCGGCATCACTCACCATCACTTCGAACGGAATTTCAGCCCATTCCAATAATTGTTTTCTACGTGGCGATTGTGAGGCTAATATTACGGGTATCATTTGTAAGGGGAAATGAAAAATAACATAGATAAAATACCGGCCAGCATAATCAGTTTTACTATTGAACTTAACTGGCCGAAATCAGCAGGTTTCACCGCATATTTAAGACCTTTAAGAATATATAAACAGGGCGCCAGAATAAACACCAATGCAAAAGACGCACTGATCCACCAACCTGTTTGAACCGCATAAAATGATATGATCGTAACCGCAGCTATCACTACCGACATCCACACTCCGATATAAATTTTTGTGGCTGGTATACCTGCAACTATAGGCAATGTTCTGCATCCATGTTTGGCATCGCCCTGCATATCTTCTACATCTTTTATGGCTTCTCTCACCAGTGAAAGAATGAATGAGAAGCCCGCATACATCATAGTATATACAAATAATTTTCTTACATCAAACGGATAAGGAGCATTCATCCATCCGTCGCGGTAAATGATCTTTGCTCCTGCAAAAAAATACACAACAGCCGTTACCCAGCCGGTAAGAAAAGATATGATCACATTGCCGACCAGTAATGTTTTTTTGAACCAGGTGGAGTAAAACCATAACAATATCACACATCCGGTATTGGCAAATCCGATGATGTAGCTTTTAGTTTCATAACTCACATAAAGGCTAACAGAAATACCGGCAACGGAAAATAACAAATGTAAAAGAATGGCCCAGCGGCGGTTCATTTTTTTATCAACGATCACCCGCTCTGGTTTATTCAGTTTATCTATATGCAGATCGAAATAATCGTTAATGATATATCCGGCGGCAGCTATTAAAACTGATGCAAGGATGAGTAACAGAAATAAACCGGCTCTATTGGAAACGTAATGATCATTTCCTTTCCAGAGCAACGATTGAAAAACGGCAAAATAAAAAACCAATTGCGTTATAATAATAAAAACAAGATTAGGCCACCGTATCAACTGAAGCATTGCGCCTACTCGTTTCATACTTTATTTTGAGGGAATTGAAGAATCATTCAGCCAGTCGCCACGCATTTTTAATACTTTTTCCATCACGTCTCTTACACATCCCTGACCGCCATTAACCGGCGAAATGTAATGAGCTATATTTTTTATTTCTGCCACGGCATCAGCAGGTGCACAGGCGATGCCGCAGATTTGCATCACTTCGAGATCGGGAATATCATCTCCCATATATAACACCTGTTCTTTTTGCAAACTATATCCTTTCATCAGTTCCTGCAACAATTCTACTTTATTATGCACACTGAAAAATATATCGTGTATCCCTAATTTTTCCAGCCGGCCTTTTACAGCAGATTCCGCGGCGCCTGAAATGATAATGACATGGTATTGTTTCTTAACAGCGAGTTGCAAAATATATCCGTCGCGGATACTCATGCGCCTTGCCTGCGAACCATCAGACAAAACCAATATACTGCCGTCTGTAAGAACGCCGTCTATATCCAATACAAAAGTGTTTATTTTTTTGAAGGCGGGCAAAATATCCATAGCATTTATTTCTGGTTGTCTCTCCATTCATACACCCAGGTACTCTGTATCATTTCCAGATGGCCTTCGTTGCTTTGTTCAGGCGTTCCTTTAAAATGTGGGATCTCCAAAACCCATTTCAAAAGTTCGGTAAAACGGATGCGGTAAATTTTAGCTTCTGTAAAATCATCACCAAATCGTTCGTACAATTTTATGGCAATGTCTTCATAATCGTTCCAGTAAATGGGTAATTCAAATTCCATAGCTTTATTTTATTCGCCCAGAAACTGGGTTTGATCGGGTAAGGTTACTAAAATATCTCCTGATGCCTGCTGCAACACACACTGACATCCCAGTCTTGAATTGATTCTCGGATTCACCGCACGGTCAATAAAATCTTCCTCTTTATCAGACAATTCTTCCAGAAAATTATCACCAGTTTCAACATATAAATGACAGGTGCTGCAGGCGCAAACCCCACCACAATTATGATGTAATTCGATATCGTTCTTTAAAGCCAGTTCGAGCAGCGACTGATCCGGTTCAATGTTGGAAAGTGTTATTGGCTCCAGACCCTTCTGCTCAAACTTAAATGTAACTGTATACATATCCACAAATTTCGGATTGCAAACCTAACGGAAATTACTAATTAAGGAAAACTTCGTTTACATGAAAAATACGATATTGTGTTGTTAATGAACGCAGGAAAAGCAAATTCCCCCCTAACATGAAAATTAAATTACTCCGGATAGCAGCTCTGGCATTTGTTTCAGGCATGATCAATGCCTGTGGCGAAACCGAAAAAGAATCTAAAAAAGCCGATTTATCCTCTATCGTTTTTAAAGTAGATACTTCTGAAAAGAAAAAAACAAATGAACCCGAAAACCCTCCCATTATTAATATTGAAGACACTATTGCGGTAAAAAGAATGGTAGTGTTAATTAAAGATTCTGCCAATACAAGCGGGCGCATCGGCTTAAAACTTTCGCGGATCTACGATTCCATCTTACCGGCCTATTTTGCAAAGAACAACATTAAAAAAGCAGGTCCACGGATAGCCTGGTACAAAACGAGTAAAGCTCCTTTCTTTTTTGAGGCGGGCATTCAGGTAGACAAAAAGCCTGCTAAACCCGGAAAAAATATTTCATTCAGGGAAATTGGCGGTGACAGTGCCGTTGTGGTTCATTATTACGGGCCTTATGAATCTACCTTTCAGGCATATCAGGCGGTTAAGGAATGGATGACAGATCATCATAAGAAACCTGCAGGCGCACCGTATGAAACCTATATCACAGAACCGTTTGATGAAAAAGGGAAACGCGTGGAAACGTATAAATTACTAACGGATATAGTTTTCCCCCGCAAATGATTAACCGTTCATGATGCTGTCTGTAAGTCGCAGATAAGTTGTTCGCAGTTTCGGATGATTGCTCAGGAGACGAAGATGTTTATCTAAAGTCTGGATGTCTCTACGTGCTGCAGGACCTGTCTGTAATACTGAAGGAGATTGATTTTGAATGCGCATTGCTGTCTCCATAATTAAAGGTTTAAGCGAATTAAAATCTACCTCTTCTTTCTCACAAAACTCTTCTGCCATAGAATAGAGATGATTGGTAAAGTTGGAAACAATTACGGCAGCAGTATGTAATTTCAATCGCTGATCATCATCTGCTCTTTTTACATCTGGCGAAATCGTTTTGGCAAATGCTTCAATCCGGTAAAAACTTTCGGATGTATTTCCATCAACGAGCAAGGGGATATGCGGTACAATTTCCATTTCTTTCCGCAGGCTTTGCAACGGATAAATGATGCCATAATGATGTGAGACGTTTTTAAGTACATCTATAAATACTGAACCTGCAGTATGCACCACCAGTTTATCATTCACATGAAATCCGGCAATATTTTCAATAGCGGCATCAGAAACAGAAATCAGAAATAAATCTGCATTAATCTGATTGACAAACTCAAGGTCTGAATGATTGCAATTTAATTCACGGGCAAGAATAGCAGCATGCTCAGGATTTCGGCTGCATACATGCACCACGTTGTGTTCTTTTGCAATGAGCTTACCTAATACCGTAGCCACGTTTCCGGAACCTATTATAGCAACATCCATATACCTTTGTTAAATGAAGTTAATGCACAAAATAGCGTTAGGTTATATAAAAACAAAATTGATTTTATATAGTGCTGTCAATAAAAAAAAAGCAGGTGAACAAATGTTCCGCCTTTTTTGCACACCTCCTACCCGCAGTAAGGTAGCTGAGCACGAAATTTTTAAAACTGCTGAAAAACTGCATTTTATTTTTGAAGGAAAAAATTTGTATGGTTACCGTTGCAATCCTTCCCCCAAAAAAGTTTTATTACTGCATGGCTTTTCTTCAACCTGTCAGCATTTTGCACGATTTGTACAACCGCTTACTGAAAAAGGATATGAGGTTCTGGCATTTGATGCACCTGCTCATGGAGCCAGCGAAGGTAAAGTGGTGAATGCCGTGGATTACAGCAACCTCATCATTCGCATTAATGAATTGTATGGACCTGTTGACGGATATATTGCCCATTCATTCGGCGGCATTTCGGTAACATTGGCGCTGGAGAAAATGAAAACTGATGCACATCTTAAAGTAGTATTGATTGCTCCTGCCACAGAAACCTCGTCTGCCATTGATGGTGCGTTTAAAATGCTGAAACTTAATAACAACATTCTTCGTACATCCATGGATGAGGTGATTATGGATAAAAGCGGAAGACCAACAGAATGGTATTCAATTCGGCGTGCAATAAAAAATTTTCCGGGACAGGTTTTATGGATCCATGATGAAGATGACGATGTAACACCACTGGCAGATGCGTTGAAAGTGAAAGCCGATAATTTGCCTAATGTGGAATTCATCATCACCAAAAACCTTGGGCATCGGCGGATTTATAAAGATGCTCAGATTGTGCAACGCGTTGTTAACTTTTTCTGATTTACACACCGCAACATTCCAAAAAAATTGGATTTTTCAATTTTAAACTAATATTGCAGAACTGAACCCGCTTCAAAATGGCAGATTCAGAATATTCAATTCTTATAAAAACCGGTAGTTTTCCTAATCCGAACTACATATATAATTATGGCAAAAAATTTATTAATTGTTGAGTCGCCTGCAAAAGCGAAAACAATTGAGGCGATACTGGGTAAAGATTTTGAAGTGAAGAGTTGCTATGGACACATTCGTGACCTGGAGAAAAATGATATGGGTATCGACATCAACAATAACTTCATGCCCTCTTATATTATACCTGCTGATAAAGAAAAAGTGGTGAAGGAATTGAGAAGTCTGGCTAAAAAATCGGATGAAGTATGGCTGGCATCGGATGAGGACCGCGAAGGGGAAAGTATCAGCTGGCACCTTGCGGAAGTGTTGAACCTTGATCCTGCAACTACCAAACGTATTGTATTTCATGAGATCACCAAACCCGCAATTGAAAAAGCCGTACAGAATCCGCGTACCATTAATATGGATCTGGTAAATGCACAACAAGCCCGCCGCGTACTCGACCGAATTGTAGGATTTGAATTGAGCCCCGTTCTTTGGAAGAAAATAGGCATGCAGGGCGGATTAAGTGCGGGACGTGTACAAAGTGTTGCCGTTAAATTGATCGCTGAAAAAGAAAGGGAGATCAATGGATTTAATTCTGTGAGCAGTTTTAAAATTGAAGCCGCCTTTGCTGCAAAAGACATCGCCAATAAAGAGGTAGTTTTTAAAGCAGAAGGAAATAAATTTAATGAAGAAGAAGGTGCACAGCAGTTTTTAGAGAGCTGTATCGGCGCTACCTATACCGTTAAAGATATTCAGGTGAAACCCGGCAAAAGAACGCCGGCCGCTCCTTTCACCACTTCTACCTTACAACAGGAAGCCAGCCGTAAATTGGGATATGGTGTAAGTAAAACCATGTTGCTCGCTCAAAAATTATATGAAAGCGGTAAGATCACTTACATGAGAACCGATAGTGTGAACCTGGGTGAAACTGCTATGAATGCCATCACTACAGAGATCACCAAATCGTTTGGTGATAAATACCTGCAGGTAAGAAAATATAAGAATAAAAATGAGAGCGCACAGGAAGCGCATGAGGCTATACGCCCTACTTACATGGAAAACCGTACGGTGGAAGATGCTGACCTCAATCGTTTATATGAATTAATCTGGAAGAGAACCATTGCCTCGCAGATGAGTGATGCAATTTTTGAAAAAACGACTGCAAAAATAGGGATCAGTACCAATAATGCAGAACTTTCCGCAAGCGGTGAAGTGTTGAAATTCGACGGATTTTTAAAAGTATATATTGAGAGCACAGACGAAGATGAAGACCCTGATACAATTGCGGAAAATGATGAAGGAAGGCTTCCAACTTTAGTAGTTGGGCAACAGCCGGAATTAAAACAAATGCTGGCCACCGAAAGATTTACAAGGCCCGGTGCAAGATATACAGAGGCATCGCTGGTAAAAAAATTAGAAGAGCTGGGCATTGGCCGTCCGAGTACCTACGCTCCCACTATCAGCACTATTATTAAAAGAACTTATGTAGAGAAAAAAGAAAAGGAAGGCGTGAAAAGAGATTTCCGCATAATGAAACTGAAAGACGATAAAATTGTAAAAGTTACTGAGCAGGAAAATACGGGTGCAGAAAAAAATAAATTATTCCCTACCGATTTAGGTTTGGTAGTTACCGATTTTTTAAACCAGCATTTTGATAAAGTGATGGATTATAATTTTACTGCCGAAATAGAAAAAGAGTTTGACGAAATTGCCGACGGCAAATTGGTTTGGAATACGATGGTGAGTGATTTTTACACGCCCTTTCACGAAGGCGTGGAGCATACTTTAGAAAACGCCGAACGTTCTGTTGGCGAAAGAGCGCTGGGTACCGACCCCGAAACAGGCAAACCTGTAATTGCACGTATGGGACGTTATGGCCCCATGGTACAAATAGGCGTAACCGAAGGCGAGGAAAAAGCAAAATTTGCCAAACTGAAAGCATCGCAGAGCATTGAAACCATTTCGTTTGAAGATGCCATGGAATTATTTAAGTTGGGTGCACCACTTGGCGAACACGAAGGACAGGAAATAACGGTTAACATTGGCCGCTTTGGCCCGTATGTAAAATTTGGCGACCAGTTTATTTCTATTCCCCGTGGCGAAGAGCCGGGCACAGTTGACATTGACCGTGCTATTGCATTAATAGAAGCCAAAAGAATTGAAGATGCTCCTGTTGCACATTACGAAGGCAAACCCGTTACCAAAGGCAAAGGCCGCTTTGGCCCGTTTATTAAATGGAACGACATGTTTATTAATATTCCGGTGCGTTATAATTACGATGCCCTCTCTCAAAATGATATTGACGAACTGATAGCGGCTAAAATTGTAAAAGAAGCCAACCGTGTTATAAAAGCTTTTCCTGAAGACAAGATAACTATCGAAAACGAACGCTGGGGCGCCATTATTAAAATGGGCAAAAAGAAATACAAACTCAGCGGCAGCGGTGCTAATGGCAAGTACACTCCCGAAGAATTACAGGCATTGACTATTGACGATGTTAAAAAAATGATTTTGGTGCAGGAACCGAAGGCTTTTGATAAGAAAACTACGGCAAAGAAAGAGGCATCAAAATAACCGAAGAAAACTGCAGTAAAGAAGGAAGAGAAGAAGAAGTAAATTTATTATTGGAAT
>JANOAO010000045.1:0-18884 GCA_031411115.1 Bacteroidota bacterium
AATGGTGACCTTTCTAAAAAGATAACGGTGGATGTGCAGGGAGAGATTCTTGAACTGAAAAAAACCATTAACACGATGGTGGATCAGTTAAACTCATTCGCATCAGAAGTAACACGTGTGGCACTGGAAGTAGGTACAGAAGGTAAGCTCGGCGGACAGGCGAAAGTACAAGGTGTGGGCGGAACATGGAAAGATCTGACAGAATCCGTAAATCAGATGGGAAGTAATCTGACAGCCCAGGTACGTAATATCGCAGAGGTTACCACGGCCGTTGCCAAAGGTGATCTCTCCAGAAAAATTACGGTGGATGTAAAAGGTGAGATCCTTGAATTGAAAAATACCATTAACACGATGGTGGATCAGTTGAATGCATTCGGTTCTGAGGTATTTCGTGTGGCACGTGAGGTAGGTAGTGAAGGTCGTTTGGGCGGACAGGCAGATGTGCCGGGCGTGGAAGGGCTTTGGAAAGATCTTACAGACTCAGTAAATAAAATGGCGAGTAACCTTACCGCACAGGTAAGAAATATTGCCGAAGTAACCACAGCGGTGGCGAACGGTGATCTTAGTAGAAAAATTGAGGTGGATGTAAAAGGGGAGATTCTTGAGTTGAAAATCACCATCAATACGATGGTGGAACAGCTTCGTTCTTTCGCATCTGAAGTAACGCGTGTGGCAAGGGAAGTGGGAACAGAAGGAAAATTAGGAGGCCAGGCTAATGTACCGGGTGTTGGTGGTACATGGAAAGATCTGACCGACTCCGTAAATCAGATGGCCGGTAACCTTACGGCTCAGGTACGTAATATCGCAGACGTTGCCATTGCCGTGGCGAACGGTGATATGTCCCGGAAAATTACAGTGGATGTACGCGGTGAGATCCTGCAGTTAAAAGAAACGCTGAATACAATGGTGGATCAGCTACGTGCATTTGCATCGGAAGTAACACGTGTGGCCAGAGAAGTTGGTAGTGAAGGTAAACTGGGTGGTCAGGCATTTGTACCCGGTGTTGCCGGAACATGGAAAGATCTTACAGATTCTGTTAATCAGATGACGGGTAACTTAACCAGCCAGGTACGTAATATCGCAGAGGTTACTAAAGCGGTTGCCTCTGGTGACCTTTCCAAAAAAGTAACGATCGACGTAAAAGGAGAAATATTTGATTTGAAAAATACCATCAATACGATGGTAGATCAGTTGAACTCATTTGCGTTTGAGGTAACACGTGTGGCTCGTGAGGTAGGTACAGAAGGAAAATTAGGAGGACAAGCTGAGGTACAGGGTGTTGCCGGAACATGGAAAGATCTTACGGATTCAGTAAACATGATGGCATCAAACCTTACGAATCAGGTACGCGGAATTGCGAAAGTAGTAACTGCCGTAGCTACCGGTAATTTGAAACAAAAATTATCTATTGTATCACGGGGTGAGGTGGCGCAATTAACAGAAACCATCAATGAGATGATTGATACACTGGCCGTATTTGCCGACCAGGTAACAACAGTGGCACGTGAGGTGGGTGTGGAAGGAAGACTGGGCGGACAGGCAAGTGTGCCGGGTGCATCAGGTATCTGGAAAAACTTAACGGAGAACGTAAACCAGCTTGCAGAAAACTTAACCACTCAGGTACGTGCAATTTCGGAAGTGGCATCGGCTGTAACCAAGGGTGATCTTACACAGATGATTCGGGTGGAAGCGAAAGGTGAGGTGGAAGAATTAAAAGATACGATCAATCAGATGATCGCCAATCTGAAACAAACCACATTGCGTAATCAGGAACAGGACTGGTTGAAATCTAACCTGGCAAAGTTCACACAAATGTTACAAGGTCAAAAAGACCTGAATACGGTAACACGCAGAATTCTTACAGAGTTGGCGCAGGTAGTAAATGCACAGAAAGGTATGTTCTATATTCTGGAACAGGATGAGAATCTGCAGAATCAAAAACTAAAATTATTTGCTGCCTATGCTTTCGGTAATGAATTAAATGTTAAGAAAGAATTTTTACCGGGAGAAGGAATGGTAGGACAGGTTGCCTTGACAAAGGAACGTATACTATTGACGAACGTGCCTAAAAATTATATAAAAATCAAATCCGGTTTAGGTGAAGCGCCTCCGGTTAATTTAATTGTGTTGCCGGTTTTGTTTGAATCGCAGATCAAAGCGGTTATTGAGCTGGCTTCTTTTGATACATTCAGTGAAACGCATTTGGATTTCTTAAGTCAGCTTACAGAAAGTATCGGTATCGTATTGAACACCATTGAAGCCAACTCCAGAACGGAAGATCTCCTGGAACAATCAACATCCCTTGCAGATGAATTAAGAAGAACGAATGAAGAATTACAAGACAAGGCACATCTGCTGGTAAAACAAAAAGAGGAAGTAGAAGAGAAGAACAAAGAAGTGGAAGAGGCCAGAAAATCACTGGAGGAAAAAGCAGAACAGTTACAGCTTACTTCCAAATACAAATCAGAGTTTTTAGCGAATATGTCGCATGAGTTGCGTACACCATTGAACTCGTTGCTGATATTGGCACAGCAGTTATTTGAAAATCAGGAAAAGAATCTTACAGAGAAACAGGTGCGTTATGCAAAAACCATTCACAGTTGCGGCGATGACCTGATACAGTTGATCAATGATATTCTTGATCTTTCAAAAATCGAATCCGGTTATATTTCCACTGATTTCATTAACGTTCGTTTCAATGAGATTACCGCGTTTGTGGAAACTACGTTCAAGCATATTTCTGAAAGTAAAAATTTGCGTTTCACCATTGAAATGGATGAGAGTTTACCAAATACGGTGGAAACAGATATACAGCGTTTGAACCAGATTCTTAAAAATCTTTTATCCAACGCATTTAAATTCACAGAAAAAGGTGAAGTTAAATTGAAGATTTATGAAGCGAAAAGAAGTTGGCGTAGTTCCAGGAGTTTAGACAGTGCGTCTAAGGTAGTAGCATTTGAAATTCGCGATACCGGAATTGGAATTTCTAAAGACAAACAGAATATTATTTTTGAAGCGTTCCAGCAGGCAGAAGGTTCAACCAGTAGAAAATATGGCGGAACGGGTTTAGGACTTTCCATCAGTCGCGGTCTGGCAGATCTGTTAGGTGGAACAATAGAACTGGAAAGTGAATCAAATAAGGGAAGTGTATTCACTTTATTCCTGCCGATTGATTATAATCCTGCAAATTTCCGGAAAGAAAAACAAAGTAATCTTACAATTACACAATATAAATTGGGTGAACAGGAAGACAATCTTCCATCTGTACCGACTATTAAAGTTTCAGAAACAAAAGATCTTCATTTGCTCAATGAGATAGTGAATGAAACCGGCGATGACAGAACGAATATCATGAATCATGATAAGGTGATACTGGTGGTAGAAGATGATATGCGTTTTGCAAAAATTATGATCGATAAAGCGCATGAAAAGGGATTGAAAGTAGTGGTGGCAAAAGCCTTTAGCGATGTATTTGAACTGACCAATAAATTTAATCCGATCGCTGTTACGCTGGATGTGAAATTACCGGATGCCAGCGGATGGAAAATACTGGATCTCTTTAAAAATGATTCCAATTTCAAACATATTCCGGTACACCTGATTTCCGGTGAAGAAAATAAATTACTTGCGATGCATCGCGGCGCCCGTAGTTTTCACCTGAAGCCCCTGAAGAACGAATCACTTACCGTTTTGTTTGAAGATATCGTTCATCTGGATTCCAGAAAGAAACGCAACGTGCTGATTATTGAAGATAATGAACTGGATTCTTCTCAAATAGCAAAAATGCTGGATAATGGAGAACTGATCGATATGGATATTGCATCAACGGCAAAGGATGCTATCGAGTTCATTAAAAACAACCATTACGATTGCATTATTGTAGATTATATGATGCCGGATACTTCGGGAATGGAACTGATAGCGGAAATAAATGGGGTAAGAAAACAGCACATAACACCCGTGATCGTTTATTCTGCAAAAAGTTTTAACCCTAAGGAGTTGACGCAGTTGAAGCAATATGCGAACAGGATCCTTCTGAAAGATGTAAACTCTCTGGAATTATTACTGGATGAAACGATTATGCACCTGCACATCGATCACAAAGAATTATTGCCTGAAAAAAGAAAGATCATAGATAATATCCGCACGCGTGAAGATATTCTCTCCAATAAAAATGTGCTGGTAGTAGATGATGATGTAAGAAATCTTTTTGCACTTACAACCGCTTTCGAAAGATTTAATTTGAATACGATAACAGCAGAGAGCGGACAGGAAGCGATTAATATATTAACGGAGAATTCTAAAATTGATATTGTTTTAATGGACATCATGATGCCGGAAATGGACGGCTATGAAACCACGCAGAAGATCAGAAGGGAACATAAAAATTCCAATCTCCCTATTATTGCGGTAACAGCGAAAGCGATGAAAGGAGACAGAGAAAAATGCCTGGATGCAGGGGCTTCTGATTACATCACCAAGCCAGTTAAAATAGATCAGTTATTATCCTTAATGAGAGTTTGGCTCTATAAATAAACGTACATGGACAACGATCAAAAGGAATTGATTTTTAAAAAATCTGTCAACATCCTAGTAGTAGATGACCGGGAAGATAATTTACTTTCTATAGAGACTATACTCGAAAAAGACGGGTACACTATTGTGAAAGCAAATTCGGGTCGTGCGGCTTTAAAAATATTATTAAAGCAATGGGATTTTACCCTTATACTGATGGATGTGCAGATGCCGGGAATGAATGGGCTTGAAACAGCTACACTCATTGCTCAGCGTGAAAAGCTCAAACACATTCCGATCATTTTTATTACGGCCTTTAATCACGAAGAGAAAACGATGTTTCAGGGATATAAAATGGGTGGGGTGGATTACATATATAAACCGATTGAACCTGAATTGCTCCGCGCTAAAGTGGGCGTGTTTGTGGAGTTATACAGAAAAACACATCAGTTGCTTCAGCAGGAAAAAAAATTGATCAACGCCAACAAACGATTATTGAAAGAAGTGGAAGAAAGGAAAATTTCTGAGGAGAAAATACGCACACTTAATCTTCAGTTGGTCCGTAATAATGATCACCTAAAAAAGACGAATGAAGAGTTGGACAGATTTGCCTATGTAGCTTCACATGATCTGCAGGAACCGTTGAGAAAGATTAGCATTTTTACTGACAGATTCACTTATAAAATGAAAGAATCCCTGAGCGAAGAAGTAAAAATATATCTGGATAAAATTATGCAGTCTTCCCGCAGAATGCAGATGCTGGTAAATGATCTCCTTAAATTTTCCCGTCAGAAAGATGAGCAGATTAATTTTCAAAAGACAGATCTGAATGTTATTTTGAAAGAAGTACTCTCTGATATGGAGTTGGATATAGAATCTAAATCTGCCAAGATTGTATATAATGAAATGCCGGTAATTGATGCCATACCTGCACTGATACGTCAGTTGTTTCAGAACCTGATTAGCAATTCTTTAAAATTTTCAAAAGATGATCTTCACCCTTTCATTACCATCACGTCTGAAAAGATCGGTAATCCTTCAGATATCCCCATCTTTACCTCTGGGGATAATCATTATAGAATAAAGATCACAGATAACGGAATTGGTTTTGATGAAATATATTTAGACGAAATATTCACGGTTTTTAAACGATTGCACAGTCAGCATGTGTATAAAGGCTCCGGAATTGGCTTATCGATCTGTAAAAAAATTGTAGAAAAACATCATGGAACCATAACTGCAGAAAGCAAAAATGGTGAGGGTGCAACCTTTGTTGTTACATTGCCGGTTGATGTGTCCAAAGTAGATTTATCGGCTAAAGATTCGGGCGATGCTATCAATTATTTACGGGCCAACTGAAATGGACTAGCGTTAGCATTGTGAACGACATTATGTTTATATACAACAAGCATTTTATAAATTCTCCGCTAGCTCATTCGCGGAAACAATGCCTTCTTTCCGCCATACTTCTTTACCGCCTTTGTAAATAATAAAGGTGGGAAAATTTTGAATATTCAATTCTTTGAGGATTTCAGTTTGTTGTCCTCCATCAATTTTAAGAAGCATAAAATGTGGGTTGGCGCCCGATAAAGAATCGAGTACCGGTGACATTTTTTTGCAGGGCGGACACCACACCGCACCAAAATCTACCAATACTGTTTTGTCTGCAGGAATCTGAGAAAGATAATCTGGTAAACTGATTTGCTGTACAACAACAGCATTCTCTAAGGGCTTGCTATTAACTTTCCATGCACTGATTCCTCCTGATAAATTAAAGGCACGATAACCATGTTTATTCAGCCATTCCATTGCAGCCGAACTTCTGCCGCCACTCAGGCAATAGATATAAACCGGTAAATTTTTGTTGAGTGATTTGGTACGCTCTTTAAATTCAGTTTCTTTTGTCCAATCGGCCTGCAATGCATGTTGTATATGACCGGAATTATATTCACCTGCTGTTCTAACATCAAGTATCTGAACATCTTTCGCACTGATTGCTTTTTCAAATTCAGCCACCGACAAATTCGTTTGCTGCGCATCAACGCTACAGGCAGTCAGTAAAAAAAGGTTGACTAAAAAACTGATGAATATTTTCATAAACTGTAGAATATCTGTAAAATTATCGAATAATACTTTCCCATAAGGTACAGATGTTAATGAGTTGATGTTACATTCCGTTTTCTTTCAACAAGCGCAAAGCTTAATACTGTTTTTGCTCTTCCGTATAAAATGTTTTCATCATTCCATTGCTGGATTGTAAAATGGGAAAACCCGTAGGGCTGTGCGTTTTTTTTCGGCTGTGTATCATCAGGAAATCTTTTATTTCATCCTGTAAGTTCCTGGTTAGTCAATAACTTTTTGATATTAGTTTTTCGGTTGCATATTTTTTTGAGATAAGAAAATTAAGGGCCGTGTCGAGCGCATCCAATCCTTTTTTTTCTTCCGGTTGAAGCCTTAGCCAAGCATTTTTCATGCTGTCGGTTAAAGCCAATGCCTTACCATTACTGAAATATATTTCGGCTATGGTTGATTTATGCTCATTCTTATTCTCGAACAATATCAGGTCTCCGGTTAGCATCAGATGCAATGCAAAACCTGAATTATTTGTAAGTTGAAATCCGATTTCCTTGCCCGAACGGAAAATGTCTTTTACTTTATTTCCTTCTATTGCATGCAGTATATCAGCCGGTTTGTCGGTAAGTTTTTTAGATTGAAGAATCTTCACCTTTTTAATACGTGCGTTGAGAAAAATGGATTTTAAATTTTTGATGAACACGGTTATATCCGGCAGTTCAGGCATAAGTTCTTTAAAGGATGATCATTCAATATTATTCCATGATAAAATGTTTATTAGAAAACGTACAGATATAGCTAGCCCCGATAGCAGCGTAAAACACGGAGCGTAGCGAGTATTTGCAGCGGATAGCGGGCATGATGACAAATAAAAACGGGAAGAAGATGCTTCAAAATATTTAGTACAACACAAAACGCTACTCTTTAAGCGGTTGCCTGAAGAATATTGATTTCCACTGTGATCATGCACTAAAAAGCGTATGAATTTTATATGGCTCATTTAATATATTTGTTGATATCCGTATAGCCTGCAGAATATAAAATAAAGGATACATTACAGGTAATTGGAATTATAATTAAACTTCTTTTTCTACTCACAGATCTGGTAGTTTATTTTTTTGAAATTGACATTTAAATAGCCGAGTCTGCTCATCAAAAATTTTGGTTGATGTAACATAACTGTAAAATTGGTTGTAATTTTCATTTCCATATTACTGTATGCCAACCAGTCAAAAACATACATCAGCACCGATCGGAAAATATTATGCTACCTTATTTGATCACTCTCCTGCCATGGTGGTGGTTTGGTACAGTAATGAATTTGTAGTTGAATATTTAAATCCTTTAGCTGATAATTTCACTTCAGGAAAATTAAGACACGGTCAATCCATCTATCAATTTTTTCCGCCGGAGGCAAAACCTTTTCTACGCTTACTGGAACAAACTTTCGAAACAGGAATTTCCAATACTGCTGAGGAATTGCATGTGCTGATGGATCCGGACGGAAAAGGTTTACAGGAATATTTTCTCAACATTTCATTTCAGCCGCTTAAAAATGAAGAGGGGGAAGTATTATCGGTATTGAATATGATCTATGATGTTTCTGAATTAGTGAAAGCCAGGAAATTTGCGGAAGAAAATGAGGTTCGGTTAAGGCTGGCAGTGGAATCAACCGGAATCGGCACGTGGGAATATATGCCAGTTACGGGTGCTTTAAAATGGAGTGATGAATGCAGAAAAATATATGGTGTTCCTGCAGACATGGAGATCGGAATGGATTTTTTCAACGATTATATTTACCAGGAAGATAAGGCCTTTGTGAACCATGCGGTAGAAGAGGCTATGCAACCCGGGAAAGGTGCATATGATATTGAATTCAGGATCATTCATCATGTTAACCACAATATTATATGGATAAGGTCTGTGGGAAAAGTGTTTTTTGAAAATGAGTTGGCTATACGGTTTATTGGAGTAGTGATGGATATTACAGAAAGCAAAAACAGGCAGAAGCGTTTAGTAGAAAATAATGAAAGGGTTCAACTCGTGCTGGAATCCTTACCACAAATAGCATGGACGGCAACGCCGGAAGGGGATGTAAACTATGTTAGCGCAAGATGGTTCAACTTTACCGGCCAATCGCCGGAAGAAGGAATGAATTCAGGATGGTCAGCAGTTATACATCCCGATCAAAGATCGCAGACGATTGACAAATGGAAAGAAATGATTTTGAATAAGGCGCCATTTGAAATGCAAACCCTTATCTGGTATGCTGAAATAAAACAATATCGCTGGTTCTGGTTGAAGGCTACACCGCTGAAAGATGCAGAAGGCAGAATTTATTTATGGACAGGCACGCTCACTGATTATCATGAAAAGCTGGAATTCACCAACAGGTTAACGGAAGAAGTTTCCAAACAAACGGAAGCGCTCAGAACGATCAATAAAGAACTCATCATACAAAATGAATTTATTAAAGCAATCATTAACGCTTCGGCGCATTTAATTATTGTTTTTGATAAAGACCTTCATTTAACGGAGGCTAATGCCGTGTGTGAATCGCGTTTTGGATTGAAAAAAGAAATGGTGATGGGTAAACATTACCTACAAATATTTCCCGGCACTGAAAACACGCCTACCTATAAAGATCTGCAGGAGGCCTTGAAAGGAAAATACATTCACAATGATGTTCGTCAATCGGATATCATGAATGGCTATTTTGAAAATCATTTCATTCCTTTATTCAGGGATAACGAAGTGTATGGTTTAGTAGTGATAGCGCATGATATCACCGAACTTTTTAAAACAACGGAGCAGTTAAAACATTCAGAAAAATTCCTGCAATCTGTTTTAAATAATACGCAAAACGGTATTGCTCTTTATGAACCGGTGTATGACCATGATGACATAACCGACTTCAAAATAATTTATAGCAATCAGCAAGGCCCTTCGGTGTTGGGCATACAGCCTGAAAACATCATTGGTAAAATGTGCAGTGAAATTTACCCGAGCATATTCCTTGATGGTATTTTTGAAAAACTTATAGCTTGTGTAAGAACCTCGATGCCCATGCGATATGAGGTTTCTTTTTATCATGAGCGGGAAGAATTATTTTTTACAGCAAGTATCAATAAACTTGACAACGCTGTAATTGTTACCACCGCCAATATTACGGAAGAAAAAAAGGCAGAAGCAAAACTCGCAGAGGCTAACGAAAAACTTTCTTTACAAAATAAATTACTGGAAGCACAGAATAACGAACTGGCTTCCTTCACATATATCGCTTCGCATGATTTGCAAGAACCCTTGAGAAAAATCAGAACTTTTTGTACGCTTATTTTTGAGAGTTCCGGTGATTTCAGCGAGACCAATAAAAATTATTTCAGCCGGGTTATTAAAGCTGCAGAGCGTATGCAAAGCCTGATTGAAGCTTTATTGAATTATTCAAAAACCAGCAGGGATGCTGAAACCATGGAAACTGTTTCCCTGCATAAAGTTTTGGAGGAAGTTTTAGAGAATTTACAGGACGAGATAAATGAAAAGAATGCGTTGATCAATGTTGAAAGGTTGCCGGAAATGACAATTGTGTATGTTCAGTTCATACAATTATTTACGAATATCATTTCTAATGCACTGAAATACAACCGGCCGGATGTACCGTGCATGATACATATTAAGTCAGAAATAATAGAAGCAGGAAACACTGGTATTGCAGACGCGGTTAAAGAAAAAAAATATGTAAAAATTAGTTTTACTGACAATGGAATTGGTTTCGATCAGCAATATGAAGATAAAATATTCCAGTTATTCCAACGCTTACACGGGCGTGCAGAATATGAAGGAACAGGAATTGGGCTGGCAATTTGTAAAAAAGTTGTTCAAAATCATTTTGGATTTATAAAAGCCGAAGGAAAAAAAGGTGAGGGCTCAGTTTTTATACTTTATTTTCCGTTGTAGGTTTTAGTTTGTAAATATCAAATCTGTAAATAATCCATTGTGTCGCTTCCGGATGTTTAGGAAATAATTTTACGGATGAACATCCAATATTATTCCATAATAAAATGTTATTAGAAAACGTACAGATATAGCTAGCCCCGATAGCAGCGTAAAACACGGAGCGTAGCGAGTATTTGCAGCGGATAGCGGGCATGGTGAAATATAAAATCCGGAAGAAGATAGCTTCAAAATATTTATTAAAACACAATAACTTAGTTGCCAAAAACGATCATGAAATCAATTCTGGCAGTAGGATTAGGTGGTGCAATTGGTTCGGTCATGCGTTACCTCATCACCTTATGGTGGTTGCGCCCGGGAGAAAATAATTTTCCTTTGCCCACTTTTTTGGCGAATGTAGCCGGATGTTTTTTGATAGGAATTATTTTTACTGTGGGAGAAAAACAGGAATGGTTATCCAGTGAGATGCGTTTGTTTTTGATGACCGGAATCTGCGGCGGATTTACCACTTTTTCTGCCTTTGCCTTGGAGAACTGGAAATTTCTGCAAACCGACCAAACCGGACTGTTTATTTTATACGTATCTGTAACTTTTATAGCTACGCTTATAGCGATAGCCGGAGGTGTTTGGTTATCCAGAATTATCCTGTACTAAAATGTGTACCATGGTATTCTGTATAGCAGATTTATTAAATTTGTTTGTTAATCCGAAACAAATGATGCCTAAATCGAAAATAAAAGATACAGTAAATATTTTAGGAATTACCATCACATTAATATTGCTGCTTACGGCTCTGGTTGTTTATCTATTTGATATTAATTTTTAAAACACAGCCGTATATTATGGTATTTCTACATCTGCGAATAAACCGTTGTGATCACTTCCGGAGCTATTAATTCTCCCGGCATCCGCTACGATAAAATGTTCGTCACAAAAAATATAATCAATCCTCAAAGTGGGAGAAATTCTTCTGAAAGTACGTCCAATTCCGGAACCTTTTTTTAACCAGGCATCCTGCATATTTCCTTTTACCTGTGCATACGCATAACTACAGGGCACATCATTCATATCGCCGGTAAAAATATGTTTACGCTGACTACGTGTTATAGCTTCTTTCACCTGCCTGATCTGCTCACTTCTGTAGAAATATCCGCGCCTTAATTTTTGTAAAATAGTTTTACCTCCTTTTACAGCATCAGGAGAAATGGATTTTACTTTAGATAATGATTCATATTCATTTGCACCAAAATTGATGCTTTGTAAACGGGTGGAAAATATATCGATGGTATCGCCGTTTACGGCAATGCCTGCCCGTAGTAAGGAACCGGCAAATGGTTTTGGATAACGGATAACAGATGAATCGATAATGGGAAATTTGCTGAAGAGTATAGTTCCGCGCTGAAAAAAATCTTTTGCATTAAAATGATCTTCACTAAAAAAGATATAGCGGTATCCGAAACTTCTGATACTGTCAATATAATTGTATTCGCTTCCCGGCCATTGGGACGTTAAAAATTCCTGAATACAAAGAATGTCAGGTTGCAATTTTCGTATCTCATCATATAATTGATCGTTTCCTTTTTTTGCCGAATCTTTATCCGGAGCGGTGATATTCATTAGCCCTGTATTCCAGGTTAGTATACGAATAGCACCGTTTTTTTTTGGCTGCGTTGTATGTGGAAATTGAAATGCGATGGTTTTTAAAATGGCCGGCGTACTTAGCAGCAATATTATACATGCAAGGCGCCAGATCTTCATTTTAAAAATTAATCCTGCTATGCCTAACAGCGCCATCGTAAGCAATGAAATAGGAAAAAATAAGGTGGTAATGGCCATCATCCAACCCGTCTTTGGATCAACTACATAACTATAGGTGCCGGTTAATAATAATATGGCATTTATTACGTTTAAGGCAATGAAAACAGGCTTTACTAATTTTTTGATGATCATGTGCGACCTAAAAGTATAAAAGAACCATTTACTTTTACGCTATATGGGCTTATGTTTTAGCAATCGCCTACATTTACATTTTTTTATCTCAAACCCAAAGAATGGAGTGGATCAATATACTCAAATGCCCCATCACATCATCAGATGTCCGGTTGCTGACGGCAGATGAAATTTCTCAGATAAATGCAAAGATCAGTGCAGGCGGATTGTGGCAGGTTGATGGAAAACCGATGATGACAACGATCGAAAAAGGATTGATCACAACGAAAGGCGATTATATTTATCCGATTGTTAAAGAAATTGTTTTACTGCTACGCGATCTGGCATTAGTGGATTCCAAAGATAAAATTGTAGGAGAGTTGTTGAGTGACGATAAAAAACTGGTAAAAGATTTTTACGACAATCGCGGATGGCATACCAACGATAAAGGTGATTATGAAGATGCCGACATCTTTGAAGACCTGCGTCCTTTTGCGCAGGATTATCTGAAAAAATGCCACGAACGTGTTTCACGTTTTCTCAATCCATCCGGAAAATATATGATGGATGCCGCTTCGGGTGCTTTACAATTCAAAGAATATTTACAGTACTCTGAAAATTATCAATACCGGATCTGTGTAGATATGTCGTTTCAGGGATTAAGTGAATGTAAAAGAAAACTGGGTGATAAAGCCATTTGCCTGTTGTGCGACATGACGAATCTGCCGGTAAAAGAAAATTCGATTGATGGTTTTGTATCGCTCAATACGATCTATCATATTCCCAAAGATGAACAGGTGAAAGCCATCACTGAATTATACCGGGTGCTGATGCCGAAAGGTAAAGGTGTGGTGGTGTACGACTGGTATAAACATTCTCCGTGGATGAATATTACCTTACTTCCTTTCAGAGGTGTGGAATATATTGGCAACCGTTTAAAAAGTATGTTGAGTAAAGCGGCAGGAAAAGGTGAGCCGGCTAAAATGTTATATTTCTATGCACATCCGTATGAATATTTTCAAAAGCATTTGCCGGTGCCATTTAAGCTGATGTGCTGGCGTTCGATTAGTGTGCCTTTTATGAAAAAATATATTCATGAAAGTTTTGGCGGAAAAAAATTACTGGAAGCTATTTATAATAAAGAAGAGAAAGAACCTGAAAAATGTGGGTTGAAAGGAGAGTATCCGATGTTTGTATTTAATAAATAAGACGGAATATTTTTTATTTAGGGTATCAGCCTTTTACAGATATCATTCTAAAAATTACCAGCGCATAGGCAGTGGCTGAAAAAAGAAAAGATAATAAATACAGCGACCGAATGGTAATTCCATTGCGAATCCAATGATATAAAGAAAAGAACGGTAATAATATCAGGAGTACTATAAAAGGAATTGAAAGAAACTCATACAAAGCACCCGTAAGTATATACCTGTAAACATTCAGATTTAATACAAGTAAGAAGTAAATCAAACATGCAAGGCTCAACCAAAGGGTTGTTTTACTTTTTATGGAATTGTTTGCATTTATTTTGGACATGATATTTATGATGAAACAATTGCAAAAATAGCATTACATGACTCAATTTACCTCGAGTTCAATGTCTGTCAATTTGTTGTCTGTCTGAAATACTTAAATATTGTTTAGCAATTCTATTTTCCGGGTTTCTGTCACAGGTGTAAAGTGTGAATAAGAAAAACCACTCCAATGGTTTCATCAGCATATAAATAAAGTCAGAAACAAATTTATTTTCAAAAATGCCATAGTAACGGTGAATAAAGTTTCCAACTTTGTTGTACTGTCGTCTGATTAGCATGTGTAAAAAGGGAAGCCTTTCTTGAATCATATCTTCAAATGCATTTGAGATTAGTAATTGTCTGTTACAAATAATAGGGCGTCCATTTCTTATTCCCAGTCTCTGTGGTTTAACAACGTTGGCGTGTCCATTTGCAGCAACGGAACAAAGGTAATGACCACCACATTGAACATTGTCACACTTATAATCCCATTGTGAAAATCCGTGTTTATAGGTGTCTGTAAATGCCCTGATAATTGAATCCGGTTTTTGACCGGTTAATAATAGTAATGCAGTAAGTATGATTAAGATGGGTAAACAAAGAACCAATAAAACTGGAACTTTTAAAATAGGCTTCAGATTTAAAATTTTCCAAGCCCAGATTTCAAACGAATTTTTTGGATTGAATTCTCTATCCTTGGAATATTCCATAAATGCACGTTGATTTTTAACCAGCACTAAAATGGCTAGTAGAATAATTGGCATGTTTCCACCCAGAGCAAACCACATAAATTTTGTGTGGATGGCAATAAAAATATTTAAGATTATACCAATGAATAAAAAGGAGTTTATAATGATTTCAATTACTGGCGTTGAAATTTTATTTCGATAGCTGGAATAAAAATAAGCTGTTAAGCAAAGTAAAATGACTATCCCGATAGTAAGTTGATGTTCAGGTGAAAAGACAGCACTATCATCATCGCAACAATCATTTTTAGCACCAAATTGCCCGTACAAGTAGGGTAGAATGATTAAAGAAGCTACTTCTGTAATTCGTAAAAGAACTTTATGTAAAACCTGATGACCTGTAAATAAAAAGCCTAAAAAGTCAATAGAAACAATTATTGCAGGAAGTATGATAAGAATTAGAAGTGCTATTAACATACTATCTGTTTATAACTATTGAATACAGAATTTAAAATCTGTATAATAACTGAAACGAAGATTTTAATCCACTTTCAGATACTGCTGGACTTTCTAAAAAAGTTCCGGCGGCTAAGAAGGAGAGACGTACATCAAAATGTTTGTTGAACATGCATCCTAATTGGATAGGAAAAGCAATCCATTTTTCAGAAAAAATTACGGGTGTGCTTAAATTGGTTACTCCTGTTTGCGAGTCTTTGAGTATAAAAGAATTTTCTTTATAATTGGAGATACATATTGCCACATTGCCTGCTGCATATAATTTAAAGTCTGGTGAATGAACAATATTATATGATAGGCCAAAAGAAGGTATCAGATTATTCTGATGAATAATGTATTTTCCATCCAGTCTCTGGCTCGGAATTGAAAATTCTCCTGTTGTTTTAAAAGAATAGTAAGACAATTGCATTCTGAATGCTAAATGGGTTTCATTTTTCAAAAAAAAGAAATCCAAACCTGCTGAGATGATGGGTGCGGTTGAATTACTAAAATTTAATCTTCTATAATTAAAAGCAGGGCTGGATTCGAATTTTAATGTTTGATAAGCAATTCCGCCTCCTGCAAAAAAACTAAATCTTTCTTTGAATTTTAAGGAAGCATCTTCATTATATTTTGTGTAAGTGTTTGCATTTCTTACAAATCTTGTAATTTCTTTTTCATTGTAATTCATGTTCCTAACCATATTTGTAAGATTTTCAGTCCATACAATTGATTTTATCTTTTGAATTTGATCATGGTAGGTATAATTATTTATTCTGTAAATAAGTTCTTCAATTCCACTGGAATCTGTCGAAATATAATAATGAGATTTAAAATCAACGTATTGGTATAAATTCAAAGGAATGCCGCTGACTAATACTTTTAAAAAAACTGTATCAATAATAGTAGTATCCTTACCAGAAAACTTATCAAATATATCAATTGAATACTGGTCAATTTTTACAACTGCCCTCTTATAGCGATAACTTCCTACTTCAAAACTTTCCAGATCAGAACTGGTAAAGAATTTTTCATTCCCAAGTTTGTCTTGAAATTTTATTCTTTTTGGATTGGTAAGCCATGATTTTTTTTCAATTCGTCCAGAATCCTGAACTCCATTTAGAAAAGTAATTTTACCAGGCAGGTAATTTTGAGATTTTACGTTAAGATGGCTGATAAAAATAATAAACAGCAAAACATATTTCATAGAGTATTGTTATTAAGAATGCTAATATAATAATAACTATCTATCTGTAAAATTATTTAATCTCCTCCACTTTTTTATGATGTTGATGTACCGTAGCTACAGATATTTGATTGGCTTTTTTAGCTTTCAATAACGACAATATCTGAAAGAACATAAATGCCGGTATATGCAATAATGCACGGTATAAAGTTTTGGGTGCTTTCATTATTTTTAAAGCAAAAACAAATCCTGCGATAAAAATGATCATTAATATGATCCATACCCAGGCGATCATAGGATTTAAAAATACATTGGCTAAAAAAAATATTCCTACCAGCATCACCAGCATAAACAGCGGTGGCCTTACCAGCACAAATCCAAATAAAAATTGATTCAGATTTAAATTTTTAATGCCTTTATACATTAGTTGTAGGCCGAATGAAAAAAACCGGAACCAGGTATTGATCCATCTGGCCCTTTGTTTCACGAGTTGATCGGTAGAAGAAGTTTTTTCATCATATACAAAGGCCTTTTCTGCAAAAGCAATTTTATTTTTTGCGCTTACAATTTTCATTTGCAGCACTTTGTCGAAACCGGCACCAGAAGTGTTTATATCGCCCAGACAATCTTTGTACAGCCCTGTGGTAAATGCCATACCCGAGCCGGATAACATACAGGATGAACCGATACCAAATAAAACTTTTCTGTCGCAGAATAAATAATACAATTCGTTGATCGCATCCAGTTTAGAATAATTGTTGTCGTAATTTTTTGCAGATCTTACACCCTGAACAGCTTTGTAGCCTGCTTCAAAAAACGGGTCGAGTTCTTTTAAATAATCGGGATGAACGAGGTTGTCACTATCAATGATCGTTAAACGGTTATGCGCCCGTTTAAAATTGTGTATCGCAAAAAAATGTGATTTAACCTGATTGGCAAAAGGTGTTTCCGGTTTAAGCAGCACTATTCTTTCATCCTGAAAATTTGGATTATAATCGGCACAATCATCTGCTACAATATAAACGATGAAATTGTTGTAATTCATTTTCAAAAGCGAGTCCACCACATTGGAAAGATTGCCGGTGTATTTATAGGCCGTAACAATGATGGCATAATCACCGTTTTCCGGGTTGCGTTTTTTTAATTTTATTTTCGGCAACAGCAGGTAAATCAAACCCGTTAAAACAGGAAAAATTAATATCGTTGCAACGATACCCTGAACTATCAAAGAAAATATGCGGATGAACTCTATCATGCTATTAACGCTTTATAAATAGCGATCGTTTTTCTGGCAGCAGTTTCCCAACTAAATCTTTGTGCATTCATAAAGCCCTGCATTTGAAGAGTGTTGTATAATAATTGCTGTGAAGTTAAAGTTTCTATAGCCTCACAAATTTCCTTTTCGTTCGTTGGGTCTACCAGCATGGCCGCATTTCCTGCCACTTCCGGCAAAGAGGTTACCGTTGAAGTAATTACCGGAGTACCACAAGCCATCGCTTCAATCACCGGCATTCCAAAACCTTCATTCAGCGAAGGATATAAAAATAAATGAGAGAGATTATATAAAGCCGGCAAATCTTCTGCAGCAATATATCCGGGTAATATGATTTGATCTGCGAGTTCTTCTGACTGTACGGTCTGTAAAAATTTAGATAATAAGTTGCGGTCAATTCCTGTGATCACGAGCGGAATTGCATCTGCATTTTTATTTTTATACAATTTATATGCTTTCAATACACCGGTAGTATTTTTCCGGCTGGCCGTATTTCCAAAATGGAGTAAAAATTTTTCCGGTAAATTATATTTTTTGGAAACGCTGACCAACTGTTGTACATCGGTTATTCTTTTATAAGCAGGATGCACGCCGTTATACACAACATCAATCTTACTTTCGGCAATGCCTAAACGTTTGGAGATGATCTTTTTGGCATATTCTGAAACAGTGATGATGCGTTTTGCTTTTTTTGCGATCCTTGGTACAATGAATCTTCTGTACAGGTTTCCGAAATTCTGGTAGGCGGAACCGCTGAAATCCATAGATTCCAGATAAATCACATCATGTATCGTAACCACCATTGGTTTGTTGTACCACAACGGTGCAGTATTTGCGGTACAATGCAGCAGGTCTACATTTTTTACTTGGGCTGCTTTTGGTAAACTGAATTGTTCCCACAAAGGATAAAAACGGTGAGGCAACAAATTGATGTGCACCGAATTTTTGTTATGAATACAAACATCCGTATCTGCCGCAATAAATATCTCATATTCATTGTGCAGGTCTATGCTGGCGAGTTGGCGTACGATCTCCAGCGTAACAATTTCCATCCCGTGTTTTTTTGGACGGAACAAACGCTGTGCTTCAATGCCAATTCTCATACAACAATTAAAATAGAAGGTTATACAGTTGAATACCTGGAATTCTTAAAATTCCAGATGATGCCGCGAATGTAGGCTTTCAAAAACGGAAATTGCCTTTTTATAGAATAGGAAAGTACGGCTTTAGGAAAAGCTGCTACGGTAAAGAAAGTGGCAAAC
>JANOAO010000046.1:0-9703 GCA_031411115.1 Bacteroidota bacterium
GCAATATCAACGGTGTGCACAAGAACTATTTTATCATCTCCCCCAAAGTTAGAAGCCATAAAACCAGCTTGTTTTATCATGCTCACAAAAGAAAATAAGTTGTAGTAAAAATAACCCGGACGAAGATGTGTAACATCTACATCCGTCAATTCATTTAAAATTTTCTCTACGTGGTGTGAACCGGTAATAAAGCCTGTTCCTTTTTCTATGTGTGCACCGTAACTGCTTAACGTTACCACCCGCTTTACACCTGATTGCTGAATAGCTTTTGCATAAGCGTTTGCAATTCTGCTGTAGTATTCAACCTGGTCAATCTCATCAAACTTTGGTGGTATCATACAATAAACTGCATCTGCACCGCTGAAAGTAGATTTTAAAAATTCAACATTTTCGACAGAGCCGATGGCTGCGGTGGCACCCATGGTTTCAATGTCTTTTTGTTTTTCTTTTTGGCTACTGATTACAGTTACCTGATGTCCTTTTTCCAGTAACTCAATAGCTAAGGGCTTACTGATGTTTCCTAATGAACCTGTTATTATAAATTTCATTTTTGTTTTTTTTGAATTCAGATGCGTGATAATACATCCTGAGCGGAAGCCCAGGTAATATCTGCATAACGACTATTATCAAGCGATTTGTTTTGTGCACTGAACATGCTGTGCATATATTGACTTCCCTGCCATTTAGGATACAACTCATTTTCTCCTGCGGGATTTGCTGCTCTTTCTTTTTTATTATACACATCAAGTCCTTCCACGCTGCCCATTGGAATTAATGTAAACTCCGTTTTTTTAATTTCAGTGGCCATTTTCACCAATCCGTTAGGGCTGATTTGAAAACTGGCAATGCGTAAAATTTCAGGAGTGGTTGCATCTAATGCGGCGGCTGCGGTATAGTTTGCAACATCATCTTTTGTTGTAAAATCAAGCTGGAAGTCTGCATCATTGCCCCAGAAACCAACACTGTTTTCTTTTAAGTTGTACAATGGAGTGTTGTAAGCCAAAACATCCGCGAATGCACCATTCATGATCGATGTAGATTTAATCGGAGCGGCATCCAGTTTCCTGTGAAATTCTTTTCTTAAATCGAAATTCCTGTTTTCCCCTGCTGCAAGTTGTGTAAAATCACATGAATAATCTGACGGAATAAACCTTGGCACACCTGCGGCAATCGCAGCATCCAGCAAAACGCTTTGTGCATCAACAATCGTTTCTTTTAAACCCGCTAATGCAGAGACTACGCAGGTAACATTTTTACAGGCAGCCGTTAGTTCTGCTAAATTTAATGTGTCCAGTTTAATAACAGTTACACCTGTCTTCTGCAGTTCTTCTACTTTTGCAGGGTCACTGCTATGGCGAACTATAGCAACAACCTCTGCATTTCTCTTACGCAGCGCTTTGATAATTCTGTTGCCTAAATCACCTGTACCTCCAGCTACCAAAATTTTGTTTTCCATTTTTTACATTTTATTTAATTTATAAGATGCAAAAGTAGAACCTTAATGGGCATGAAAAATTGTTGCCAAAAATATAAATTATAGGGCCATTAGTTAGTAGTTATTGGCCTAATTAGACGTTCGTCAAAAAGCAAGATTGAGTTTAAGAATTACAATTAATGAAAATGAAGCGTTGTTAAAAAGTCACACAGTTGTTTGAAGAAAGGCAATACACAATGTTACAATTCAACTCAATTTAAAATACCCGTAAATTTCCCCTTTTTTAAGATCAGTAATTAAAATTCTCAGCTCATAACTACAGTTATTTATTTACAACAAATTCAGAAAAATCTAATCTTCCGGTTCCTCTTTCTTCTACAAATAAAGTGTCAGGATTGGCAGATAAATAAATGGCAATATTTGATTTTATCCGATCGAATGTATTGATGTGTTTATGAAAATATTTTGCAGGGACTTTCAAATAATGAAAATCTTTGCCATTAATTTTCTTTTGACAAATGAGGTTAACATGATCATAGGTATTTAAGTCAATTGCGTTTAATGGTATTTGCAAAAACCACACAGCTTTTTTGGGATAAGAAATATCCGGAGAATAAAACCGTGAGGTATATACTTTAGCCTTGCTCTTGCCATACTTACCATTAAACCAATTACATGCAACAGATCTTATATTCATAGCATAACTTTTATCTAATTACTAATTAGTCAGAAAATAAAATCAATTTTATTATAACAACTCCTTTGTATATACATTGTAGCCAAATGTACCGGTTACTTTAGCTTTTCTAAACCTTGCAAGTTGCCCTTTATACAAAATTGGAGATTGAATTTCCGAAAGCGGAATAATAAATATTTCTGAAGGATTATCCGGTAAACCTCCTACTCCTAAAATAATAAATACTGGAATTTTATTTTCTTTTGAATAATTTCTATAATTATTTAATTGATACTCTTTAGCAATGTCAACGCTGTTATTAATGTATTGCGAACGATACTTACATTCTACAGCAAACTTGCCATACACATTCGGCAAAATTAATTCCCACTCCATATCCGGGTACATATTATTATGGGCGTATCGACCCTCATGAATTTTATCTCCTCTCCACTCCTTTAGCTTAAATACTTCATGGAATTTTGCTGTGATATAATTTTCAAACAGCCTGCCTTTTTCAACGTTTTTATCAATAGTATCAACTTTCAGGTTGGCTGACGACTTCAGCTCTATTTTTTCTTCAACAGCCTCCGAAGTATAAATACCCATTCCATCATCTGATTTTCTTTTTCTTCTTACAAAATAAATTCCTGACCCAATCAGTAAAATCAGCAATGAAGTGAGTATATAATAACCTTTTGAACCAGATTGAATTGTTCCAAGATTCAATTGCACATTTCTTTTTTGATCAGATAGAAAATCACTCTCCCCCGTTATTTGAAGTTTATTGTTTACTTCTTTAAACAGTAAATAACACAAATGCTCTTTGATACCTTTTTTGGAATGTGTCCGCTTTGTGAAATCGCATTTAATTACTCCTGATGAATACTTATACAATACTAATGGAGAAATGATTTCCTGTTCAAAAGAAGAGGATAGGAACTTTTTCTTGATGGCAATACATTTTGATTTAGTATACCTAAAACCATAAAATAATACTTCTGTATCATACAGTTCTTCGAATTTCTCTGTATTATGAGAATTATGCAGTTCATTCCACTCATACGTAAGCGACTTACATTGATCTTCATAATTTGAACAAGATGCTAATAATAGCAGAAAACAAATTGACATTCCAATCCGCATAAAACCTGTTTTCATTTAAAGTAATTATTATCCCTTTTCCTGTAATTCCCAAACAGCATTTCCATTTGCTGAATAACCTAATATTAAACTTGCAGCCCCGCTTTTAGAATTGAAATGTATATCCTGAGTAAAAACATTTTCAAGGCTAATGGCCCCTTCTCTATACAATTTTTTTCGCCTGGTGCACGGAATCGGACAATTTATTGCGAAATTTTCTGATACTTGTGCGGCAACGGTAGAACCTTTCAAAACATAAAATTTTTTTTCTTCCGTTTCCATGGCAAAAGCAACAATCCCTTTATTTAAATTTTGTAACTTATAAAGTCTGTCAGAGTTATCAGGAATAAATGAATTACTTTCTTCATCGGCCTCCGGTTTCAAATCGTCTAAACTTTTTTCTTTCATCATAGACCAACGAGCATTGAATTCCACTGCAGCCTGACCTTTCGGATGACAAATCCTGTGTACAGGAACTCCATTTTCCAACAATGTCTGCCCTCCATGCTGATGTTGATCTACATGATGAATTTCCAATTCCTGCCAGAATATCTCTTTATCACACACCACACATTGCTTCCTGTATTTAAAATACAATATCTCCCTTTCTACCTGACCGTATATGCGTGTGGTATCTTTTTTTAAAGGCTTTAAGTCTTCCATCATTTTCCTCGAAAAAAAGTCATGACGGGCTTGTATAGTTGTGGCATTGGCTGCTTGCGTCATCGTTAAAGCACCATACTTTAACCAATACTCACCATCCTTTGACTTTTTATCGATGGCAGCTTTATGGCGGAATGTATCAAAAGCCTCTATAAATTTTGTTTGCCAATTATTGCTATAGTCGTCCGTAAGGCTATCAATTAAAAGTATTACATGTATACCTTCATGAACTTTCAGTTTAGGGCCCTTATAACTATGAAATATTTCCACTGCAATATTTAATATCCTTTCAAATCTGGAAACCTTTTCTGATTTGATATTGAAACTGAGGTTCTGATAATAGTAATCATCAATTGGTTTGGTTCCAATACTCATCCAATTCCCTTTCGCAGCTTCCTCTAAGAATAACATCGCGATCTGTGCACATAACGTCCTGATTTCACCTCTGTCGCTTGCTGAATTCAGAACGATTCTTTTAAAAAACTCATGACCCGGATATTTTATCAGTTCCCGTTTACCACCATACTTTAATACAAATTCCGTGAAACCTCCTGGCCATGCATCCCTTTTTTCTTGGGCATTTAAAGGCAATCCCGCCTGCAGACGTATAAATAAATCTCTCGCCTCGTCTTCGTTATGTGTTTCTATTTTGACGATAAATAATTCGGTGTTATCAAATTTTTCGCGCAACTGTTCAGGCAAAGCTGCATAGTCACAATTACCCCATGGACAAGGGGTATCTTTGATAAATTTTGGAAAACGGGCAACTTTGTCATCAGCTACCGGATCAAACAATTTCCATGCACCTTCTCCAAATTCATATAATGCATTTATTCTTTGTTGTCCATCAATAATTTCAAAGTCTTCACGCATGATGCCACCCACCACTTGCTTCCGGTGGTGTAGATAAATGAGAGGCAAAGGATATCCCCGCAACACACTATCCACTAATTTTTTTTGTTGCGGTTGTTTCCAGACAGCGCCTCTTTGATATTCCGGGTTAACCCTCAAAATGTTCCCTCTTTTCCATGAAAGGATGTCTGATATTTTTACTCTGTCAGAATTTAGTTCCATTATTATTTTACTTAAATCGTAAATATTTTTTTATTAAAGACCAATTCATATAATATTTATCGAGGTCAGGAATTTGTTTTAAATAAAATTTCTGCCATGTTGAACTGGAAGAAATATTGTCCTGCACTAATTTGGTGGGAAATACCCAATACTCAGGATCTTCATGTGAATCATCTGTAAGACTTCTGTTTAGCCTGCAATACACTACAAAATCTGAATTAAAATTTTTGATAGGAAAACCATTTGCCCCTTTTCTATACCGGCTCTTAACCTGTATCTTGGCAAGTTTGTTATTTTCAAGATTAGTAGCAATTACATCATAATCGGAATGCTTTGTATAATTTTTGAAACTAGGAATTTTATGCAATAACAAAGTGGCCAATACAAAAAATTCAGCCGATTCAGATTCTAATTGGGTGTTTAATCTTGACATAAGGTTTATAAATTTTAAAATATCAATTTAAAAATAGAAACAATGAAAGTTGATTTAACTATTCTTCATTAATTCTATTTCCTCTTTCATCAATGCAACCAATGGCTAATAGAATGGCTACTGTTGGTGAATTCACCCTGCCTCCTGTCTCTCTTTTAACTACAGCAGTATTAATAAAATCATTTCGCAAATACACCTGATAAATTGTTTTCAAATTTAAATTCCAATTTGTCTTTGGAACCACCCGATGGAAATGCAATAATTCTCCATCAATCTTAAATCCTGTATATGATGCAGTCCCTGTTTTGCTAAGAATAGTATTTGGAATATTGTAAATGCGTTCTATGAATATTTTTTCAGAAATCATAAATAGAAATTGACTTTATATATTAATTATTACCTGCATTCTTTTTAAAATTTTCCGCCTGCTCAAAGATCTCCACATACACTTCATCCCTTTCCACAGGTGGATATCCAAATTCATCCAGCAGCAAAATCAAGCCAACTTTTAAAGCCGATTTAATATCATCTCTTTTATTCCAATCCGGGAATTTTGCCTGTCCGTCAACCAGGTCTTTTACAGCTTTGGCTAATACAATTAAATTTTCTTCCGGATAAGTAAAATCATATTTAAAACACAGCTCTTTCAAAATATCATAAAATGCTTTTTCTTCAAAGTTGATTCCCATGATATCTCCTGCTGAAAATTCTTTATGCACTTCCCATATCATATTGGTCAATTGCTCCGCCATTTCTTCATATACTTCACTTCTGAAAATATCATTCTTACTCCTGTCATTGTAAAGATTGACCAGCGCCTCCATTTTCTTTGAAAAATTAACGCCCTTTACTTTGTTTACTTTTTTTATTTCACCGATCATCCTCGCCAAAAGCTGTTGCAGCAATTTGATCTTGGTATTGGGCAGTTTGATCTTATCAATCTTTGCCAGATAATCTTCATCAAAAATATCCTGACCGCTTTCATTCGTCTCTCCCATTTTAAAGATCTCTTCCACCCCATCGCTTTGCAAGGCATCTTTGATCATTTCCCTTACTCTGGCATTCATCTGCGCCGTGTCCGGAGCATCTCCTTTGGTTAGTTTAAAAACGATAGAACGGACGGCAAGATAAAAATGGGTGTAATCTCTTTCTATTTGCGTAATCTGGTCGCTGCCTACACATATATCATACGCTGCTTTTAATCGCTGCACCAGCGCCATAAAACGGGTTTCTGTTTCTTTTGTCTGCTGCACAAATTCCGCAGCCATATTCAGCGTATTTAATTGCTGCAGCGTTGATCCTTTAAAATAGTTTGTATTGTCAAACTGATGCATCAGCTTCGCCAACAGGTCTAAATGATTTCTTACAATGATGATGGATTCCGCAATATCTTCAAAATTATTCCGGTCACCTTCGCTGTATTTCTTCAGCGCAACATTCATTTGTTTTTTAATGCCGATATAATCCACCACCAATCCTTTGTTCTTTCCTTCGTAGCGACGGTTTACCCTCGATATAGTTTGTATCAGGTTATGCTGCTGGATCGGCTTGTCTATATAAATGGAATCGAGGAAAGGTACATCAAAACCCGTTAGCCACATATCCACAACTATGGCAATTTTAAAGTTGGATTTCTCATTCTTAAATTGCCTGTCCCATTCCTTGCGATTTTCTTTTGTTCCCAGCAGATCATACAATTCTTTTGTATCATCCTGACCACGCGTCATGATCATTTTAATTCGCTCAATGGGTTTCAATTCACGTCTGTCTTTTTCTGTAAGCTCCGCACCTTCTTCCACTGCCCTTATTTCATTCCATTCAGGTTTAAGCGCCACGATGTTTTTATAAAGTGCATAGCCGATCTCTCTGTTAGCACATACAAACATGGCTTTGCCTTTTACGGTAGCACCTTCTGATACACGGCTTTCATAATGCTTTACAAAATCATCGGCAACAGCTTTCAAGCGTTGCGGATCACCCAATATGGCGTACATATTGGTAACTTCTTTTTTGCTTTGGTCAACCTGGTATTCATTGGCACCTGCTTTTGCAGCTTCCTCGTAATATTCTTCTATCTTTTTTAGTTCTCCACTTTTTAAAGCTACTTTGGCGGCTCTGCCTTCATAAACGATGCGTACCGTTATTTCATCTTTTACCGATTCCGTCATCGTGTAGGCATCTACCACTTTTCCAAAAACATCTAAGGTGGCATCGATGGGTGTACCTGTGAAACCTACAAATGTTGCATTGGGTAATGACTGATGCAGGTAATAGGCAAAACCATACGTTTTATGTACACCTTTCTCTGTAACCTTTATTTTCTGATCAAGGTTTACCTGGCTACGATGAGCTTCATCTGAAATACAGATCACATTGTTTCTGTTACTCAGTAATTCTGTGTCTTCGGTAAACTTATGTATGGTGGTTAAAAATACACCACCGCTTTGCCTGCCCTGTATCAGTTCTCTTAAATTGGCCCTGCTCTCTACACTTACCACGGTATTATCGCCAATAAAGTTTTTAGCATTGGTGAACTGACCGCTAAGCTGATCATCCAGATCAGTTCTATCCGTAATTAAAACAATGGTAGGACTTTCAAAATACTCACTTTTCATCAGCAACCGCGTGAGGTATAACATGGTAAAACTTTTACCACATCCTGTTGCCCCGAAATAAGTTCCGCCCTTTCCATCACCACCGGGCTTTTGCGCTTTTATTATATTATTGAATAAAGCACGCGCTGCATAATATTGCGGATAACTACAAACTACTTTTTCATTTTTCTTACTGCTATCGGGTATATAAATAAAGTTGCGGATAATATCCCGCAGGCGGTTGTGCTCAAACATACCCTGTATAAGGGTGTACATACTATCAATACCATCCACATCTTTGGCCAAACCTGCCACCCTGCGCCATGCATAGTAAAACTCATACGGAGCAAAGAAGGAACCAGCTTTATTATTTACACCATCACTGATCACGCAAAAAGCATTGTGTTTAAACAGTTCCGGTATATCCCGTTGGTAGCGCACCGTTAACTGTTTAAACGCATCATGAATGGTGCAATCCGTTTTGATCGCTGATTTAAATTCAAACACCACCAGCGGCAAACCATTTATATAGACAATCCCATCCGGTATTCGTTTTTCATTGCCGGTAATTTCAAGCTGGGTAACAAACCTGTAAATGTTGTTATTGATTTCTTCCTGATCTTCAGCAGTGACGTGGAGGAGTTCTTCTGAAGGTAGCCTTCTTTGTTTTTGTAAACCTTTATAATCGATCAGCTCTATATAGATGTCTTTTTTATTCCTGTCTTCTCTCTTTAATATAAAACCATCAGCGATCATTTTCATGATCGTTTTATTACTTTCATACAAATCGGAGGCCGGGAAGGATTTTAATTGAAGTATTATGGATTTGATTTCTGTTATTGTAATACATTCTTCCGCATATTGGTTCAGGAGATAGTTTTGCAAGTCCGATTCAATCAATACTTCCTCCACCGAACGGGAAATGTTATTACCCAACTGGTGAGGAAAGTTTTCGTTTTCCAGCAGTTCGGTAAAAGCCTTTTCGAGTTTTGCTTCGGTGAATTTCATTGTTCTGAACTATGATTAATGTTGATTTTATGAAGGACTATGATTGTTTTGTGGCTTCATCACTCTTTTGAATTGGAGGCTTTTGTTGCCAAAATTGATTAATAATCCTATTGACATATTGTAAGCTTCTAAATAATTAATAGCTTGTGCCAGGTGTACATCTTCCAATTGAATGATCGCTTTTAACTCCAACATAATTTTACCTTCTACAAAAAAATCTACTCTTCTGCCGCCAATTTTTTCTCCTTTATAAAAAATATCCATCTCATGTTCCCGGCTGTATGCCAAACGCTGATGGTTCATCTCTATAGCCAATGCCCGCTGATAAATTATTTCCTGAAAACCATTCCCCAATACTTTATGTACTTCCATTGCACAGCCTATTATTTTACCAGTTAATTCGCTTTCGGGGTATTTGTTATCAATCATATCGCTTTCAATTTTTAAACTTTGATTGAAGTGATTTTTTGATGAGCCATAATTTCCAATTTTCGATGCTTATAATCATAGTATTCATTTAATCATTTTAAAAATCATAGTTCAGACAATTTCTTTTCCCAGCAGTTCGGTAAAAGCCTTTTCTAATTTGGCTTCGGTGAATTTCATGGCTTCGTCTTCTTCAGTTTTTTAATATCTTCCTCTATCTCCTTCAGGCTCTGTTCTTTTTCAATGGCTTT
>JANOAO010000047.1:0-16434 GCA_031411115.1 Bacteroidota bacterium
GAAGATACCAATATTCACCTTGAAATTATTAAAGCTTTTTAATCTAAAAGACTGACAGTTTGTCCTGATATCGCTTATCTTTGCGGCTCAATTGCAGCATAAGATGCAGGAAGTATTAACTGAAAAAAAACATGATGAAAGCCGTCAGGGTGAGGCATATGGTGCCGCTTTCACCGGAATAGATCCTGTAAAAAAGAAATTTTACATTGAAAGTTATGGTTGTGCCATGAACTTTGCCGATAGTGAAGTGGTGGCGTCCATATTGCAAAATGAAGGTTTTGTGGCTACCACCGACAGTTCAGAATCTGATCTTATATTCATCAACACCTGCTCCATACGGGAAAAAGCAGAACTTACCGTTCGTAAAAGACTTACAGATTTTAAATCGCTGAAGAAAAGTAAACCCGGTCTTTTGATCGGCGTTTTAGGATGCATGGCCGAAAGGTTGAAATCTTCATTTCTGGAACAGGAAAAGCTGGTTGATCTGGTAGTTGGACCAGATGCTTACAGAACAATTCCCGGTTTGATTAATGAAGCCGGCACAGGACAAAAAGCGGTGAATGTTTTACTAAGCCGCGATGAAACCTATGCTGATATTTCACCAGTGCGTTTAAACAGTAATGGCATTACCGCCTTTGTGAGCATCATGAGAGGATGCAATAATATGTGTTCGTTTTGTGTAGTTCCGTTTACCAGAGGAAGGGAACGCAGTCGTAATACAGAAAGTATTCTGGCTGAATGTACCGACCTCTTTGAAAGAGGATTCAGAGAGCTTACGCTATTGGGTCAGAACGTAGACAGTTACCAGTTTATAGCTGATGACGGCAATACGGTATCGTTTGCAGATCTTCTGGAAAAAGTAGCTCAGGTATCTCCTCTCCTGCGTATACGCTTCTCCACGTCACATCCGAAAGATATTACAGACGATGTTTTATGGGTGATGAAGAAATACGACAACATCTGTAAGTATATTCACCTGCCTGTTCAAAGCGGAAGCAGCAGAGTATTGCAGATGATGAACAGGACTTACAGCCGTGAATGGTATATCGCTAAATTTGACCGCATCCGTGAGATCCTTCCGGGCTGCGGTATTTCTACGGATATGATTACCGGATTTTGTTCTGAAACAGAAGAAGATCATCAGGATAGCCTCAGCCTGATGGAATATTGCAAGTACGATCTGGCTTATATGTACTTTTATTCTGAGCGTCCGGGTACACTGGCAGCAAGAAGATTTGAAGATGATGTTCCTCTTGACGTAAAGAAAAGACGACTGGCAGAGATGGTACAATTACACAGAGGCCATTCCTTACTAAGCATGGAAAAAGAAGTAGGAACGGTTCATATTGTTTTAGTAGAAGGGGTTTCTAAAAAAAGCACAGAAGAATTTTTCGGTAGAACTGACAATAATAAAGTGGTCATCTTTCCAAAAGCTCATCACCAGAAAGGCGATTATATAAAGGTGCTTATCAAATCGTGCAGTTCGGCTACATTAATTGGTGAAGTTATCAATCAATAATTATGGATTCGCAATCAATAAAAAATCGCTTTGGTATCATAGGCAATTCGCCGGGCCTTAATCATGCATTAAATGTTGCTGTTCAGGTAGCCAATACAGATCTGAGTGTGCTGATTAATGGTGAAAGCGGTGTAGGTAAAGAGGTTTTTTCTCAGATCATACATGCATTGTCTGCAAGAAAACATAATTCATTCATTGCCGTTAATTGCGGTGCTATACCGGAAGGAACTATCGATTCAGAACTATTTGGTCATGAGAAAGGTTCCTTTACGGGAGCAGTTGACAGTCGTAAAGGCTATTTCGAAACCGTAAATGGTGGAACAATTTTTTTGGATGAGATAGGTGAAATGCCTTTGGGAACACAAGCCCGTTTGTTGCGTGTATTGGAAGCAGGAGAATACATACGTGTAGGAAGCAGTAAAGTACAAAAAACAGACGTAAGGGTTATAGCAGCTACTAATAAGGAACTTTTAGAATATACGCAAAAAGGAAGGTTTCGTGAAGATTTATATTACAGGTTGAATACGGTACCGATCCGCGTGCCGGCGCTTCGCGACAGAAAAGAAGATATCCCATTATTATTCAGAAAATTTGCAGCAGATTTTTCAGATAAATATAAAACGCCTGCTATTGTACTTACAGATGAAGCTAAAGATATGCTGGCAGCTTATTCATGGCCTGGAAATATCCGTGAATTAAAAAATATGGCTGAGCAGGTATCTGTACTGAGTAAAGACCGTACCGTTGATGCCGTTCATTTACGCGAATTTCTTCCAGACAACAGTTTTACAAGATTGCCCGTGCTGGCAGCAGGAAACGGAGCCGTAAGCCAAACAGAATTTGCTAACGAAAGAGAGATTCTGTACAAACTTTTTTTTGACATGAAAAAGGATGTAAACGAACTTAAAAAAATGTTTTTCGACCTGTTGCAAAATCCTTCCGTTGCGGCTCATACCGCTTCCTTCTCAAACGGAGATCACAACATGAATTTTAAAGAACTGAATACATTTGCTAATTCACCGGTTTCGCAAAGCAATGCACCCATTATCTATCATAATAAGGGAGAAGGTATTCAGCAGCATGAAGATGTGGAAGAATCGCTGAGTATTGTAGATAAAGAAAAAGAATTGATCATCAAAGCATTGAAGAAACATCGCGGTAAAAGAAGAGATGCTTCACTCGACCTCGGTATCAGCGAAAGAACTTTATACCGCAAACTGAAAGAATACGACATTGAAGACCTATAATTGTTCATCAACTTATATTAGTACGTTGAAATTATTGATTGCCTGTTTTTTATTGGTGTTTACGTTCAATTATGCCACCTGTAAATATGGTACAAAAGATACAGCGCCCATTCCTGCTGAAGTAAAAAATTTCAGAGTCACGTATTTTGATAATAAGGCACAGTATGTTAACCCAAGGCTGAGCCAGCAGCTAACAGATCGTTTACGCCAGAAGGTCATCAGCACTACCAGACTCATACAAACAAACGCTGATGATGCACATTATGATATCGGCGGTGTAATCACACAATACTTTGTTACTACCACCGGTATCAGCGGCACACAAGCAAGTACCAACAGGCTGAATGTTGGTGTTCACCTGGTTTTTAAAAATACGCTGGATCCAAAAGGTAATGTAGAATCTGATGTTACAAAAACGTTCGACTTTGCATCTTCCCTTTCTCTATCCCAGGCAGAAGTTCAGTTAAATGAAGAAATAGTAAGAAATATTGTAGATGAGATCTTCAATAAGATTTTTTCTAATTGGTAAACAAAATGTTAGTTTTAAAAATGCAGGCATTATTACAACAGGTTTTTTCTAATAGATATAATGATAAAAATTATCTGGAAGAGATCATTGAAGCGTATCCCTATTTCACGCTCGCTCATTTGGCATTGCTACAACAATTCAATAAAAATGAAAGGAGTTACGATGATCAACTGGCAAAAACGGCCATACACTTCAACAATGCTCCATTATTACATCTGCTGCTGAACCATCCTACTAATAATATTCTTCCGGAAATTGTAGAAAATAAAGTTCAAAAAGAGGATGCGGTTAACATGGAAACCGAACCGGCTGTTTCAAATATTCCCATTCCCGCTACAGAAAACAAAGAGACTAACATTGAAACTTTAGCAGATGAAACGCCCCTTTTCGAGCCTCTGTATACAACGGATTATTTTGCATCGCAAGGCATCAAATTGTCAGAAGAAAAGTTAGCGAATGATAAACTGGGCCGACAATTGAAAAGCTTTACAGAATGGCTTAAAACCATGAAAAAAGTACATCCCGGACAAAAAGTTGATTCCATTGTTATTGATGCTTCGGTGGAAAAACTGGCTGAAAAAAGCAATGAAGATGCTGAAATTGTAACGGAAGCCATGGCAGAAGTATATGAGTCTCAGGGTAAATTCAAAAAAGCCAAAGAAATATATCAGAAATTAAGTTTGCAGAATCCTGCTAAAAGCGCTTTCTTTGCAGCCAAATTAGAACAAATCAAAGATCATTAATATGTTAGTTTTATTCGGAATACTGATTATTATCGCTTCAATCATTCTTGGACTGATCGTTTTAGTGCAAAATCCTAAAGGTGGCGGATTAACCGGTTCATTGGGTGGATTTAGTAATCAACTGATTGGCGTGAAGCAATCTACAGACGTAATGGAAAAAGGCACCTGGATCTTTGCTGCCATCGTAGGTATATTATGTGTGATTTCTCCTGCTTTCATTTCTAAAGACGGAAAAAAATCAGGCACTGATGCTATTGATGAGATCAGCACCAAGCCTCAAACACAACAACAGGCTCCGGCTCCGGTTCCTGTAACACCGCCCAATACCGTTACGGTTCCAGCCAACGTGGATACGCAACCTAAATAAACTGTTTTTACATTATTTATAACACCCCGTTCTTTCAGGCGGGGTTTTTTCTTTTACTTTTGATCATTATGATCGTATGAAAAAAATCCTGAAGCTTTTATTTATTGTATTACTGTTAGCAGGCGCATGGTCAGCATGGAATGTATTCGGACCAGTGGTGAAATCTCCCGATTCAAAATATTTTTATATTAAAACCGGCTCCGACTATAACCAGGTTATACATGAATTAAAAAATCAGCAAATACTTGGAAATACCTTCTATTTTGATTTCATCGCCGGTGTACTGAAATATTCCAACAAAGTAAAGCCGGGACGTTATGAAATCAGAAAAGGAACAAATGTTTTTTCATTGGTAAGGATGTTTAAGTCAGGTAATCAGTCGCCCGTTAAACTTGTGATCAATAAGCTAAGAACAAAAGAAGATCTCGCTTCAAAACTGGGACGAAATTTTGAATTTGATTCTTCAGAGGTGATGAAATTTATTCTGTCAAATGATTCATTGAAAAATTACGGATGTGATACCAATACTGTAATGACCAACATCATTCCAAATACCTATGCATTAAAATGGAATGGAAATTTCAAAAGAATTTTTCTCAGGCTGGCTGATGAAAGAAAAAAATTCTGGAACGAAGAACGTATAAAAAAAGCTGCTGAAAAAAAACTAACACCGCAACAGGTGTACACGCTTGCCAGTATTGTAGAAGAAGAAAGTAACAATGGTGAAGACCGTAAACTGATTGCTTCTGTGTATATTAACCGCGTAAATAAAAATATGCGTTTGCAGGCCGATCCCACCGTTAAATATGCGATGAGAAATTTTGGACTGAAGCGGATATTATTCGGTCATTTAAAATATCAGTCGCCCTATAATACTTATCAGGTGGTTGGTTTGCCACCCGGACCTATCTGTACACCATCGCCTAAAGCAATTGATGCCGTGTTGAATGCACCGGATACCAAATATATTTTCTTTGCAGCCAAACCTTATTCAGACGGCACCCATAATTTTTCTGAAACGTATGTAGAACATCAGAAATATGCGAAGATATATCAGCAAGCACTTGACAGCCTGACATCTACATCACAACAGCTCATCAGAAACAACAAATAAATTGCTAACCAGAGTAGAAAAAATATTTGCACGTAACAAACCGGTTGCATTCTTTTTGAGCAGAAGTAAGCATTGGTATTGGAATGCAGATCACTCTTTCACTGTATTTGATGTAATAAAAATGTTTCATGCACAAGTACGGGCACAGGGATTGAGAGAACGGGCATCTGCCATTTCCTACAATTTCATTATGTCATTACCTCCATCTCTCCTATTCATATTCACACTAATTCCCAATCTTCCATTTATCAGCACACGCAGCATTAAATACCAACTGCATAATTTGATTTATGATATCATTCCCACCAGAACATACAATCGTGAAGTGATTAAATTTGTAGATTCTTTCATAGATGGCAACAAAATCGGATTGCTATCTTTTGGATTGTTATTTTCACTATTCTTTGCGTCAAATGGAATGATGGGATTGATGCGTTCTTTCAATAAGAAATATGCGGGATTTGAAAAAAGAAAAGGTATTCACCAGCGTTGGCTGGCCATCAAACTTACCGTATTGCTGTTTGGTTTATTATTGGGCTATCTGCTGTTGTTGATCATGCAGGGAGCTATATTGAAATTGATCGTTTCCGACAGTGGCTGGCGTGAAGTGATTAAATACACGCGATGGATATTAATTTTATTTCTGATATTTTTTGCTATTGCATTTATTTTCAAATATGCTCCTGCTGTTGAAAAACGGTGGAAGATTTTTTCACCTGGAACTTTACTGGCTTCATCGCTCAGCGTTTTAGCAACGTTAGGGTTTGCCTCATTTGTAAACAGCTTTGGTAAATACAATGTTTTATATGGATCTATTGGAACTATCATGATGGTAATGGCGCTCATCTTCATCAATTCACTCGCTTTACTGATAGGATTTGAGTTAAATGTAAGTATTGAAACGCTCAAAAGACGAGCATTACTTAAAGAATAATACTCTCAAAAAATTGTGATCCTACCTTTTATATTTCTCACTAAATTGTTCTAAATTATTGATATGAAAAAATTAATAACAGTTTTAATTATTACCGGATTGATCACCCTGTCAAACAAACCGGGAGCAGTGCTTCCTATCGGCAGCGAAATGCCTAAAGCCGATGTTGCCATGAAGGATATTTCAGGCAAAGATATTTCTTTAAAAAAAGCAGCTTCATCCAAAGGTTTACTGGTTATGTTCAGTTGCAATACTTGTCCCTACGTGATTAAGAATCAGCAGCGCACGGTAGATATATGCAATTTTGCTAAGGATAAAAAATTGGGTGTAATCATTTTGAACAGCAATGAAGCTTATCGGGTTGGCGAAGACAGTTTTGATGAAATGAAAAAATATGCTGCTGAACAAAAATACAATTGGTTTTATGCAGAAGATAAAAATCATATGATTGCAGATGCATTTGGTGCTAACCGTACACCGGAATGTTTTCTGTTTGACAAGAAATTAAAATTGGTGTACCATGGTGCTATTGATGATAATCCTTCCGATCCATCAGCCGTAAAAAGAAATCATTTACAGGAAGCTATCAACGAACTGATTTCAGGAAAAGATATCAGCACAAAAGAAACCCGCAGTATCGGTTGTACCATCAAACGTAATCTTGACTAAACAATCTGGATGAAGAAAATACTAACAGGTGTTGCGCTTTTTATATGCATACATTCCAATGCCCAGATTCCAATCTGGAAAATCACAGATTTTGAAAAATACATCGCAACACATTCCGGAAAGGTGCTCGTTTTTAATTTCTGGGCTACGTTTTGCAAACCATGTATCGCAGAAATTCCGGCAATGATACGAGCGGTGGATAGTCTTCAGTCTGTCAATGCAGAACTTATTTTAGTAAGTGTAGACGTTGCTTCAAATTATCCCAACCGGTTAAATGCATTTGTTCAACAAAGGAATTGGAAAACCAACATAACCTGGTTAGATGAAACAGATGCAGACTATTTCTGTCCAAAAGTAGATTCTTCCTGGGGCGGATCGATACCTGCCACCCTGATCATCAATACCAGAAATGGATACCGGGCTTTTTTTGAAGAAGAATTTACAGCTGAAAAATTACGGAAAGCCATCCTTAAAGCCCTTTAAATTCGGGTGTACAAATCACTGTCAATAATTAACAATTATCTGTTAGTTTTGCATCCTTAATCATCATTCAATCAATACAATCAATTCTTTATGGCGTATGATGTCATCGTTTTAGGAAGTGGCCCGGGCGGTTATCCGGCAGCAATCAGAGCTAGTCAGTTAGGTAAAAAAGTAGCTATTATCGAAAAAGAAAGCCTGGGCGGAGTTTGTTTAAACTGGGGTTGTATACCCACTAAAGCATTGCTCAAAAGTGCACAGGTGTATGAATATGCTAAACATGCAGCAGATTATGGCATACAGGTTACCGGAGCAACCCATGATTTTGGCGGTGTGGTTAAACGCAGTCGCGGTGTGGCAGATAAAATGAGCAAAGGTGTTCAGTTTCTGATGAAGAAGAATAAGATCGATGTGATCATGGGATACGGAAAGGTGATGGCACCAGGGAAAATTGAAGTGACGGCAGCAGATAATACCAAGCAGATTGTTGAAGCAAAAAATATAGTGATCGCTACCGGTGGCAGAGCCAGGCAATTACCTTCACTGCCAATTGATGGTAAAAAAATCATTGGATACAGGGAAGCAATGGTTTTGCCAACACAACCAAAAAGTATGATCATCTGTGGAAGCGGAGCGATCGGATCTGAGTTCGCCTACTTCTATAACAGTATGGGAACTAAAGTTACCATAGTTGAGTTTATGCCCAGAATTGTTCCGGTTGAAGATGAAGACATCAGCAAAGAGCTGGAAAAACAATACAAAAAACAAGGTATTGATATCATGACCAACAGCGAAGTACTGAAAGTTGATACTTCAGGAAATGGTGTTAAGGCCACCGTAAAAACCGCAGCCGGTGAACAGGTGCTGGAAGCAGATATTTTACTCAGTGCCGTAGGTGTAATAGCCAATATTGAAAACATTGGACTGGAGCAGTTAGGAATCAAAACAGCAAAAGGTAAAATAATTGTAGACGTAAACCAACAGACAAACGTATCGGGCATTTACGCAATAGGTGATTGTACACCAGGACAGGCATTGGCACATGTGGCGGCAAAGGAAGGCATTAATGCTGCAGAACATATGAGCGGGCATAAACCAGATCCTATTGATTATAACAACATTCCGGGTTGTACTTACTGCACGCCGGAAATTGCATCTGTAGGATATACGGAGAAAGCAGCAAAGGATGCAGGATATGAAATCAAAGTTGGAAAATTTCCTTTCATGGCCAGCGGAAAAGCCAGTGCATCCGGTGCAACAGAAGGTTTTGTAAAAGTGATCTTCGATGCAAAATATGGTGAGTTCTTAGGTTGTCATATGATCGGTAATAATGTTACGGAAATGATCGCTGAAGCAGTGGTGGCACGCAAACTGGAAACTACTTCTCATGAAATACTGAATGCAATTCATCCGCACCCAACTATGAGTGAAGGCTTGAAAGAGGCAACAGCAGTAGCTTACGGAGAAGCCATTGATATTTAATTTACATTTTCTGTATGTATAAAAAAGAGCCCGTTATATTAACGGGCTCTTTTAGTTTCACAAGACAATTATCTAAGGAACAATGATCCTTTGTGTGATCATTTCGCCACTCTCAGACAATACAACTTTTAGTGTATATGCACCGCTCTTAAGATTATTAAGAGGAATATTTGTTGCACGGTTGTTATCCCATTTCTGTACTATCCTTCCTGTAAAATCATATAAAGCTATTTGCATCATTCCTGCATCTTCCGGTAATACAACATTTGTATTATGATTGACAGCAGGATTTGGGAATACGGAAACGAGTATGTTTCCGGTGAATCGTAACGCTTTTACTTCACTTATACGGGATTGTCCGGCAAAATCTACCTGACGCAAACGATAATAAACGGTTCCGGTATGACGGGCTGCATCTTCAAAGGCATAACGATAGCCCGATGTTGTATTTCCATCAGCAGATTGTGACGGTACAAACCCAATTACTTCATAGCCGCGATTCGTTTTCCGCTGAATTTCAAAACCCCTGTTATTGGATTCTGATGCGGTTTCCCATGTAAGAGAAACGGTACCCGATCTTTTTGCCGCATTAAAATTTTTCAATGTCACTGGTGTTGGTCCGCCTTGTATACAATTATAATAAACTATGGTATTGTTGCAGGCTGTTGCTGTGTTATCATTCAAAACCAGAATTAGTGAAGCATTTGGTATTACAGTGGTGCTAAAAGGTACATTAGAAGCTGTATTTACATTGGTAGATATCAACACATCAGCTACATCAAGTGTTGCATTATTATTTACATCATAATATAAATTTCCTGTTACATTTAATGTACCGGAAGTTAATATCAATGAGTACGTGAAATTGCTGCTTCCACAAACAAATAAACTACTCACGAGTAAGGCAGGAATAGCTTCATTCGCTCTGCCCGGAGTGAGCATATTGTTATTCCCTCTCCGCCATTCACCACAACGATTATTGTTTGTTCTGTAATAACCTCCACTGTTTATGATTGGAGCATTCACATTTGCTACTATAGATGCATTATCATCTAGTGTACTAATGTTAACAGGCGATGTGGAACAAGCCAGAGAACCCGCAGGAAGATCTGGCAGATCCGAAATAAAATTCGGTAACATCTGATTGTTCTGACCACCTAATAGTACATCAATCACCTGACCATTATAAAAAAGGAATACAGCATACACACCATTATTTCCATTTCTTCTGCCATTGGAACGCATCAGAATATTGTTAGAGGTAATAGACTGCGACGTATACGCATTGCCGCTATTGTTCAATGTATATTGTTTAAGAGAAGAAGATGCGGTAGGTGCATTCCAGTTGAAACCAACACTCACAAGAGAATCGTTAAACGTGAAACTACTTTGTGAAGACAGAATAAAATATTTTTGAGAGGACAATGTAGTGTCTGGCAGATCCAGGATATAAAACCCTTCAGTTACAGAGGTCTGATTATAATAATACACAGCAATGCTGTAACAGTTTAGATTTTCACCGGTAACAGACGTCCCGGTATTTACAAGTTCAATAAATTCGGGTTCCGTGGCCGTTTCATTCACGAAAACTTCATTCAGTATTACATTCTGGGCTTTTGAAAATTGCGTAGCAGAAAGTAACAATAAGGCGAGTAAAAACTTCTTCATAAATAAGCATTAAAAGATGAAAAATGAAAGCTTTCTTAGGGTGGATGAAGTTTTCGGAGGATATAGAAAAAGATAAGCATGGATATGGAGTCAAATTATATGCCATTACACAGGCGTATAGCAGTATGTTGCGTAACTAAAAAACATAAAAAAAACCGGGTGCTAATCCCGGTTTTAATTGTTGGCGAAAACGATTATTTACTAAATACTTTTTTTAGAAGGTCAGTTGTACGGGCAGCCGGATCTTTACGGATCTTTTGTTCTTCCAGACCTATGGTATAAAATAAACCCTCTAAGGCTCTTGTAGTTACATAAGCAGACAAATCTGTATTTACTTTTGTAGGTGATAATTTATTGTAGGAAGAAAATACTTTTTCCCAGTAAGTAGTTGAATTTACCTTAGAAAGCGAGGCATCAATTACAGGCTTCATGCTTTTGATCAATTCTTCTGTAGTTGTTTTTTTGAGATACTCAGTTGCGGCAAAATCTCCACCCTTTAGTATAGCCAGCCCATCATTTAAAGTCATTTTTTTAATAGCGCTGATAAAAATATCTGTAACTCCGCCGGCCGCATCTTCAGCAGCACGGTTCATAGAAAGGATTGCTTTATCCACCATGGACGACATGCCCATCTTACGGAGTGTACTTTCAACTTTTTTGGCTTCCTCAGGCATCAATATTTTTACAGCAGCATTTCCAAAATATCCATCGGTGAGATTCAAAATTTTAGTACTGTTTGCAGCACCTTTGGTTAAAGCTTCTTTTAATCCGCTGATAATCTCATCTCCTGATAAAGATGTTCCTCCTTTATCCGGATGAATAGCTGATTGTACGTTTTGCAAAACAGACTTAGAAGAATCTTTCTGAACTTTATTTTTTAATTTCTTAAGATCAATTTGTGCAAACGAAAAAGCGGAGGAGAACACACAAAGAATTAAAATGTTGAATTTTTTCATGTTATGATTTTACTCAACAAAAATAAACGCAATGCTGCTAAGAAACGGTTAAAAATGTTTTGAATAAATTGATTTCCCGTTCTTTGTGAAAATTTTTCTCATGAATATTGCCGTATTAGGTGCAGGAATGGTTGGCCGTGCAATTGCCAAAGACCTTGCATTAAGTTATGATGTCACCTCATTTGATGTGAATAAGGTTAATCTGGAATTATTATCACCATCTCATTCCAGCATTAAAACCGTCTGTGCGGATCTGCTGGATATTTCTACTTATGAAGCGTTATTGAAAGATTTCAACTTTGTAATTAGCGCCGTTCCGGGCTTTATGGGTTTTGAAACTTTAAAGCAACTCATCCAGCTAAAAAAACAGATCATTGATATTTCTTTCTTTCCGGAAAATGCACTTGAATTACATGAACTGGCTGTAAAAAATAATGTACGTGCCATTGTTGATTGTGGGGTGGCGCCAGGAATGAGCAATCTGATTTTAGGTAAGCTGAATGAAGAAATGAAAATAGAATCATTTGAATGCATGGTGGGCGGATTGCCGAAAACAAGACGTAAACCTTTTGAATATAAAGCACCTTTTTCTCCGGTAGATGTGATAGAAGAATATACGAGGCCTGCCCGTTATGTTGAAAATGGAAATGTAATTACGAAACCAGCATTAAGTGATGCCGAATATGTTGATATTCCGGGTGTAGGAACATTAGAATCTTTTAATACCGACGGATTAAGAAGTATTCTTTTCACCATGAATCATATTCCTAATATCAAAGAGAAAACACTCCGCTATCCGGGACATATAGATCTCATCCGTTCATTATCGATGGCGGGATTTTTTAATGAAGAAAGTATTCAGGTAAAAGGAAAAGATATTCGTCCTATCGATGTAACGTGTGCCCTTTTATTTAAAGAATGGAAACTGGAAGAAGAAGAACGGGAATTAACCGTAATGACAATAAAAGCTGAAGGAAGTAAAAATGGTAAACCAATAACCGTGGAGTATTACTTATATGATGAATATGATGTGGCCACCAAAACGTCTTCCATGAGCCGAACAACCGGATATACCTGTACCGCAGCCTTGCATTTATTATTGAATGATATCTGGAAAACTCCGGGCGTATTTCCACCCGAGCTGATAGGAAAAGATGAAAAATGCTTTGAATTTATTTTACAATATCTAGCAGACAGAAATATTAATTATTATAGAAAAGAAAATTTTTAGTAATTATATTTTACAGCTTCAAGAGTTTCAATATCAATTTTGATTTTGCTTTTCTGATTTCCAGATAATACATACCAGCAGCAAATCCTGCCATATTGATAGATGCATTTTCCCCATAAGCCGTTTGTTTTTTTAACTGCATGCCCGTTGAGCTATATAAAATACAGATACTTCCATCCAGTATAAAACCGTTTTCAGGTTTCAGGTTAACCACATTCTGTACGGGATTAGGGAAAATGGAAACAGCGGGTTGTGTTTGAAATACGGCTATTGTATCCGGTAAAGGCGCACCCGTTGCTAATGAGCTGTCGCAGGCATATGAATTGAGCATTTCATTTCTAATTCCATTCAAAGCGAATAAGGAACGCATACGTTTTTTTTGTCCGTAAGTGAACATACTCATGCAACCATCATCAACCAGATCCATAAAATTCATAAACATATCTCCATTGTTATCCGGCGAGCAAGTGGAAATATGTGGAAACGTTGGGCAATTAAAATTGTAACTTTTTTGTTGAGGTGTATCATCTACTTCATCACTCCCACAGTTGGCATCTCCCCAGATATGTTTCAGGCCTAACCAATGTGCAATTTCATGTGTTGCCGTTCTTCCTTTATTAAAAGGTGCACGAATATTTCCGATCGTTCCAAAAACATCATAATTGATCACCACTCCATCTTTGTCGGGTTCTGATCCCGGCATTGTTGCATATCCTAAACTTCTCCCGAATAAATTGCACACCCAAATGTTCAGGTATTTTTTGGTATCCCATGCATCATCACCACCTGCTGCTGAAAATTTCATAGCATCATCTCCTAAAAAACTTTCAATACTTGTTTGTTTACGAACGATCCCTTTTCTTGGCCTGCCGTTAGGATCTACCTGTGCCAGGCAAAACATGATCTTTGCATCTGCTGCACGGCTTTTAAATACTTCCGGTACATTCACCGCATCTGCGTTCATCTTGCGGAAATCTTCATTCAGTACGGCCAATTGGCTCAACACCTGTTCATCAGAGATGTTGTATTGCTGATTACTGAATAAAATGTGTACCACCACCGGAATAGTTATGATCTCTCCTGGAAAAGTATCCCGGGGTGGAACGGCATTTTTTGCGTGTAAGGCAGATGGTTTGGTAGTTAGGGATGATAAATGACCAAAATTATTAGGAGCGAACAGGCAGTTACGCTGCGCATTCGTTAATATACAAATGAAAAAAAAGATGATAACAAAGCCAGCCCGCATTATTTGATATTGTCTGATGAATAATATTCACCGGAATATGGATGCGGTTTGTAAAAAGGAAAAGGATAAACTGGTAAACCTTAGAAAATTGGAATTAAGGAAGCGGAAATAGCTTAGTGGCCAAAGACTGCTTCAGAGGTGGCTCAAATATAATATCCAACTTTGTAAGATGCAAGTTTTTGCACAATATTATTTTATGCGCAGAATAAACTGTTTACAATGAATACATTTGCAATCATATTTCTGAGATATATGAAACAATTTTTGGCTGCCTTTCTGTTAGTTATTGCAGTTTCCTGTAATAACGATGTTCCTGATAAAGATGATGACCTTACAATCCCTTCCAACGGCATTGCGGCACCTTCTGTTTTATCGTATTCCGTAATTGCCCAGCACCCGCATGATACATCTGCCTATACCCAGGGTCTTGAATTATATAACGGAAAAATGTATGAAGGCACCGGTGATTATGTAAACTCTTCTCTACGCGTAACAGATTGGAAAACCGGTAAAGTGCTGGAAAAATATACAATGGGATCTGATAAAATTTTTGGTGAAGGCATTACCATCTTCAACAATAAAATATACCAGCTTACCTGGCAAAGCAATCTTGTATATGTGTACGATGTAAATAATATTCAAAAGTTGGTTCAGACTTTTAACTGGCCTTATGAGGGTTGGGGAATTACACATGACAGCAGCAGCCTCATTGTGAGTGACGGTTCGGACAAGATCTATTTTGTAGATCCTTCAAATTTTAAAGTAAAAAATGTGATCTCTATTTTAAACGATAAGGGATCTGTTACACAGTTGAACGAGTTGGAATATATAAACGGATTTATATTTGCCAATATTTATACAACAAATACCATCATAAAAATTGATCCGGAAAGTGGTCACGTGGTGGGAACCATGACGTTTGATAATATGCTGAAACGCGAAGAAGTAAATGTTAACCGCATCGATTATTTTAATGGTATCGCTTACAATGCTGATGATAAAACTATTTTCATTACCGGTAAACGCTGGCCTAAATTATTTGAGATCAAACTTAACTGACCTTTAAAATATACATCACCGAACTGCATAATCGAACATCTTTTGACGCAGCACGATTACTGCTCCAACCTGCTGTAAAAGCCTTTAATAAATTTCCACCAGACTTGTATTGCTCGCTCAGCATACTCACATAATAGCTGTCGAATATCATTGGCTTCATTTTAATAATTGAGAATCCGTGCATAGCTGCAAGAGTTTCCATGCTGTGAGGAGAAAAATGATACAAATGTCGCGGCACATCCCATGCTGCCCAGAATTCTTTATAATGCTGTGCATCTCCTGAGGTGTAATTAGGAACGGCAATGATCAGTAAGCCATTTTTATTTAGGAGACGCCGGCATTCTATCATATAATCATGCAATGTATGTACATGCTCCAGTACATGCCACATAGAGATCACATCAAATGATGGTGATAAAATTTTAAGTTTGGAAGGTTCTAATGGTTCAATGTTGTAATTATTTTTTGCACGTGACCGGGCAGCGCTGTCAGCTTCGATGCCGGTGATGTTCCAGCCATTCCCCTTCATTTCCTGCAGAAAAGATCCGGTTCCACAACCGATATCCAGAATGTTTCCATTGGAAAGCCCTGTTAACGTACCGATCAATTTTCTTTTTTTGCGAAGCGTACGACTTTTAATGAAATGATATAATTTATTGATCAGCCCTTTCTTAGTATCCGTATGCGACACATAAGCTTCTGAAGCATAATACTTACCGATATTATCTGCTTCAGGAATATCCTGCGTGAAATTTAATGTACAACTACGGCAATGCCAAACGTTAAATAATTCTTTTGAAACAGAATGATCTTTTATGATATGTGCAGGTTCAATAGAATCTTTTTTACAAAGAGGACAATTCGTATAATGGATCATAAATAAAATTAAGGAACAGCATAAGTGGATGGCTCTTTGCCGATCTCCAACTTTTGAATATTTCCTCCTCTATGTTGCTGGTAAATAAAATAATATGATAAATATCCTGCAGCAGCTATAAATAAAATAGCAGCAGCCAGTTTCCACCATTGCTTTTTTGCAGGGCCCTGTTCAGAATAATAGGCCGTCATACGGATGGCATCAACTTCCTTATCTCCTACCAATATGGCATGGTCCTGTGTACGGATAATTGTTTTTGCATCAACCAAAGGGAACATTTCTTTAGGAAAAGAATAGCTGATGAATTGAAGCA
>JANOAO010000048.1:0-5268 GCA_031411115.1 Bacteroidota bacterium
CGGCGAAATTGATATCATGGAACAAAGAGGCCAGCAACCATCCATTACTTATGGTAGTTTACATGGACCAGGCTATTCTGGTGGCAATGCAAAAACCAAAGGATATGGGTTAACCAATGGCAGGTTTGATACAGATTATCATATCTACGCCATAGAATGGGGCGAAGGTTTTATTGATTACTTCGTAGATGATTTTTTATACCAGCGAATAACGCCGGATGATGTAAACGGCCAATGGGTGTACGACAAACCTTTTTTCCTTATTTTGAATGTGGCCGTAGGTGGAAACTTTGTTGGCTTTCCTACAACCGGCACTCCTTTTCCGCAATCCATGTTTGTGGATTATGTAAAAGTGTATAAACAGAAATAAATATGAACTGCCGAAGCTATTGCTTAAAAAAACTTCGGCAGTTTTTTCATTAATTCATATCTCTTGATTAACTATTGCAGATGTAGTAGCAGTCATTTCGTTCCTGTTATTTATCTTGTACGCAATTCAGGATTCCCTAAATCGAGTAATAGATGAACAAAACTACGATTGCTGACAAAGAACTCATTTCGGTTGAAATTAACAACGAGACATTTTACAAAATTGCTGATGTGGACGATATGCGTCCATTTTTCATGAGCATTGTAAGCGATTCCAATCACTGGATGTTTGTATCAAGTAATGGCGGAATAAGCGCCGGCAGAAAGAACGCCAATTTTGCGTTATTCCCGTATTATACAGATGATAAAATAACAGAGTCGTCTGAAGTAACCGGAAGTAAAACCATAATTCGTATCTCAAAAAATAATACCATTAATTTATGGGAACCATTTTCTGTTCGCAGTGAAGGCCGGTATAAGCTGACCAGAAATTTGTATCAAAACAAATGGTGCAATAAAATACTTTTCGAAGAAACCAATCATGATCTCCAACTTAGTTTTCAATACGAGTGGAGTAGTAGTAATTTGTATGGATTTGTAAGACAATCAAAACTGGTCAATTTATCCAGCGAAAAAATTGATTTGCAATTGTTAGATGGATTGCAAAATATAATGCCCTATGGTGTGCCCACTGATTTGCAAACCACCAGCAGCAACCTGGCAGATGCTTATAAACGTTCTGAACTGATTCGGGAAACAGGTGTTGGCATGTATGCATTGAGTGCCATCATTGTAGATAAAGCTGAACCTGCGGAAGCATTAAAAGCGAATGTGGTTTGGAGCACAGGATTGGATACACCAACGTATCTGTTATCTTCCAATCAACTTCATTATTTCAGAAATAATCAATCCATACAAACAGAGGAAGATGTAAAAGGAGAGAAGGGCGCTTATTTTCTGGGTACACAAATTTCACTTGCAGCAGGTGCCAATAAAAAATGGATGATGGTGGCCAATGTAAACCAAAATCATGCAGCCGTTATTGCGCTTTCCGAACAAATAAAAAATGATAAAAGTTTACAAGCAAAAATTCTTGGAGATATAGATCGAGGAACATTGCATTTGCAGAAATTAACAGGTGCTGCGGACAGTTTTCAATACACGAATGATGATTTAAAAGATACAAGGCATTACTCCAATGTTCTGTTCAACATCATGCGTGGAGGTATATTCGATAATAACTATCAAATTGAAAAATGGGATTTCAATAATTATCTGCAAAAATCAAATTCAAATGTGTTTGATGCGATACAAAGTTTGCTCGAACAATTAAAGGATGAATTTTCTTTGTTCGAAATAAAAAAAATAGCTCAGCAATCCCGCAATGTTGATTTCATTCGTTTGGCAACGGAATATCTTCCGCTAAAATTCAGCCGCAGACATGGTGATCCCAGCCGGCCATGGAATCAATTTTCTATCAACACAAAAAGCGAAGTTGATGGATCTAAAATTTTAGATTATCAAGGTAACTGGCGTGATATTTTTCAAAACTGGGAGGCCCTTGCACATTCCTATCCTGAATTTATTGAAGGAATGATCTCCAAATTTTTAAATGCTTCCACCTTCGACGGTTATAATCCGTACAGAGTTACTAAAGATGGTTTTGACTGGGAAACTATTGAACCGGATAATCCCTGGTCGTATATTGGTTATTGGGGAGATCACCAGATTATTTACCTGCTCAAGTTTTTGGAATTTGCAGAACAACATCAGTCGGGAGCAATCGAAAATATAATAGGCAACAACCATTACGTATATGCCAATGTTCCTTACCGCATAAAATCTTATGGCGATATTGTAAAAAATCCGAAAGACACTATTGAATTTGATCATCACAATGAAAATAAAATTCAGGAACGCATACAGCAATTAGGTGCAGATGGTGCGTTACTCCACACAAACGGAGATATTTATCGGGTAAATTTTGCTGAGAAGATTTTAGCAACACTACTTTCCAAACTTTCCAACTTCGTTCCCGAAGGCGGCATCTGGATGAATACACAACGTCCCGAATGGAATGATGCCAATAATGCGCTGGTGGGCAACGGGGTTTCAATGGTTACATTGTATTATCTCAGGCGATTCCTGCAATTTTCACAAAAGGTAATCGAAAATTCAAAATCGGAAACTGTTGCTGTTTCAAAAGAAGTGTACTTATTCTTCACGAAACTCTCCGGAGTATTTTCAACGCATTCGAACTTAATCAATACTTCTATCGAAAACAAAAACAGAAAAATAATTACAGATGCCTTGGGTATTGCAGGCAGTAATTTCAGAAATCAAATTTATGATAAAGGATTTTCTGGTGAAAAAGAAAACCTGTCATTAGCTGACATTTCTGCTTTTCTAAAAACGACCATTCAATTCGCAGAGCATTCCATAAAAGCCAACAAAAGAAAAGACAACTTATTTCATGCCTACAACCTGTTGAGTTTTGAAAAAGAGGAATTAAAAATTTCTCATCTCAGTGAAATGCTGGAAGGACAGGTAGGTGTATTAAGTTCTGAGCAACTTACGCCAACAGAAAGTTTGCAATTGCTTGATTCATTAAAACAGAGTTCATTATACAGAAAAGATCAGAACAGTTATATTCTGTATCCCAATAAAAATCTGCACGGCTTTTTGGAAAGAAATAATATCCCTTCAACATCCGTCGAAACTTCACAGCTATTCAAAACAATGGTTGCGGACAATAATTTTCAGATCATTGAAAAAGATATTAAAGGAAATTTTCACTTTAATGGAAATTTTAAAAATGCAGGCAACCTGAATGCAGCTTTAGAAAAACTTACGGATGCCAGATACCAAAGCATTGCCGCATCAGAAAAGAAGTTGATTCTCGGAATTTTTGAAGAGGTTTTCAATCATAAAGAATTTACAGGAAGGTCAGGCACTTTTTATGCATTTGAAGGATTGGGTTCTATTTACTGGCACATGGTTTCAAAATTGTCATTGGCTGTTCAGGAAACCTGTCTTAAGGCATTCAAAGAAAATGCAGAATCAGAAACTATCCATCGGTTGATTCAACATTATTACGACATTAACGATGGTATTGGCGTTCATAAATCACCACAATTATATGGGGCATTTTCAATTACACCCTATTCACATACACCCATGCATAAGGGTGCACAACAACCCGGCATGACGGGTCAGGTTAAAGAAGATATCCTGACACGAATGGGAGAACTCGGTGTACAAATGAAAGAAGGTAAATTGGTATTTGAACCACGATTGCTACAACGAGCTGAATTTTTAAAAAAGAAAATAAATGCAACATTCATTTTGACCGATGGCAGTTTAAAGAATATGGAATTAGATCTGGATACTTTAGCCTTCACTGTCTGCCAGGTTCCCGTAATTTATAAAAAAGCCACGTCCAATAAAATTGAAGTACATTATACAAAAGGTAACCATGAAGTCTTTCATACTTCTGAATTAAACAGTGAACTAAGTAGCAAGATCTTGCAACGAACCGCCGAAATTGATCATCTGAAAGTATCTGTAGATGAAAATATGCTGAGATAATGAATAAATTTATTTACATCATATTCATCTTCCTTATTTCCTGTTCCGGCAAAATCGGTAACCGCATTAACTCTGAAAAAATTACCGCAGAAAATATTTTAGGGAATGTGAACTATCAGGCTATTTGTTACGGCGGATACAGAACAACATCAAGAGATATTGACCCTACTGTTTCAGAGATAAAAGAAGACATGCGAATCTTGGCTGCAATGAAAATTAAAGTCATCAGAACCTATAATGTATATCGTAAAGAAGTTGTAAATCTGTTAACTGCCCTTTCAGAATTGAAAAAAGAACAAACTGGTTTTGAAATGTATGTGATGTTAGGCGCTTGGATCGACTGTAAAAATGCATTTACATCCAATCCTCCCATTCATAATGAAGAAAGCGAACGTAATGCATTTGAAATTGAAGAAGCAGTCAGATTAACCAATCAGTATCCTGACATCATAAAAATTATTGCTGTGGGAAATGAAGCCATGGTAAATTGGGCAACCAATTATTATGTTACACCCAACATTATTTTAAAATGGGTGAATCACCTGCAGCATTTAAAGAAAGAAGGTAAACTGGCTAAAGATGTTTGGATCACCAGTTCAGATAATTTCGCATCATGGGGTGGTGGTGGAAAAGAATACCATGTCTCCAATTTGAATGAATTAATAAAATCCGTTGATTACATATCCATGCACACCTACCCAATGCATGACACACATTACAATCCTGCATTCTGGGGGTTGAAAGAAAGCGAGCAGTCGCTAACGGAAAAAGAAAAGATAGATGCTGCGTTATTAAGAGCAAGAGATTATGCTATATCACAATACAAGTTTGTAATTAGTTATATGAAATCTATCGGAATCAATAAACCGGTTCACATAGGAGAAACGGGCTGGGCATCTGTTTGCAATGAACTCTATGGTAAAAATGGTTCAAAGGCAGTAGACGAATACAAATCAGCTCAGTATTATAAATTGATGAGAGCATGGACAAACAAAAATGGAATAACCTGTTTCTATTTTGAAGGATTTGATGAGAGCTGGAAAAATGTTGCTAATCCTTTGCATTCCGAAAATCATTTTGGATTGATCGATTTGCAATCACAGGCAAAATTTGCGATCTGGAACTTAGTAGATAAAGGTGCTTTTAATGGACTCACACGAAATGGAAAAACCATTACAAAAACCTATCATGGCAATGAGCAATCTCTATGGAAAGATGTGGTAGTGCCGGATAAAATATTAATGAACTGAAACGAAATCAAATTTGCATGCGTGAGATTGCCCCGATTAGACTTTTGATATTAACCATTGT
>JANOAO010000049.1:0-23504 GCA_031411115.1 Bacteroidota bacterium
TGCCCTGAATTAGATTTTCTGGTAGAAAAAGTGAAACATCATCCGTCCGTATTAGGTGCCAGAATGATGGGCGGAGGTTTTGGCGGATGTACCATCAACATCATTAAAGAAGATTCTATTGAAACTGTTGTAGCGCAGGTATCAGCAACCTATTTACAAGAGACCGGCAAAGAATTAACCTCCTATATTGCCGAAACTTCAGACGGAGGATCTGTTATACACGATCTTTCGAAAATTTAAAAACAGTTTTCGTTTGATATAATTCTCCGGGTTGAAGAATAACGGATGGAAAAGAAGATTGATTAGGAGAATCGGGGAAATGCTGTGTTTCCAGACAAAATGCATGAAACTGTTCATCTTTGTAAATTCCCTGCAAAAGATTTTCCCCTTTCATCACATTGCCGGTGTACAATTGCAATCCCGGTTCTGTAGTAAATATTTCTACAGATATTCCCGAAATATTTCCGGTTGCTTTGGCTGCCTTAGAAAAAGCGGAAGGTTTATCCAATATAAAATTATGGTCATACCCTTTCCCGAATTTTAATTGTGCATCGTCTGCAAAAATATGAGCACCAATTTTTTTCCCTGCTCTAAAATCAAATGGAGTATTAGCCACATTTTTTATTTCACCGGTTGGTATAAGCGAGGCATTTACAGGTGTAAAATAATTAGCATGGATCGTCAACTGGTGATCGAGCACATCTCCTTTATCGAAACCATTTAAATTAAAAAAAGCATGATGCACGATGTTTACAGGTGTAGCTTTATTTGTTTTTGCCTGTACAAAAAATTCCAATTCATCATCATCGTTAAGTGTATAAGTAAGTTTGACAGATAAAGTTCCGGGATAACCTTCTTCTCCGTCTTCTGAAATATACTCCATCACTATAGAACGATCGTTTGCTTCCAGTACCTCCCAAACTACATCATGAAAACCTTTTAACCCACCGTGCAAATGATTCGGAGGATTATTAAGTGGTAACTGATACGTATTGCCGTCAATGGAAAATGATCCTTTAGCAATCCGGTTAGCGTATCGACCTACTACTGCACTATAATATTTTTCAGTAGATTGAATATACTCATTAATACTGTTGAAACCTGCTACCACATTGCAACTTGTATTACCACAAGGAATATCCATTCTGATCCATCTTGCTCCGTAATTAGTAATGGCTGCTTCTACATGATTCGCATTTTTAAGAATAAAAAGGTCCGTTTCGGAATGATCTATCTGCTGATGAAAATGGTTGCGGGAAACAGAAATATTATGTTGACTGGTCATACGACTGGATTAACTGAATAAAGGTAGGTCTCCTATCTGAATTAGCTTAAAAATCTCTTTTACCAAAAACGGATTAGCATGATAATTGTTTAATTTTCTTTTAAATTTTTTATATGGCTAAAAACGGTCCGATTATACTAGTAGAAGATGATGAAGATGATATAGATCTGTTAAGAGAAGTAATGAAAGATAATGATGTGGAAAATGAATTAAAATTTTTTTTAAATGGTCCCGATGCATTGGTTTATTTACGAACCACCACCGATAAACCTTTACTCATCATATGCGATGTGAACCTTCCACGCCAAAATGGAATTGAATTTAAAACGGAAATAGATCAGGATGAAATGCTGAGAAAAAAATGTATCCCCTTTATATTTTATTCTACCTATGTATCTCAATATGCAGTGAATGAAGCTTATATGAAACTCACAGTTCAGGGTTTCTTTCAGAAAAACGACTCTTATAGTGAATTTAAAAATATCATTGGAATGATTATCGAATACTGGAGTATTTGTAACCATCCAAATAATTAGTTACTCATCCATTTTTAATAAGCCATCAACCAGTGATTTCCATTGCATTTTGGAAAATAAACCAATCGCTGCCGTGGCCACCATAGAATTACGAATTTTTCCCGACACAGAATCTACTTCTGTATTAGGCTTTTCATTTCTTCCATGAACCGAGGCACTGATTAACGTGTCAGTTCTTTCTACAATAAAAGAACTGGTTGCTTCATCTGTAAAAAAATGAGCCGTTTCGTGAGGGTGTACGGGATTTGCGCAGGGTCTCACGGTAATGATAATATGATCTTTTTCTTTTGTATAATTCTCCTCAATCTGTTCCACTTTTACCCAGTCATTTCCATCTCCTTCGTTATTACCCGGGCCTGGTATACTAATGCGGAAATGATCTCCTTCCTGAAGTGACCTGTTTACTTTTCTTCCGAACTGATCACATACATTGAATTCTGCTGAGGGCATTGCTGCGATTTCTTTCCAATGATTTACATCCAGCAAACGTTCCCGTACCTTTTTAAATAAATGGATGGCCTCTTCCAGGGATGATGCATTGAAGGAAGATGCTGTATCTGATGAACTTCCTGTTTCCTGTTCAGGTACCGATAATTTGTTTTCCATAGATAAAAGCATGAAAAACCAATGCCAGATAATAAGCTTACCGAATAGTATATGATGTTCCGCTCTCTGGTCAAAAATTTAAGCACTTTCTGAAATTCAGGATAAGAATTAAAAATTATGTAATTTCATTGATACCGAAATTATATACATGAAAAAATTATTCCCTCTTTTATTATTAATATTGATATGCGAGCATCTTACAGCCGGAACCATTTATTGGGTAGGCACCACCGGAAATTACAGCACAGGTGCTAACTGGAACACGCAGCCGGATGGCTCAGGTACTTCGGGTGTTCCTATTAATTCAGATGATGTTGTAATAAGCAAGAATGCAACTATTACAATAGATGGAACTTATCTTCCTTCTTCACTCTGGATTACCAATGATGCTGTTGTAAATTTTATCAACAACAGCACTTCAAAAACCTATACTATTGGTGGAAGTGTGAGTGTGTTGCCGCAATTTAAAATAGCTTCTGGTTGTACTTTAAATATTTCAGGTACAGGAACAATCATCATGAATATGTTATTAGGAAGTACAGCAGAAATTTACGGCACCTTGGATATTTTCGGCAGTTCATCCAGAATGAATTATACAACCAGTGAAGGAATTACCAGGGTGAAGAATGGAGGAATTATACGTTATGGACCAACCAGCAGTAATGGCACTGGTACTGCCGCAAATTTTTTCATGGAAGCAGGAAGTACCTATGAAATTTATAAAAATGGCGGCACTTTTCCAACAGGAACTTATGATCCCAATTCACTTATTCTGAATACAGGTGCGGTTGCCAATCCTGCAAGTTTTAGTATGAATAGTGCTACAGGCAGTTATGGTAATTATGAATTCAATTCACCATCCTGCACCAATACTACCAGCGGATTTTCAGGCAATGATTATACGGTGAATAATTTCACATTAACAGATGATGGCGCAGGTGCATGGGTATTTAGTACTAATACATTAACTGCTTACACCTTCACGATCAACGGCAATCTTACTCAGGCAACCGGCACCGTAATAGATATTAACAGAGGTGCTTCAGGATCGCAGGCCACCAAAATACTTGTTAAGAGAAATGTTACTTCCGCAGGAACCATAACAGAAACAAATGGAAATACAGGTTCAGTTATAGAATTAGCTGGCACCGGAATTCATACGCTTTCATTAGGTCCAACTACATTATTAAATGATGTAAGCCTCATCATTAATAAAAACGGTAACGTGGTATTGCTGAGTGATCTTATATTGCCGGCCAGTATCAATTCTAAGCTAACATTTACCAATGGTTACTTAGATGGTATTCCGAATAATAAAATAGTTTCGTTGCAAAACCCTTCCGTTAATGCTGTTGTTTCCGGAACATTAGCCAGTCATATGATAGGTTCTATGAACAGAGCTACTAATTCAACAGGCATTTATTCATTTCCGGTATCTAATAATTCTGCACAATTAGCAATAGCGGAGATTACACCTTCCGGTACAACAGCATCTTCTTTTACGGTTTCTTTTTTAACACCCAATCCAAATAATAACAACGGTTTAATTCCGGGAGTTATTGAACAGGTGACCAATTATTACTGGGATATTGCAAGAACAGGTACTACTGATGTTTCTGCTTTGAAATTGTATTATAATAATTTAAGTGCTCCGGGAATTGCCATTGCTGCTCAGGCGAAGGTGGTGCAACGTGTAGGCGGGAATTGGGTAAACCTCGGAGGTAACGCAAGTACAGGGGGAATTACCAACACATTAGGATCAACTGGCGCCGCTGCTCCTGCTGATCCAATCACCTCGTTTACTTCATTTGCCATTGGTGGTGTGCTGGGTACATTACCTGTGAGTATAGAATATTTTAACGGCATTAAAAATAATTCCGAAAATAAACTAACCTGGAAAATCAATTGTACCAATGCCACAGGAGTTACCATGATGGTAGAAAGAAGTAAGGATGGAAGAAATTACCATATTATTGAAACGCTTCATGCAGATCAATTGCGTTGTGCTCAACCATTTTTTATGACTGACGCAACACCTTTAAACGGCAAAAATTTTTATCGCATAGCTGTGGTGGATGCGGATGGAAGAAAGTTAAACAGCAGAATAATTGTATTGCTGAATAAAGAGGATGGTTTTGAAATTGTGAATGTATCTCCTAATCCGGCTCAGGGAAATTCAACTATTTTTCTGAACAGCACACATGCAAAAAATGAAAAAGTTACGGTTGTAATATCTGACCTCTTAGGCAGAAAGTTAACGGAGCAAACATTTGTTGCTTTAGCAGGAATGAATCAGTTCAGTCTTTCTATAAAAAATTTACCGGCGGGGAAATATCAGGCATTGCTAATAACAGAAAGTGGTGAACGAAATGCCACGCAATTTATAAAATAGGCTGAAGATCTTTTGAATGAAAAGCTTCTGTAATAAGAAGCTTTTTTTATGCAGAAGAAGTTGGTAAAATGTCTTTAATGAATATGTTCTGCCTTTTCAGGATCGATCACAGTTTTACAATTCGGGCAAATGAGATGATTTATATGGGTTTTATTTTTCCTTGAATGCTCCAGAAAACCGGCTGTGATTATACCCGCAGGCAATGCAAACAAAGCTACACCTGCAAACAAGATGATGGAGGTAAATATTTTTCCGAGAATGGTTACCGGAATCATATCTCCATATCCTACAGTTGTTAAAGTAACCACACTCCACCAGATCGTTTTTGGAATACTGGAGAAAACCACCGGTTGCGCAAGATGCTCAGCAAAATAGATGACGCTGGAAGAAATAATCACCAATACAAAAGTTAGTAAAAAACTTAACACCAGTTGGTTGGCTGTACTTTTAAATACACTGGCTACCAATTTTGTAGCTCTCATATAACTGGTAAGCCGGAAAAGGCGCAAAAAACGAAATAGCCGCAGGATCCTTAAAACGCGTAAGTCAAATCCGATTAGTGCATGTATATAAAATGGCAGAATGGCCAGCAAATCTATGATAGCAGAAGCAGACATCATGTATTTCAATCTTCCATATACAGGATGACTGTATTTTTTTTCATGCGTGCAACTCCATACTCTTAAGATGTATTCCGCAGAAAAAATTGACACAGAAAAAACATCAAAGATGTGAAACCAATGCTGATACTTAATATAAATGGGATGAACCGTTTCCATCATTACTGCTATCACATTTAATGATATCAGTACTATGATAAAGGCATTAAATGCCCTGTCAACATTCGAATCACCCAGTTCCGGATGTAATATAATATGTACTTTATGTTTCGTTTTGTGATACATCCGGCACTATAAATTGAATACTAAATATAATATATCTATTGATCATTAAAACTAACTACCTGAATATGGAAGCCAGTTAACTTAAGATCTCCTGTATTTTGGATTGAACCATGCCATAGGAATATCAGCTTCCAATTTATCACCGGTTCGTATTCGCTTCTCAAATCTGCCTTCTTTCACAAATCCAATACTCTCATATAATTTTATTGCTCCAACATTTGATTCCCTGACAATCAGTTCAACTCTTAAAACATCGGCTCTGGAAGAGGTAATGTTGGATAGTAAAGTTTCGAATAATCTTTTACCCACTTTTTGTCCCTGATATTCAGGATGCACTACAATAATAAGGTCAGAAAGTATATGATTGAAAACTTTGGGCTCCGGTTTATAACAATGAATTTCACCAATAATGCGATTTTCATTGGCAGGATCCACCGCTACGTACTGCGTACTGTTTTTCTGAGCCTTTAAGGTGAATTGTTCTATTAAACTTTTAGAAATCTCAGATTCCTCTCTCGCCAGTCCTCCTGGTAGTTTACTTACGATTTTATACAATTTATGAATATCGCCTGTATCCCTGATAACAGCCTTCCTGAATAAAAATGATGTGGAACTCATGTACGCTAATTGATTTATACTATGAAGTTAAGCAGAGAAATTTTGACCTCACGCAAAGGCGGGGAGAAAAGTCAAAAGGAAAAAGGCAAAAGCTAAAAGTAACTCTTCTACATTTCACATTTTCAAATTGTGACATTTTCCAATTTGCACATTCAACCATTCACGCATTTGCACATTTGCACATTCACCCATTCACCCATTCCCTCAGTTACGTATCTCAAATATTTCCCTCACATTATTTTTAATATTTTCCGACATCTTTTGCATAGGAAGGTCGTTTACATCTTTACCAAACGGATCTTCAATTTCTTCTGCAATCAGTTCAAGACTCGCCAGCACATAAAAAATAAAAATGGTAACAGGAATAGTATAATACCCCAACGATAATGCAAACCCTATAGGCATAGTACCTACATATATCACAATAAACTTTTTGATAAACGTGCTGTAACTAAAAGGTATGGGTGTATTTTTTATTCTTTCACAGGCCCCACTGATATCAGTCAAAGATGTTATTTCATTATTCAGTACAATCAATTGTTCACCAGAAATTATTTTTTCTTTGTACAATTCATTTATCTTTTTAAAAATACTTTCAGCTACTTTATTGGGAATATGTTGCAAATTATTCAGATCCGGTAGTTCGGGATGCGGCTTCTCATCCAACTCCACACGGGTACTCTCTTTTAATAAATGATTTTTTAATGCGTTTGTAAATAACGGAATAGCCTGTGCAAAGAATTTTCGATATGTAGCATCGTTATCGGGGAGAAGCACATTGAGTTTGATAGCCAGGTTTCTGCTGGAATTAATCAGGCTTCCCCAAAGCTTTCTTCCCTCCCACCATCTGTCATAAGCTGTATTTGTTCGAAAAACCAATAACATAGAAATCGCAAACCCCAGTAGCGTATGCATAATGGTAATGTTGCGGGCATTGCTGTTCTGAGATAAATTGAAATATTCGGTTTCTAAATATACAATCGTCCAGGAATAAATTCCGAATACAATCAGCATAGGAAACAACGCTCGAAAAGTATCTGATTTGTGAAATTTGAAGATCGCTAAAAACCAGTCTTTCGGATTATAATAAATCATGTATTAAATTAAAAAATGTAAGATGGTTTTCTTTATTAAAAAAAAATGATTATACAATTTTCCGGTAAGCGAATATCATTTCATCCAAAAATTCTCCATTTTTGAAAATATTTTTTTGGATGGTGGCTTCCAGTTTAAATCCGGCTTTGAGTAATGCTTTCTGTGAAGCTATATTGTTACCATAAGGTCTGGCGTAAATACGTATGAGATCAAAATTTTCAAATGCATATTGTACCATTTTCTGAATGGCATTGGTGATGATACCTCTTCCCCAGTATTGCTCGCCAAGCCAGTAACCTAATTCAGCATTTTTACACATCACATCTGATTGAGGATGTATTCCAATTCCGCCAACAGCATTTCCTTCTACTTCAATCGCAAATATGTTTGTCGGATTACCCGATGAAGCCATTTTGATAAATGCTTTCCCATTTTCTTCAGTATATGGATAAGGAAAAGCATTTGTCATAAACTGTGCAATTTTCGGATTATTAGCATGTTTAATAAGGCTTTCTACATCATTCTCCTGCCAGATTCTTAGAGTATATTCCATAATTCGTTTATAAAAACTTATTTTTTTCGCCAGTTGAATATTCCAAAATCAGTTAACAAACGGCAAGGCTGACCATCTGCATCAAACCCAATATAAGTTGTATAATTTCCATCTCCCAGACCGGTTGAAAAAACGGCGATGTCATGATCTGCATATTTACGAACAACGTAACGCCAGTCGAAATGATAATGCTTATCCATTTCAGTATATAATTCGTTGCCTAAATGTGTTGATTTAGATCTGTCAATTTTTTTTACAGTTTCTGCATCCATGAAAGAACCCACACCTGCATCCACTACATATCCTTTGTGATCTTTATCTGTAATAGGAATTAGTGACTGATCTTTTATAAAAGCATATTCCCATTTCAACACAGGTTTATCAGAAAATACAATTCTTGCAAATGCGATTGTTTCTTCTTTATCCAGTTTTGCAATAGAAAGCTGTACAGGAAATTCTCCCACCGGAAATATTTGTGTAAATGGTAAACCGTATTCCTCCATTAATGTAGGATCACAGGCAACTATTTTTCCACTTACCAACTTTATACGGCCAATGTTAATGCCGTATAAAATAAACGTGGACTTATTTTCAATTTTTGTACTTTTTGTAAATGCAGTTTCAAAAAACGTAGGCTCCGCAATTATTTTGATATCAGCTTGTAAAGTATCCAAACGTTCATTCGATATGATCCTGGTATTTTTCTGATGATTAACCTGACAACCGACACCACCCAGCATGAATATGTATAATAGATATTTCACACAATTATTTATAGTAAAAATATTTCATTTTAACACCTGCAAATTAATATAAAGTTGGAGGTATATTTTTATATTTTATAGCTTTGAAAATCCTATGAACGAGTATTTACTTTGATGATAAAACTTTTTAAATGCTGCTATCTTATTTATACCCTTAACTCACCTCTGAAACCTCTTGAACCATAATAAGACTGAGCCGTATTGTGATAAAAGAATACGCGCCCGAAACGATAATCGGCAAAAAGTGCTCCGCCCAGCTTTCTCATTTCCGCTGAGGTGTTGATCCAGCTTGAGGTTTTTGTATCAAATTTTCCTAATTTTTGTAACATCAGGTATTGTACTTCATCCAGCATTTTTACACCCATCTCTTCCGCCATATCCATTGCCGTATTTGAGGGCTTAAATTCTTTTCTTGCATCCAGGCCTTCTCTGTCATAGCACAAACTACGGCGATCTTTAGGTGTTTCTGCAGAGCAATCAAAAAATGAATATTCGCCTGTTGCTTTATCAAAACTTACTACATCCGGTTCACCACCGGATATTTCCATTTCATGGAGTGTCCAGAGTTTTTGTGGATTTTTTTTCAGTTTCTCCAGTACGAGATTCCAATCTATATTTTTATGCCTGTTCTTATTTTTTTCAAATCGGGTTTGCAAAGTTGTGAGCAATTGCAATGCAATATCATCAGGAAGTTTTTTAATGATTTTCTTTGCCATATATAAAGTTTAATCCAACCAATAATTAATTGTATAGCTTTTTTTAAGTCAGTTTTTCAAATCTTTTGTCTGGCACAAACCACATCAGCGTAACAACAACATACACAGAGAAAGCTATCATGGGATGTAAAAAGGAGAACGGAATTCCAACCGCATAAAAAATTACAGACAACTTGCCTTTTTTATCATTATTAAGTGCCTTACTAAACACTGAATTTTGTCCATGAAGATCCTGCAGTGCATGCGCTAAAAAATAATAGGCTATTCCACTCATCAACATAATTATTCCATAAAGCGTTGTTGGTATGGCTGCAAAATGATTTTCTCCCATCCAGGCGGTAACAAAAGGGATGAGCGATAACCAAAATAAAAGATGGGCATTCAGCCATAAAACCCGGCCACTTATTTTTTGAGTAGCCTGAAACATGTGATGATGATTATTCCAATAGATAGCGATGTTTACAAAGCTCAGAAGATAACTCAAAAATTTGGGCCACATATTAATGATAGCATCTATCGAATCTTCATGTGGAGGTTTTAATTCGAGCACCATTATGGTGATAAGGATGGCCAGTACACCATCACTGAAAGCTTCCAGTCGCCCTTTTGTCATCTGATAATTTTAATGAACCAGAGATATTAAAACTCCTATTGGCAATTTCCGAAAAATATAAATAATTTATTCGCAGACAATACAATGCAGTTTATTATTGAGCATTCCGGATATAGTTTGGCGATTCACATTCCTGCCAGTATTCCACAATTTTTACGATCATAGTTTTAAGCTTCTCGTATTTATTGGGTTTTATAAAAAATCCCTGAATCGACCTCGAATAAGCATCGATTACATTTTTTTGTTCAGCACTTGTTGAGAAGAATAAATAAGGAATGGATTTCATTCGCACATCTTCATTATTAATAACTTTCTCTCTCAGCTCCATACCATTTAGTTTAGGCATGTTGATATCAGATATTACCAGAAATGGTTCAATTTCCGTGTTGGTCAGATAATCCAGTGCTTTAAATCCGTCACTGAAAAAAATGAGCTCATTTCCATAATTCAGTTCCTTAAAAATATCATGCAGGATATCCTGATCATCAAGATCGTCTTCAATGAAAATAATGGGGCCGCTTTTGTTCATTGTATTGTTTGAGGTATAAGGTTTTAAAGATCAATAAATATAATTTATTTATGAAATTTAAGAAATGAATAATTTTGGTAGTATAAATATATACAAGCTACCAGATGCAATTTACCCTTTAAAAATCAGACAGAATTAAGTTTATTAATTGAAATTTGAAAAGGAGAAATGATACAATTATGTTAATCGCAGGTTAACTCCTAAAAAATTAAAAAAGTTGCTTTTCACTTTTTTTCCAAAAACTAAAGAATGAATTAAAATCTCCTTTTAAGCTGGTTAACCAATCACGGGAATCTTGCTGACCTGTATAATTGTTCAGAGGATGTTCTTTATATATCAAATCTCCTTTTACTAATTGTTGCAACTCAGCAAATTCAGCTACCCAAACCTGAATTCCGGGAATATTTTTAATAGCGAGTTCTATGCAAAAATCTAAGCTCTTTTGTGAGACAGGATATTCTTTAAATACAGAAGGTTCCAGTAATAAAATTTTATTGGCGGCCAAATCATTTCTCCAAAGTGGATCAACATTGTAATAGTTATATACCAACGTTGGTAAATCTGCTTCTAGCAAAGGCAACGTTGTTTCAGGTAAAGGTGTGATAAGCAGTGGAGATAATCTGGTTGTGAGAATCTCTGGTACATCCATCGCTGGTAAATCTTCATATCTGGTATCCAGGAAAGTATGGGTTTGAGAAGTAGAACAATACTTGTTGATGTTTTCCTGGTTGGCATAATACAATGTTTGTCGGGTTGATCCGCATATCCATTGCCAGCTCAATGCATTACTGCCCCAATCACCATCTAATAAATAATAGTACATCCATTGAGCAGGAATTTTCCAATGGCATCTGGCAATGTTGCAGGCGATTGATGATACATACATCCGCAGATGATTATGCATGTATCCTGTTTGATATAATGATTCAATTCCTTCATCAATGGCTACTATACCTGTATGATGATTAAGCAGGCTTTCAGGAATTCCAGAAAAATCTGCAGAAGGTTGTTGATGGATCAGGTCGTGATTAATCAGATTTTTATTGACCTGCCATTTCAATTGCCAGTAATCTCTCCATGCTAATTCCTGTATGAATGTTTTAATCTGATAAGGTTTGTATCCTGCATTTAAAACGATATCTAATACCTGTTTTACAGAAATGAAACCCCTTGAAATATAGGGAGATAAATAAGTAACATCGCCATCTGTAAAATTTCTGGTCTTACCGTAATTTACAGGATCTAAAGAAGCGATACGTTTCATCAGCGCATTATAATCTGTAGTAAATTTCACCATTGAATGCGAATTGTATATAAGAATCTACACAACATCCGGTGTGAAAGATTTGTTCAATACTATATGCAGTAGAAATTAACTCCAATGACTTCCCGTAATAAAAAAGATAGTCCCGGAAATAAAAGTTCAGCTAAACGCTATCTCCAAAATTTTTTACAAAGACGTGGAAAGGAAAGTAGGCGTATTTTTTAAATCAACATTGATACAAAATCGGTTTTCTATTTTAATTATTCGGCGGTGGTTGGGTCTATAACTGTTTTAACTTCATTAACAGCATTAGCAGGAAAACCACCTTGTTTTGCATGCTCCCGAACCATATCTTCATTAGGCGCAATATAAAAACAATATACTTTATCACCGGTAACATAACTGTTTATCCACTGAATTTGCGGCCCCATTTTACTAAGTATACCGCATGAAGTTTGGGAAATACCTTTTAACTCTTCCATCGTTAATTTACCAGCTCCCGGAATTTCTCTTTCGATAACATATTTAGGCATATAATGATATTTAGTTTAAATAATGAAAATACAATTCAAATAAGGGTCTGAAAATTTATACTGATTAGTTCATCTTTCAGAAATCACGAATATCAATTTAATAAAAAAACATAAGATTCTGATGAAATACTTTGAAATCGAATGAATATTTCGTTTGTAATATTAAACGCGAAATTTTTGGGCACCACATTCACTGGCACCAAAAAGAAATGGTGCCTAAAACTTCGGTGCCCGAATTTGTCAATATATTGAACAAGCAATTTAACGCTTAGGCCTTTTTCCATTCAGTGGCAAGTAATGAATAGCAATCAGAATCTTCATTTCTATCTCCCACCCTGTAATCTTCCCGCATGGCTCCCTCTTTAGTAAATCCGAATTTTTCAAGAATTTTTACCGACGGAATATTGTCAACCGCTACCAAAGCTTCTATCCTGTGTAAGCCAAGCTGACTGAAACCGAAATTTAAAATTTCTCTTACCGCTTTCTGTCATGATCCCTTTATGTTTATCGGCATCATTTCGAAGTAAATAAAATAATTCGGCACGTCTGTGCATTTTATTCCAGGTGTGAAATCCACATTCACCAATTGGCAAAACAGATGTTTTATTATGATCAAAAAAGTAATAATGTATCAATAATCTTTTCAATTATTCTAGTGGCTAAAATATTTTCAAGTTCCTCTCTTCCAGACAGAGATGCAATTACACATCTTAACAAAAATAATTTTTGAGGAAATCAGGTGATCAGTGATGCTAATATTTATGGCTCCAAAATCAACAAGTTTTATTTGATATTCATTATAATGTTAGGTAACTTCTATATCAGTGGGAAACCATTTTACTGGTTTAATTTCAATTAAATTCCACTTGTCGAAGTTCAAAGCCGTAATTACCTTATTTAATATTTTCTTAGAGGGGAAATAATTTATTGACCACACATTTCCAAAGCCGTTTATGGAAAGGATAACCAAGAAAATAATTTCATAACAAATCTATCCGTGGTCATCTGAGTGATGCGTATCCAAAAAATAATTCAACAGTCTGTATTCATTTTCCGACTTACTTATCTGCATATTGTAAAAAAAAAATCCCGGCTTCAAACGAAACCGGGACTATTTTTTAATAATTAAAACCTAATTAACGATCACCTTTTCGGTGTAGGTTCCAAAGTTAGTTCTAAATACAACTAGGTATAAGCCTTTTGGAACCCCGCTGCCGAGGTTGAGGCTTTTTGTAAAATTGCCATCGGGGTATTTGTTCTCTCTAATGGTAGTAACCAACACGCCTGATGCATTAAATACTTGTACAGACAGGGTCAGTTCACCTTTGGTTTTCATTCTGAGGAACATGCTACCGTTATTCGGGTTTGGTAAAACCTGTGGAGTTATTTCGGGCCTTGGTTTTACAGCATTCATATCTCCTGCTTTATTACCCTTTAGCGGAAAATCCGGGCTAATGATCTCCGTGCAGTAAAAGCAAAGCCATGAAGACCATTCGCTGTAACCATCTTTACATTTAGCCCTCACTCTCCATCGAATACAATCAAACTTCGGATGATTGTATTCAGCCAGATCAAAAACATTTCCGGTCAATATATAATTTTTTACAACAGGCAGATATTCTGAATTGCAACATTCCGGATCGTTGTAGGAGAGCTGTATCTCATAACCGCCCGCAGCAGATACAGGATCCCAGGAAAGTAGATTTCTTCTGCAATTATTCTTCAGGTTTATCGGCGGATAACAATCCGGCCACTTTATGTCGCAGGCTTTTTTCTCGCCGCAGTTTCTGCAGATATCCTGTGTAAAGCATACTTCGCCGCAAGGTGTGATTACTTTATGTACGATGAAATAATACAAAGCATCTTCTGCACCATTAAAAGCAAAGTTTGGATAATTGCCCTGTGACACCGGCGTGTATGGTCCGCCAAACGCATTAGGACTGCTGTACAGATACCACTCGTGGGTAACGCCGTTAAGATTGCTGTACGTATTGGTTGGTGAAACGCTGATGGTATAATATGCGTTTCCTGAAGAATTAATGCTGATATCAAAATCCGCCGACATTGGTGCAGGTGGATTGCCCGGGCCGTTTGCCCAGTAGAACGCGGCAAGGCAACATCCGTCAATTTCCTCCGAAACGCTTTTGCTACCCGTTTGCCATTGTGATCTGGTGGTGCAAACCTCACCGCAGGATGTGATCACTTTATGAATTACGGTGTAAAACACATCATACTGTGCACCCGGCCATACAAGGATTGTTGCCGTAGTACTATATTCAGGGTTGTACGGCCCGCCAACCGGGTTCGGACTGCTCAGCACATACCATTCATGTGTGGCGTTTGCTGTCGCATACATATTAAACCAGTTAGAAATGATCGTATAACTTCCAGGCGCAGAGCTTACATCCATATGAAAACCGGCGTCGAAGAAACCATTACAGCAAACGATGTTGAAAATGCCTTTGGTGGCCATTGTACCGATACAATTAGCCGGGTTGGAAATAGAAAAGACCACAGAATATTGATACTGTGTTTCAAGATACAAGCCCTGGCCCAACAACAATTGTGAAAGATTGAGCGTAGATGCCTGACCTGTGTAAGAGAAACTTGCGAAGGCTGTAAAGATGCTGGTACCGATCGGCCTTCTTTTTATTTCCACTGTAAATTGGCTTTCGCCGGTAGATGCCGAACCGTTAAAGATCACATCTTCTCCCAGGCAAAAACTGGTCTTAACATTGCCGATACTGTCCTGCATGTTAAATGCAATACTTGCCGACGGAACGGTGATCTGCAAACGAAAAGTAGTATCATAACAACCGACTACATACATCCGGTGTTTGATATAATAACAGTTGGATCCGGTAGGAACAATGAATGATGCGTTTTGAGTTGTTTGAGTAGATCCTACCTGTACAGCTGTAGCGTCATTTGGTATACCGGGACAATTTGACATATGCATCAGGCTCCACTGGTGGTTAGCAGGACTTCCAAACGTTGAATTTGCCGATACTGTATATATGTTGTTCACGCAGGAATAGGCAGGCGTGAAAGCTGGGTTAACATTGGTATTACATGGATTTTGTACAGTGATACATGCTTCGTTGCTTTCTGTAGGGTCTATTTGTACGCCGCCGAAATAAGCACTGAAGCCGGCCGTATTACAATCCACAAGTCCGTTACCTGTACCTGCGGGAATAAGGGTTTGAAAATAAACTTTTACACTATCTCCCGGTGCAAGTGTATAGCCGGGATTAAATTTAAATTTCACTCCGCCGCTTGCTAATGTATTGCTCCATATACCCGGGTTACAATTCCCCGCAGTTGCATTCCAGTAAGTACATACATTCTGTACGGGTGTGTACTGAACGCTGTAACTCGGATTCGGATTTACCTGCTGCATCTGCATGGCAAATGCATTTGAAATGGATGCACCGGTTCCTATTCTTACATTGCCCGGTTTAGGTATTCTGTCGATTACTATCAATGTGTCCAGCGGATAGGTGCCGGAGTTGAACAGCGTAAGCTCATAATCCACTAAAAATCCTGCTTCGCCCAATGCGCTTGTTCCATATTGTGTATTCTGGTTTCCTTTTACTTTTTTCCGGATATCGATGGAAGCATAGCCGCTGGTGATAATACTGGTATGACACAGGTTATTATAGTAGCCTGTGCCGCTCAAAGTATTACTCACATTATAACTCCCTGCTGTTGCGCCTGCGCCTAACTGAACCTTAAATTCGATGCGGTACACCGTTGTTCCAACAGGAATGGTTGGCAAGTTAAAATCTGCTGTATTAGGCGTCCTGGTGGGATTGGAACTGAAGCCGGAATATAACTCAGAGCCTGGGATAACCGTGTATCCCGAAGGTAGTGATACATGATAAAGACCTGCAAGCAATGGTCCGTCACCGTTATTTTTGAATTTAAAGATCAGCCTGCCGCTGTCGCCTATATTATTAAAATTCAGGTTGTACACCATGGAGTCACACGGAATAACTGGTGATGGGTTATACACTAATGTCGTGTCTAATACACTACCAGGCCCACAGGGTAAACAGGCAGTAGGCGGTGCGGTACAATTGTATTCAATTCTGATACTGTCTGTGAATGGTGCATTTCCGGCTGGTCCGTTGCACGATGATGTAGTATTATAATAGGTTAGAAACTGAACGTATTTACCCGGCTGAAGATTGTACACTTTATAGATCGTTCTTCTAGTGTTTGTTGTAGGCACATTAAGATTAACAGCAGAGCTACCGATCAAAGGGTAAGGCCCAGTATTCGCAAGATTGCAATCCAGGTATTCAATGCTACTTGATATGCCGTTTTGATTAGTATATTGTGCTGTTTGAGTAATATGAACTGCAGGTATGCGTGAAGTAACGATCAGGTTTAATGGTGTATTTCCCCCGTTAGTAATTGTGGTATTAAACAGGGTATTACTTACGCTTTGTGTAACATTTATAACCGGGGTGGCTGCTGGCGGCACGGAAGGAATCGTATAGGTTCCATTAGCAGGTCCTGTTATTAATATGTTTGTGCCGCAGCTATCCCCATAAAGCCGGACCGCACTGGTATGGATCGTTCCCGTAGGTGTGCCGCAGTTGAGTTTTACCACATAATAAACTACATCATTTTGCCTAGCGTTGATCAATCCGTCCGAAGGCGTAATGGTTGTAGGTGTAAAACTGTAATTGTAATTATTTCCGTAAGCTGCAACGATGGTTCCCTGCGTAAGACCGACGTTGAAAAACGAATTTTTTATTTTGAAACAATTAAGGTTATCGTATGATATACGGTAGGTAACTTCAGCCGTTAAGGAATTATAGGAACTGAAACTATTCTGTAGTGAAACATTCTTGTTAAGGATCCCGTTTGCAAAACAGGAGTCTTTTTTCATAACATTATTATTATCTGTAATCGTTCCGCGGAACCAGCTTGTTTTCACTGCATTTATACAACTATCCGGGCAAATGAATTGAAAATTGGCCAAAAATGCAATAGAACCTGAATTTGAGCAGTTGCTGAGATTGCTCATAGTAAAAGTTACTACACCCAATGCTGAATTATTAAATGAAGTCATACACGAAGTGGGTGCAGTTGTACCTATATAAGTCACTTTTGTTTTCTCATAGGTTAATACCAAAGTAGCGCTTTGCGTATTGAAGTTCCAGCTTGGATTTAATGTTATTCCAAAAGGGGGATTTCCGAATGGAATATTTCCTGGAGGTGCACCCATAGTGAGTCCCTGTACCTGGGCGTTTATTTTTGTGCTAAAAAAAACTATAATAAATAATAATAAAATTCTCAATGATGCCTTTGCATTCGTCATAAACAAGTTGTTTTAGTTTGATCAAAGATTTTTTAGGGTGAAGGGTATGGAAGCAGGAAGCTTCCTACGTTGGCGCACAATGAAAGAACGAAAAAAGTGCAGTTAAAAAGGTATTCTTTTTCATATAACTGTTGTTTTTGTTTCAGCATTTATAAAAAGAAAACAGCACCATGTCATCGTCCCCGAAAGCAGATATAATAATTGAATTTAATTACTCAACTTTATATAAACCGTTTATTATGAACATTTAATGAAAAAATGAGGGTTAATACGTATTTTTTAAAAGCTGCCGTTTTAACAAAACTTTTCGTTATATTGATGACAGCGGTTCATTTGATTTTTTGCAGGAAGAAATTTTGAAAAATGCTTAAATGTTCAGGCTCTGCAATACCACTCGCACTCAATGCGAAAAAAACAATAACATGAATCACGTGGATAAAAATAAATCAATAACCGCTTAGCGAACATGAGGGGACACAGTATTGCAATTGTTTAATTCCTCTGAATCTTCCGCTTTTTTAATTTAATAAGTTTTCTGATTTCCGTTGTCACAAAGGGAACAATAGCTAATATTAAACTACTGATGAATGTAAGATCATAACTGATGTCATTATAATGCAACTTTCTTGTTCCGTCCGTACAAGCTGTACATTCTATAATTTTAAATAAGCTATCAAAATAACAGTGTATTAATATGGATGCAACAAATAAAAATAGTCCCAAAGCTATATTTACAACTCGCTGTTTAGTCGTCTGCCTATAGATAAGAAAACATATTGTTATTATAACCAATCCGAATGATGAAACGAACGCACCACTTGCAAAATGTACATATTTTGTTGGGAGGAAGAATGAAATCTTTTCATTTGATAGCGCAACATATAAAACTCTGACTATTTTTCTGTATGATTCTTCAAAGTAAAACGAACAATAAATTGAAGCGATGAATATCAACAAAAGTATAAGTCCACCTTTCAATTTGTCCATAAATAATAAAGTATATTTTCCTATTACAGTGCGTCCGAAATATTGCCTGCAACGCTATAATCTTTGCAATAAATATTTATGAAAATCTATTTTGCAAAATCGTTGTATTACTTCTTCCACTCCCTTTCAAGTAATGAATAGCAATCAGAATCTTCATTTCTATCTCCCACCCTGTAATCTTCCCGCATGGTTCCCTCTTTAGAAAATCCGAATTTTTCAAGAATTTTTACCGACGGAATATTGTCAACCGCTACCAAAGCTTCTATCCTGTGTAAGCCGAGCTGACTGAAACCAAAATTTAAAATTTCTCTTACCGCTTCTGTCATGATACCTTTATATTTATCGGCATCATTTCGAAGTAAATAAAATAATTCGGCCCGCCTGTGCATTTTATTCCAGGTGTGAAATCCACATTCACCAATGGGCAAATTGGATATTTTATCTATGATCAAAAAGTTGAATAATGAAATACGATGCGTTTCCATGCCATTCTCGTGCATATCCCTGTAAAGCTGATATCCACTTTCGTCTGTGCCCCAAAAATCAATTATTTCCTGTTTGTTTTTAGTATCGAATAATTCGTGGATATCATCAGGCGTTATTGGTTTTAAGATCAGCCGCTCTGTGTAAAGAATTTCACCTTTCATAAACACTATTAATGGTGAACTATTGGTTATTCTTTTGCATCTTTAGGCAACTGAATCATCAAGCCTGCATTACCCGCAACAGTTGTTGGAACCTGTCCACTCCACTTTTGTATTTTTATATAATCGATATAGAGCGGTGTCAGAGACAATTGTTCTCTTTTTATGGCTTCTGCTCTTCCTGCCGCCTGAATTACAGCTTGTGCAGAATCACCTTTTGCCTCTGCTATTTTTCTTTCTGCTTCTGCTACAGCAACCTGTCTTCTGTTTTCTGCTACCTGAACTTCCTGTATAGCTCTTGTTTTGGCAATGATAGATTCTGAAATTTCTGTAGGCGGAACTATGTTTGTTCTTAACTGAGAAACATTAAACCATTTGGAAACACGTTTATTACATTCTTTAACTATGTCAGATTCAAATTCTTCGCGATGATTGAAAATCGAATCTACGGTATATCTGTTTGCCACATCATTTACAGAACCTACAATTGCATTTTTAAGCCATCCTTGTTCCATCTCTTTCACACCAACTCTTAAATTTTGAAACATATCTGCAACATTTCCTGCATTGATTGAATAATTAAAAGATGGTTTTATGGTAGCCCTGAAACCTCCTTTTGTAACAATGTCGTTTGATTCATAATCGATGTGTTGCTGATGGATCGGAAACTCATAAATACGGGAGATCCATGAATTATAAAATACCCAGCCTGTAACATATTCAGTTTTGCCTACACCTCTGTTATCGCCTACATTACTAACTTTAATTCCTACATGACCGGCATCTATTCTTTCTACATCTATTGGATTGATGACAACTATTATAATTGCAATAAATGTGGTGAGTAACACCGACAATAAAGAATTAATTTTAAACCTGCCATTTTCGTTCTTGTATTTACCCACCCTGAAAATGCCTAAAATAAAACCCATCAAAAGGAAACTGAAAATAAAAATAAAGACAGAGATCATGCTTTCGTTTTTAAGAAAAATATAAAGGTGAGTAAATGTTTTACAAAAAGAAAAAATAAGGTGAGTGCAATGAACACAAAACCGAAAAACCGAAGCCAGGTTATCGTCCAGTCATATTTCATCAGGTAACTGATGATGATGAAATTTAAAAATATATGTAATGATATTGCTGCAGTTTTAAAAAGCAATCGATTACTCATCTCCGGTAGAATTAGATAAATAAATATAAGCAGAAAGTTCAATACAATTTTTTGTAAATTTTTTATTTATCGCAGACGATAATTATATCCTGTTCCATGCATTCCTTTAATAAAAAAAAGCTGAAGAGCATTCAGCTTGTAAGAATTTATATTAAAAAGAAATTGTAAAGATTTACAGATATTGATTATCTACCAGCCATTTTACAACACGTTTAAGCATGAACTGATTTTTATCGATGCTCACATCTGCGATAATGATCTTATCTTTTTCGGGCATTAGCACTACTCTTTTAAGATTATCTTTTGCAGTGAATAATTCCATGTTTTGTGCATTATTACCACCGGTAAAAGATAATTTTGCGATCACCACACCAGAGGGCAACATAATTTCATAATAATCCTGACCATTGTAAAATCCGGTAGTTTTAAAATTCCCGATAATTTTGGAATCCTGTTCTATATTTTTATCAGCTTTCAGTGATAGAGGCCATGCTTTGTTTCTTGAAACCAATGAATAATCAATCGCAATTCTTGGACTGGCACTTTTGGATGCAATAAATTCTCTTACTCTTTCATCATTCGTTGTATCGCTGATAATGATGCCACTTTTTCCAATAAGTTTTGCAAAACTTTTTTCCTGACCAAGTGATGATAATTTAAATATGCCAACCTGGTTGGAGGTTAAGAAAGTAAATCTGTAAAACAGATAACTATTATCATTTTTATCCTGTTCAAATTCTGTGGCAACAACGGCAATAATTAATTTTTTTCCAGACATGGAAAATAATTCAAAAGATTTTGTAAGGCCAAAATTTTGTTTCTCCACTTCTACTTTTGCATATTCCTTTCCATCCACTGTTATAATTCCTTTTTTGTAATCTACATCCTGAGCTGATAGGTTTGAAATAAGAAAACATGAAAAACAGATCAATCCTAACTTGAGCATATATAAAATTTCAGGGAAGATAATCATTCCCAACCTCACAGGTTGTAAAAAAAAGGCCGCCTCAAATGAGACGGCCCTTGGTTTAGACATAGTTTATGTACACTTATAACCTGATAAGCGTTCCTGTAATCCTTTGACCATTCTGCTCGTATATGTAGAACAGATTGCCTTTAGAACCAACAGGCACGGCGTAAGGAATAATCCTAGATTTTCCCGCAGGTATTTCACCCTGGAATACAGTTGTCATCAACTGTCCCAAAGCATTGTAAACTTTCAGTGTAGCTTTTCCGCTAACTGAAGTTTCAACTGTGAATTTAACTTTATCACTGAAAGGATTAGGGAATGCTGATACTTTAACTGATGCTTTAGTATCATCTGCTCCGGCTTCTTCCGCAACAATGCTGCGGGCTTCCAAAGTACCACCTAATACAGGAGCACAAGGGAATCCGTAATTCTCACATGTTTGCTGACAAGGGAAATAACCTAAACCAATTCTGCATCCGTCGAATGCATTGTTGAACAAATCAACAGCGTAATTCACATTGGAGAAAGAAGGAACGATGTTTCCATTTGCTCCTACTCTTCCAGGAACCAGGATACCACCTAATACATCATTGGCAAGATCCAAAAGATTTGCTACTGTAGCTGTATTGTTTCCAAAATTCGTAAGGTAATTCACTACTGATTCGTTCATCTTCCATGACTTGATAGCACTTTCATTTGAAGCACAAGATGCAGGACTTGCAAGCAATCCGCAACCTAAACGCTTCTGAGTTGCTAACCAGCCATTTTGAACTGGATATGATGCTAATCTTCCACCTCTGATACGGGCATTCAGACTCAACACAATTGTTTGTGACAACAGATTATTGTTGATTCTTCCGTTAGTAAGGTATTGATTGAAACAAGCATCTGTTATGATACAGCTACCAATATTCCTTAACGCTGTAGGAGTTCTTCCTCCAGGTAATGAACTGTTTAATTTGATAACTGCAGCAGCAGTAGCTGGAATCGTTACAGAATTACCTGCAAGTCTTCCTACTACCAATGGATTTAATGCAACCGGATTCGTAGTGATACCTAACAGATAGCTTATCAGATCTCTTGGATTCTGGTAAGTATTGATACCATCACAACTATTACCGTTTTTGTTACCATAATAACCCTGCGTATAAGTACAATTATCGCCACAAGGATTTACAGTAACTGTGTACTGACATGAACTTGCACAACCATCTCGTGTGATATTATCCGTAACAGTGTATGTTCCGGAAGCACCCGCTATAACAGAAACTGAAGCTCCTGTTGCAGATCCTGAAATAGTTCCGTTGCCGGAAATACTCCATGAATGTGTAACTGTTCCACCTGCAGGTAATACAGTTGATGTATACACATTGGTTGTAAGACCACAAACAGTTTGCGTTCCTGCAATTGAACAAGTAGGGTTAGGATTAACCGTTACTGTTTTCTGACATGAACTTACACAACCGTTACGTGAAATGTTATCCGTAACAGTATAAGAACCTGAAGTACCTGCAATAACAGTTACCGTAGCTCCTGTTGCAGATCCTGAAATAGTTCCGTCGCCAGAAATACTCCATGAATGCGTAACCGTTCCTGCAACAGGTAAAACTGTGGATGTGTGCTGATTTGTTGATGCGGCACAAACTGCTGCCGGTCCGTCGATTGAACATGTTGGATTCGGGTTAACGGTAACCGTTTTCTGACATGAACTTAAACAACCATTGCGTGATATGTTATCCGTAACTGTGTAAGAACCTGAAGTTCCTGCAATAACAAAAACTGAAGCTCCAGTTGTTGAACCTGAAATAGTTCCGTCGCCGGAAATACTCCATGAATGGGTAACTGTTCCACCTGCAGGTAATACTGTAGATGTATGCTGATTGGTAGATGCACCACAAACTGCAGCCGGTCCGTCGATAGAACAAGTTGGGTTCGGGTTAACGGTAACCGTTTTCTGACATGAACTTAAACAACCGTTACGTGAAATGTTA
>JANOAO010000050.1:0-7953 GCA_031411115.1 Bacteroidota bacterium
ACAGGTTTTGTTTCACCATATCCTTTCGGTACGATCCTGTTTAAAGGAATACCGGCGAATATGAAATATTGCGAAACTGCATAAGCTCTGTCCTGGGATAACAACACATTGAATTTAGGTGAACCCACATTATCTGTATGCGCTGATAATTCTATTTGCACATCCGGATTTTGTTTCATGAATTTTATCACTTTTTGGATCTGGTTAAAAGAAACGGCACGTAAGATAGGTTTGTTATAATCAAACAAAACGCTGTTCATATTAATGATATCACCTTCGTTTACGATTTCATTATCCAGATCAATATCATCCAGATTTCTACGGACAATTTTTGAAGTATCTGTCGTCTGCATCTGCTTTACATAAGAAACCGGGTTCATATACACATCCCGATAGATCTCTTTAAAAGGACCCACATTACTTAGATCAAGTGTATCCGCCAACGGCATATATTCATCAGAACCCACACGCAAAGTATATTTACTTCCGTATGGCAGTACTATTTTGTATTTACCATCCACAGGTGTTGCGGTTATGCTTCTTTCTTTATTTCCACCCACCACATCATAATAAATATCTGAAGATATGGGTTGCATATTGGCACCGTTAATCATTTTTCCATAAATGATCACTACCGGTCTGGGCATAATCGATTCATCTAATTTGATACGAACCAGATCTGTTCCTCCGATAGCATTTTGAGCACTGGCGAGATAGGCATATTCAGCCCTTGCATCCATAGTAAAATAAGCGTCCCATTTCGGAGAGTTGATAGGACTTGGAAGATTCACCGGCTCACTCCATTTTTTCCAGGTTGAATCCAATCGCTTCGTCATCCATATATCATGCTTTCCTTGTCCGCCAGGCCTGTCAGATGCAAAATATAATGTAATACCATCAGCAGCAAGAAAAGGCGATATCTGATCATAGTCTTCCAGATTTACGGTTGGACCAATGTTCTCCGGTTGTGTCCATTCATTATCTGTAGTAAGATGGCTCACATATATTGCATTGAATTCATCATTTTCTTCCTGAGAGAAATACAGTAATAAAGTAGTCCCATCCTGTCCCATACAGGCACCTGCATATTTTCCTTTAGACATTTGATCATACCCACGAATTTTTAATCTTTCGGGCGCAGACCAGGTATTATTTACTTTATGTAAAACGGAAACTCCGCGACCCAAGTATTTACCATCTTTATATGCACCACGAATTAGAATTTTATTACCATCAGGAGAAACCCAGTAAACCGCATTCTGAAGTTGTGAATTAATGACAGCTTCTTCCTGACGCGCCTGCGACCACTGACCGTTACTGTCTAAATTTGAAAACCATACGTCCTGAGCATCATTTTTATTCTGCTCGAATTTTGAATTCTTAGGGTTTCCTTCCACTACGAAATACATCAATCTTCCATCAGCGGAAATAGTTGGCCGAATTTCAGAGTATTTAGAATTAATTGCGGGCCCTAAAGGTTCAAGTGTTGACGATGTTGTTTGGCCACAGACGGCAAACGACAACAGCATCGCAAAGGAATGTAAGGTAATTTTCTTCATGTGGGTTTAATAAGGTTTGGTTTACCAATAATTGAATTTTTTATAAAATCTGGTTCCTGTAGGTGTATTTTTCTTATGAGTAAGAATCAAAGCTACCTCAGTACGTTTAGCGGTATAGGCGTTAAAGCGTTCAGGATTTATAGGAAATTCATAACTGAAACGTAAGTTGGCTATGAGGCCAAGACTCAGATTTGCATATGGCATCACAGTTCTGAATGATCGTGTATACAAACCGAAATTGAGATTGTAACGTGATAATGGTTCGGTCTTATAAAATTCCATTCCTACAAAAACAGATTCGATCAAAAGACTGTCGCCATTTAAACGCCTGCTCTTATAATATAAACCTTCACCCCAATACATATTTTTTTGAACGATCCCGAATTTATCATTCAACTTAATTCTGAGTGCGGTATGTGCTGTAACTCTGTGACGCAATTTTGTTTCATCATCCAGAGAAAGCACATCATTCTGCGGATAAAATAAATGATACATGGACAATCCTAATTCAAGACTAACCTGTTCTGTGATCAACCCGTAATAAGCACCAACATTAAAATCAGTATATGTTTTGGAAGATATTCTATTACCGGTGGATGACAATCTTTTAGGATAGGTAAAACTTCCGCCACTGATTTCTTTGTCATAAGGATCAATCCTGTTCTCGTTGAGTGCACCTTTTGCATAAGTTGCCTGAAAACCTACTCCCCAGAATTTATTTCTTTTATTATAAAAATGACGTGCTATGGTACCGGAAAAAAATTCACCCGTCAGCTTATCATTATTATCTCCATAACGGTAATAATTAACACCCGCCGACCAGAAACCTGAATTTCTTCTTTCTTCTGTTTCATCTTTGGCTTCTTTCTTTACCCTTTTACCTGTTGAATCAATTAAGCCGGGTACTACAAGTTCTTCGTCTCCTAAATATCTAAATTTACCAAACTTATAGTCAAGGAAAACGGCCGTATGAGGCACATCTGCATTTTCTGTTTGTTGAAAACTCATTAAAGCGCCACCGCGAAACTTACCATCAAATCGGCCACTTAATGCTGGATTAAACTGTAAGGGAGCACTTCCTAATTGTGAAAAACGGGCATTCTGCGCAAGTACGGTATTGGAAACTAATACTAAAATTACGATTAGTAATTTTTGAGATCTCATAATGGTCATTTAAAACTTTCTAATTGATTTTGGTAGACAAAATCGTTTTTTGATGTAATATCTTTTATATTAACTAGTTGATCTTCGGCGGAAGGTACGTATTTATATTCAGGTAGCAGATCTTTGATCGTTTTTCTGAATATAGAAGGCTCATAGAAATTTTTAAGCGCCTGAAATGAATGTACAATCATTTCCGCTTCAGAAAAGTCATGTCTGGCTTCAGATGAGATCATGATTTTCTCATTGTAAGTGAGTTTCATTTTTTCTGAGTCAAGGAAAAGATCCTCATATAATTTTTCTCCCGGGCGCTCTCCTACAAACTGAATCGGAATATCCACATCCGGAATAAATCCTGCAAGCCGGATCATGTTTCTGGCTAGGTCTACTATTTTGATCGGTTGGCCCATATCAAAAACAAATACTTCACCACCTTCCGCCATTATCGAAGCTTCCAGAACGAGCTGACAAGCTTCGGCAATCGTCATAAAATAGCGCGTCATATCCGGATGCGTAACAGTTACCGGCCCGCCCTGCTCAATTTGTTTTTTGAACAGCGGCACTACTGAGCCGTTGGATCCCAGCACATTTCCAAAACGTGTAACCGCAAATCGCGTAGATGATTTTTTAGAGGAGTACGATTGTACAATAATCTCTGCCAGTCTTTTTGTTGCACCCATTACACTGGTGGGATTCACTGCTTTATCAGAAGAAATAAACACAAATTTTTCAGCATTGAATAAAACCGAAAGCTTTACCAGTTCCCACGTTCCAATGATATTGGTCTGCACAGCCTGCCATGGAAATTGTTCCATCAATGGCACATGTTTATAGGCTGCAGCATGGTATACAAAATGCGGATTAAACTCCTGAAAAACGTCGTACATCATTTGTTCATCCCGTATATCTGCAAGAATAAACTTATAACTGATTTTAGAATAACTACGTTTAAGTTCCTGCTGCAGATCATATAAAGCACTTTCCGAAAAGTCCACACAGATAATCAGTGCCGCTTCGTGTTTACTTAATTTTCTTACAATTTCACTCCCGATTGATCCGGCGGCACCGGTAACCAGGCAGGTTTTTTGTTTCAAATTAGTAGCAACATGTTCGTCATATAAACAGATCGCTTCCCGGTTCATCAGATCATTAATATCCAGTGAAGCGAGTTTCTCCATATTGAAAGAAGACAGTAAAGATTTATAACTCGAAATTTCTCTTACTCTTACATTTAGCTCCAGTGTATTTTCTAAAAACACTGCTTTGCCTTTGGGCGTTAATGCCCTGTTGGCGATAATTACATCGGTGATCTCATGCTTGGTAATAAATTCACGAAGATCTTTACCTGCATCTAATACTCTGATGCCTTCAATGAAACGGCCTATTTTATTTTTATCATCATCTAAAAAACCAATGATCTTATAATCATGATCCGGAGTATTGTATATAGATTTTTTAAGGAAAACCCCTAATTCGCCAGCACCATAAATGAGCAAACGTTTTTGCGATCCAACATTATTTCCTTTGCGATAATGAAAGTACAGGTAACTAATAATTAGCCGGCTGCCGATGATGTAAATAGACGTAACAAAGAAACTGATAAAAAATATTTCATTACTCAATCTGAATTTAGCCGGCAACAGGTATCCTGCAATTATACTCACTCCATGAATAAGTAAAATTATTCCGATCAGATTCAGGTGATCGTGGCTGTTAAAAAACCTGATCACTTTTTTATAGATCTTGAATCCGGACCATGCAGCAATGGAAATTCCCAGGTGGATGAGTATCCGGTACATAATTGTATGTAGCGGTATTTCTGCAATGGAAAATAAACGGTAGTTTACGAAAACGGCCGTAAGCAATCCAAATAGAATCAGTATCTGATCTCCAATGAGAACCAATTCAGAAGGCCGGAGAAAGTTCTTCTTATTGAATTTCATTTAGTGTTTTTTTAATATGTGTTACCACTTTTTCAAATGATTCATCGGTTAGGTTAGATCCACTCGGTAAGCAAAGACCTGTATCAAACAAATTGTCTGAAACTCCATTGCTATACATAATGGATTCACTGAAAACCGGCTGCTGATGCAATGGTTTCCACAAAGGTCTTGTTTCAATATTAACTGTATTTAATGTTTCTCTTACCTTATCGTTAGTTCCTAATGGCCAGATATTTTGATTGAACAAAATGGTAGTTAGCCATCTGTTACAGAACGTATTTTCTGGTTCAACAGGAAAAATAATCCCATTTATGGAAGAAAGCGCTTGTTTATATTTTTCAAAATTACTCCTGCGTTTGGCTACTCTTTCATCCAGTACTTCCATTTGTCCACGTCCTATTCCGGCACATATATTACTCATTCGATAATTATAACCAATGTCTTTATGCAAATAATACGGTGCATTTTCTTTTGACTGAGCAGACAAATGCCGTGCCCGCATTACCATTTCCACATTATTACTGGCAAAAGCACCGCCACCGCTGGTAGTGATGATCTTATTTCCGTTGAAACTCAGTACCCCAATTTTTCCCAGACTACCACAGTTTTGGTTGTGATATTTACTCCCCAATGCTTCTGCGGCATCTTCAATTAAAGCAATGTCGTATTTCTGTGCAATAGCCAGAATTTCATTCATAGCTGCCGGCGTTCCATATAAATGAACCACAATTATTGCCTTAGGCTTTTTTCCTTTTGCAATAAAATCTACCACCGCTTTTTCTAAGAGTTGAGGATCCATATTCCAGGAAACAGGCTCACTGTCTATAAAAACCGGAATGGCCTTTAAGTACGTAATTGGAAATGCAGAAGCTCCGAAAGTGAAACTTTGACAAAGAACTATATCATTCTCACGAACGCCAACAATTTCAAGGGCTAGGTGTAATGCTGCGGTACCTGAGTTTAAGGAGAGGACGGATTCAACCTGTAAATAGGTTGAGAGTTGATTTTCAAACGCATCAACATTTGGACCCAATGGCGCTATCCAATTGCTGTTGAAAGCTTCGTCTACATACAATTTTTCTTTCTCCCCTATATGAGGAGAAGACAACCAGATTCTTTCCACTTGATTTTTATTTCGGTACGGATTTTACAGATTCTAAAGGGTCAGAACTTTTAAAGGTACAACTTTTTGTTAAACCTCCTTAACAGATGATCAATTAAATTTTGATTAAGAATAAAAAATGGCTTCAATTCCTCTACTCAGTGAAATTTCACGGGTTTTGCCGGTATGCCTACCGCCGTGCATTTGGAGGGGAGCGTTTTGGATACAACGGCACCGGCACCAATAATGGTTTCGTTGCCTATAGAGAGTTGATTAATAATTTTTGCGCCAGTTCCTGTGTAAACGGCCTCACCTATATGTACTTCTCCGGAAATATTTACAGATGGCATGAATGAACAAAAATTTCCTATTACTGTATCGTGACCTACTGTACATCCCAGATTGAGGATCACATGCTGACCAATTTTAATATTTACAGTAAGGATACAACCAGCACAAATAATACCGCCATCGCCGATTTGTACATCATTTCCAATTCTGACATTTGGATGTACTAATACGGGAAATTGAAGTGCAGGATTTAATATTTTATCAGAAATTTTCTTTTTAATAATAGGATTGCCAATTGCGAATACTATTGAAAGATCTTCTTTCCAGTTAGCAAGATCGTCTGAACTGCCGAGCTGATGCGCCTGTTTTATATAAAGTGCATGAGAAAAATCATCATCAAAAAAACCAATAAATTCCCACGTTGGCTTTATAAGGTTGATCTCATCGATCAGCCATTTTACTTCCCTTCCAAAACCTCCTGCGCCGAAAATTGCAATTTTTTTCATGATTCTTTTTTATTTCCGGTAAATGCTTCAACGGTAGCCTGACCTTCCTGACTGATGCCGCTGGCTTTCAAAATATTAACTAAAGTCATCCACACGATTTTACAATCTGTTGTAAAATTCATATGTTGTACATACCAAATATCCAGTTCAAATTTCTTTTGCCAGCTTATGATGTTACGACCATTCACCTGTGCCCAGCCGGTTATACCCGGACGAATGAGATGGCGCTTTCTTTGTTCTGAAGAATAAAGCGGAAGATAATGCACCAGTAAAGGGCGAGGGCCGATCAGACTCATATCTCCCTTCAAAACATTTATCAACTGCGGCAATTCGTCAATGGAAGTTTTGCGAATAAACTTTCCGAAGGCTGTAAGACGTTCAGCATCCGGTAATAATTGGCCGTGTTCATCTCTTGCATCATTCATGCTTTTGAATTTATACACGGTAAATATTTTCTCCTTCCACCCCAATCTTTTTTGTGCAAAATATACAGGGCGGTGCCGTGTGATCCATAATAACACAGCCACTATTATCATCACCGGTAAAAACAAGGAAAGGACTGTTAATGCAGCCATGAAATCAATACATCGTTTCATATATTTATTGTAGACTGAATTCATTAGAGTGGCAATGGCCTTTTCTTTTTCGTCAGCCACATTGTATATTCATCCAGAATTATATTCCAAAGTTTTGGCTGTGAAAAATCTTGTATCCTGTTGTAAATAGCACTTGCGAAATGATTTCTTTCTGTATCATTTTTTCTGATCCGGAGCATAGCGGCTGATAACGCAGTTGCATTTTTTACAGGAATCAGCAAACCATTTTTTCCATGTTCCACGATTTCATTGCACCCGTTAATATCACTCAATATAAGACAACATCCTAATGCGCCGGCCTGCATCGGCACGTTTGGAAAACCTTCGCGATAACTTGGAAAAACCAATACATCTGCGGCCGCTAAATGACTGCGCAAATCTTTTACGAAACCAAAAGAACGAATTTGCGGATGTGATTTTATGATATTTTGCTGTTCAGTTGTAAGCGGATCCAATAATGGTTCTTCTTCGCCTAGTAACCATAACTGGTCTTGCGGATATTGCTGATGGATCTTATCAAAAGAATCCAGTAATTCTCCCAACCCTTTATCTTTAACCAGTCTCCCTGCAAATATCCATATCACGGCATTATCTGCTATATTTTCGTCAATTCGAAGACGTTGAGATTCCTTAATAACAGCATCGCTTTTAGAGAAATGATTCAGGTCGATCCCATTGCTGGAACCGTTACCCAATACTTTCATTTTATCGACCGCAATTTTCTGTTGCTTTAAAAAATGGTGCTGAATATTTGAATTCGGAAAAACGAAGTGTGCTGCTGTTGCCGTTATTTTT
>JANOAO010000051.1:0-6587 GCA_031411115.1 Bacteroidota bacterium
ATACTGGACGAGAAAATGCCGGTGAAAGATAAAAGATCAAAACGCTTGATTTTTTATTTTTATAGAGTAGCCGCCATACTGCTGTTGTTGCTGTGTGTATTGGTGACAGGGGATATGTACCTTACAAAAAATATAAGCCATTTAAAAAAATATGAAATCAAAATAGACACGATAAATACATCCCACTCCACAACTAAAAATAATGATGCACACCTTCCAACTGTGGCATATGAAGAAGCAGAACAACAGCATCAGTTACTTAAAATTAGTTCCTTGAAACCTATATTAAAAAACACTAAGGCCCATCAAAAAAAATATACGTCTGTAACATCTGGTAAAAACAGAAACGCAACCTACTTAGCCAGTAATCCATCTCCTGCAATACACAACAGCGTTGCAGTTGAGTATCCTATTTCAAAGCAAAAAGAAAATGGTGTAAATATTTCTGTTGACCATGATACAGCTTATGGTGGGCACTTTAAAATAACAACAGCCGATACAAAACAGGTATCCGATACCAATGACCTTGCTGTTAAAGACACAACTGTAAAAAATATAGGTACAGCCAATAACGATAAAATTAAAAAAAAGAAAAGGGTGGTGGGTGTAGAACTGGGTGCCTATCATAATAATGGGGGTTCTATTATGTCAATTTATCCTATAGCTGCTCTAACATTTCCGGTACAGCAAAAATCATTTGTCTCCTTTGGTGTTGGTTTTAATTCGCAGGTGAACATAAATAATTTTATATCCAGGGAATTTACATTGTTGAATGATACTGCTAATCAGGTTTACTTTACGCTTGACCAAAAAAAAATTAAAAAAGTTGTTTATATAGATTTTCCAATTGCCTTTCATTACTCCTTAAACTCCCATTTTATAGTCAGTGCCGGAGTTCAGTTATCTGTTTTACAAAATGTTGATATCAAAACAGAAAAAAAGATTTTTGATTTTCAATCAGATTTGATCCAGGAAATTTCTCCCGGCGCCATTTCAACGGCTGGAACGTCTATACCTTACCCGGTGTATGCGCAGAGATATGATTTTATGCAAACAAACTGGCGGTTTATTACAGGTATAGGTTACCATTTTAAAAATGCAGCCATAAAATTTATATACCAGCAAAGTCTTAACCCTAATTCCCGTTTTACAGATTTCGATGGAACCAGATCCGAAAGGAGGTTTTCAATTTTTACGTTGGGTGTTTCCTACCGTATTAAATAAAGCAAGGCCCAACCTCACAGGTCCCAACCTCACAGGTTCCAACCTCACAGGTCCCAATAAAAAATATGATTTATATCATATTTAGGTAGTATAAAATAGGTTATGTTTATACACCTGCGAATAGTTTTATCCCTAAAACTTCGTAACATGAAACATGATGGCCCCATTATAATAATAGAAGATGATCACGATGATCAGGATATGATGATAGAAGTTTTTAAAGGACTTCCTTATACCAATGAAATTTTATTTTTTGATGATGGGCAGGTTGCATTGGATTATTTGAATAAAGAAGGGAAAAATTGCACACCGTTTATGATCATTTCTGATATTAACTTACCTATACTGAATGGATTTGCACTTAGAGAAAAAATAAGAACAGATGCAGAATTACAATTACGATGTGTACCCTACATATTTCTTTCCACCTGCATGAATAAAGATACCGTTCGTAATGCCTACGGGTTGAATGTGCAGGGCTTCTTTTTAAAACCGAATACGTATAGAAAATTACAGGAGACCATTAATTCGATCATTAATTACTGGATGCTGTGCGCTGCACCTAATTATATAAAATAGAAAGAAATTTTAAACTGATTTTTTAAATCCCGTTACATTTTCGTATGATCAAAATAGGGATGATCACAAATGTTTTTCGCAAAATCCCTTGCAGAATTCTTTGATCTCATTTCGTACGTTTTCAAACTGTTTCCTTATTTCAGAATCGTTTCCGTTTGCTTTTGCAGGATCCGTAAAATTTTGATGGAGGTTAACGGCATTTGACGGAAAAAAAGGACAACTTTCTTTAGCATGATCGCATACCGTTATTACAAAGTCAAATGGCAGATGCTTATATTCATTGATGTTGTTGGAAGTATGAGCAGAAATATCTATTCCATCTGCTTTCATGGTTTCAATCGCTTCTGGATTAACGCCATGCGTTTCTATACCTGCGCTGTAAATTTCAGCTTTGTCTTGTGCAAAATGCCTTAAATATCCTTCGGCGATCTGACTTCTGCAACTGTTGCCTGTACATAGAACCAGAATATTTTTCATGGCTTGTCAATTTTTACTAGACTGATAAAAATCCATAAAAGGTTAATGATGGTAAATCGAAGATCCAGGCCATACATAACATTCAAAGCAATTATGCCAATTAATATAATGCCGAAACGTTTATGTCTGCCTAAATAGGTCAATGTCTTCATAAATAATTTATTAATCGCAATATTACGATAATTATTTAATTTGGTGTATCTGGCGCAAGTATTCCGAAGGCTCACTTGATGCCTGAGTTAATCTGCCGGACTGTGTCCGGATTATAATAAGATATTCTCATAAGAGGGAAGTGCATGTAAAGGTTAATAGGGATATTTTAAAACATAATTCTTCATTCTTAATTTTTCATTTCTCATTTTCCATTTCCAGTATTTGGCGCAAGTCTTCCAAAGGCTCACTTGATGCCTGAGTTAATCTGCCGTACTGTATCCGGATTATAATAAGATATTCTCATAAGAGGGAAGTGCATGTAAAGGTTAATAGGGATAATTTAAAACATAATCATTCATTCTTAATTTTTCATTTCTCATTTTCCATTTGGTTTTTTTTTGATGTTTTGCTTTTTTTGTTTTATATTAAGATTGGAATCAAGTGTGCAATAAAACCGACTATATCAATATTCCATCTGTTTTTCTAAGAAGTTTTGTTTGTTGTGACAAAAATTTACAACTTTCAAAAATGGGCACAAGGTTGTGTCAGAAATAAATTGTCAAAAAGAAATGGTCACAGGGTTGTGTCCGGAAAAAAAGTTTAAAAAAAATGGTCACAGGGTTGTGTCCAGAAAAATAATCCCTAAAATTTTGTCAATGTATCACCGGTTTGCCTTCTATTCTGTTTTTAAACATGGAATGATTTCTATCACTCATCTTCCAACGTCCTGATATCTGCAATTAACGCTTGTATGGAAGCCAGCTTTAAGCCATTATAAATGCCACGCAGGTGTCGATCTTTATCTACCAGTACAAAATTTTCGGTGTGTAAAAAATCGGTGGAGTCCAGATTTTTGCCAAGATTTTCTTCAATGAAATAATATTTTCTTCCGAGCGTATAGAGGTCAGATTTTTTGCCGGTTAACAATCGCCATGTATTGTTATTAACGTGGTGCTCTATTGCATATCGGGCAAGCACCGGTACACTATCTTTTTCGGGCATAGCAGAATGAGAAAGTAATTGAATGTACGGGTTGTTCTTAAAGGTATCCTGTAATAACTTCATGTTTACCGCCATGCGTGGACAAATTCCGGGGCAGGTAGTAAAAAAGAAATTTACAACAGAGATCTTATTATTCATACCCTTTTCTGTAAACGCCTGACCTGTTTGCGTAGTTAATTGAAAGGGCGGAATTTTATGGTAATCATCGGGCGCTTTGGTAATAAATTGGGGTGTAAATTCTGCAGTGTTATAAAAAGGAAGTATACGCTTTTTAGCAGGGGAGCATCCCAGCAAAATAATGCATATACAGAATGTAATAACTTTCATGTTAACTCTTCAATTTGCCATTCTTCAACTCATAGCACAAGTCAGTTTCCTGTAAACCATATTTGTGGCCGTCACGTGCTTCATAATTAATAAATAGTTTTCCATTTCTACGCCATGCCTGTTGCAACCCCTGTTCTTTATCGTTAATATAATGTAAGAACATGTATCGCTTACCATCGGAATACCAGCGCATAAACTCGCCTTCCTGTTTATCATCTGCATAAGTATAATCAAATTGCATATTGCCATTGGGCCAATACCCATAATGCCTGCCGCTGCTTTTATTGTTTTTAAAATGTCTTATTTCATATGGAATACCATTATCATAAAAAGTGCGATACTTTCCATGCTTTTCCCCTTTGTACAATGAAACCAATTTTTGCAGTTGCCCAGTCGCAGACCGCCATTGTACATATCCGGAAAATGGATGACCATTTAAATAGTATAATCCGCTTGGTTGCAGTTGAACCCTTTCTGCGGAAATGGTATCTTTTGGAATTCCCGACGTATCAGCGTAAAGATTCACAAAATTAGTAGGATGTTGTTGCTTTGAAACACAACTGAACAAGCAAGTTAGTGTTGTTACCAAACAAATAAGTCCTTTGCATAGACGCAATAAAGAAGTAGAAAAAGGTAAATACATATTAAAAAACAAATGTTCCTTTTGTACCATAATAACTGCCTGATTTAAATATATAGTATCCTGAATTCAGATAGTTCACATTTTCTACATGATAATGGTAAATACCGTTTGGAAACTCTGTAGTTGCCGAACTATGTCCATTGTATGCATCAAGATCGTTCGGATAATTGCCGTTCATATCTCTGCGACCGTACAATGGAAACCCATCTCTCAAAAAGCCCACAAGATTTGCATCGTCAGTAGTGGTATAAGTTCCTGTTACATGATAATGATAATTTCCAGCCTGCGCAGGATGAGCACCGGCACCATCAAATGATGAAATAATTCCTGCATCAATCGGAAGTCCGCCCATCTCCACATTGTTGAAAATAGCAACACCATTTAAAGCCATACCTATTGGTCCCAGGCTGGTAGCCTCGTGTGTGCCGGCACCGGTTGGTACCGACGGAATGGTCATAATATATGTTTGGGCTACTATTGCGCCTCCTGGGTTAGTACTATGTCCGGAAGGAAATGGTTCATATAATGCATTTCCTACGCCCCAATAAGGTGTCTTATGGTTAGGGCGTCCATCACTAGAAAGCACCAGGTTGGATCCACTATTTGCAACGGTTACATAACCTGTAGCCATCTTAGCTCTCACCACGGCTGAAATATCCGTATTGGTAGCAGGCGGCGTAGTGGTTGTGTTATTACTGCTTTTTTTGCAGGAAAAAAGTATTCCGGAAAAACAAATGATTAGGATGTAATTACGCATAATGAATGATGTTTTTAAAATTAGACGAAAACTTACTAAAAAACCTTTCGGCACAAACAATTTATTTTTATGGAATACTTTATTAAAAAAGTATATAAGGTGATGTTCCGGATGTTACCCTAAAATAGTAAAATATGAAGTGATTGATATATGAACTTATAAAACGCTAAACTGAAAGAACGGCACATCATATATATTAAATATATGTATTTTATGATGTATGCTTAAACCTGAATCAGCGTACCGAAAACTAATGTTTTCCCTTAAGCTGGAACGAAATTAAATTTAAAGCAATATTTTTGTTTCCGATCCCGACGTTTTGGGTTGATGAAGGAGAATTTACCAGGGAGTTTTAACAGGTCACTTTAAGACTACTGTGCATTTCACAAAACTTTTATTTTTGTGACAATATCCAGCGCTACCCAAAAAATGGTCACAGGGTTGTGACCAAAAATAATTACAGAAAAAAAATGGTCACAACGTTGTGTCAGAAAAATTAACCCAATAAATTTTTGTCACAGTTTCACCGGCATGCCTCTATTCTTTTTTTACACACGGAATAAAAGGTACAAATGTGTACAAATGCGTCATGTAATTTGCGGAAATGCCGTAACTGGCGCAAGTCTTCCGAAGGATGACTTGATGCCGGAATTAATCTGCCGGACTGTGTCCGGATTTCAACAAGATATTCTCCTAAAGCGGAAGAAATACATGTAAATGTTAAAGGGATCAGTTAAAACATAAACATTCATTCATAATTTTTCATTTCTCAATCTCCATTACGTAAGCCTTTCACACAAAAAGGCAATCAATTCCTTTTGTTCATTCATACATGATTTTATCCCGCCATGCTTTCTGCTAATAGATTGATCCGCTTTTTTTAAGTAAGACGATAAGCCTTACATTAGCAAACCGAAATTAATTGTATGCCCTTAAGCTGGAACGAAATCAAATCCCGAGCAATTGTCTTTTCAAAAGAATGGGAAGGAGAACAAAGAGAAGAAGCAGAGGCAAAACCCTTCCTGATCGACTTTTTTAATGTTTTTGGTATCAGCCGAAAACGGCTGGCAACCTTTGAAGAGCGGGTTAAAAAGCTCAATGATGGGGATGGTTATATTGATCTTCTTTGGAAAGGTATGTTACTGGTTGAAATGAAAAGTACGGGTAAAGACCTGGAGAAGGCTTATCAACAGGCAAAAGATTATTGCCATGGTTTGAAAGAATATGAATTACCGAAGTTAATAATGGTAAGTGATTTCGAAAACTTCGTGGTATATGATGATGAAGGAAATACAACGAAATTCAGTTTGAAGGAATTTTCAAAATATATACAGGTCTTCGCTCCGCTAGCAGGATACCAGAAAAGAGTGTACAAAGAGCAAGACCCCGTAAATATCACAGCAGCAGAAAGAATGGGAAAGCTGC
>JANOAO010000052.1:0-3642 GCA_031411115.1 Bacteroidota bacterium
ATTGCAGGCAATGCGGATATGAAACGGAGCAATTACCTGAACCCGAATTACCTAACGAATGAAAAAATTTGCAGTTATACCGGCCAGATACGCCTCTACCCGATTTCCATTTAAGCTTATGCAAATGCTTGGAAATAAAACTGTGATTCACCATACCTACGATAATACCGTTGCCACCGGGTTATTTGATGAGGTGTTTGTAGTTACTGATCACCAGTTGATTTTCGATGAGATAAAAAGCAATGGCGGACAGGTTTTAATGAGCCTACGGGAACACGAAAGCGGAAGCGACCGGATCGCAGAAGCGGTGGCAGACATGGAAGCAGACATCATATTAAATGTACAAGGTGATGAACCTTTTATTTCCAGGCCTGCTTTAAAAGCACTGCTGGAAGTTTTTGAAGGAACGGAAGGTGCAGCTGTTCAGGTAGCCAGCCTGATGAAACCTTTTACCGACATGTCAATTGCAGCAAACCCTAACGTTGTAAAAGTAGTGGTGGATAAAAAAATGAATTCTTTATTATTCAGCAGAAGTGTTATTCCGTTTTACAGAGATCAAAAAACTGATAATTTATTTTATGAACATATCGGCGTATATGCCTTTAGAAAAGCAGCACTGATTCAATTTACCAATTGGGAAATTACTCCTCTCGAAAATGCGGAAAAAATAGAATGTCTGCGATATCTTGAAAATGGTATTGCTTTAAAAATGGTCATCACGCATGAATCAGGTGTAAAGATCGATGTGCCGGAAGACCTGGAAACCGCTAAACGATTTCTTGAACAAATTTCTTCACCATAATTTTTTTATGAATAACCTTTTTGAAACAAAGACTTATACGGAAGTAATTGATAGACTTCAATCACTAACACCTGAGCACAAAGCTTTATGGGGGAAAATGACAGTTGCACAAATGCTTGCCCATTCTGTAAAAGCATTCAGAGTTCCGCTGTCTGAAAAAAAATTACCCAGATTGTTTATTGGATATATTTTGGGTCCGTTGTTAAAAACAAAATTATATAATGAAACGCCCTGGAGAAAAAACCTTCCCACCTCTCCTGATTTTGTGATAAAAGATGAAAGAAATTTTCAGGCAGAAAAACAAAACCTGATCGACCATATCACCAGATTTTATTCCTTAGGACCAATGTCTATTCCGCATACCACACATCCCTTGTTTGGCGAATTAACACCTGAACAATGGGGAAAGAGTATGTACAAACATTTAGATCATCACTTGCAGCAATTCGGCGTTTAATCACAATTTTACAAGTCTTTCCACTGCACGATCTAACGTTTCCTGTTTTTTTACAAAACAAAAACGCAGTAATTGATGATCAGTTGCGTCCGTATAAAAGGCAGAAACAGGTATAGTGGTTACGCCATATTCTTTTGTTAACCGCACCGCAAAATCATTTTCCAATTCGTTACTCAATGCGCTGTAATCATACAGTTGAAAATAACTTCCGGAAGATGGGAGCGCACGAAATTTTGTTGCAGACATTGCGTTTGCAAAGTAATCACGCTTCTGCTGCAGTTGTTTTCCCAGTTCTGTATATTGTTCCCGCTGCAACATAAATTCTGCCAATCCATATTGAACCGCGCCATTGCTCGTGAAACAATTGAACTGATGCACTTTTCTGAATTCTTTCATCATTTCCGCAGGTGCAATAACATAGCCCATTTTCCATCCCGTACAATGATATACTTTACCGAATGAAAAACAAATGAAGCTTCTTTCCGCCAGATCCGGATAACGCAATAACGACAAGTGTTTTTCGTCATCAAAAATGATATGTTCATACACTTCATCGCTGATGATAATGATGTTGGTGTCTCTTACCAAATTTCGTAATTCAGCAATATCATTATCATTAATTATTTTTCCTGTAGGATTATGTGGTGTATTGATGATGATCGCTCTGGTTTTATTATTTACCGCTTTCTTTACTTCATTCCAGTCAATTACATAATCAGGATGCACCAGTTTGATACCGACTGGAATTCCGCCATTCAATAATATTCCGGGAACATAACTGTCGTAGGCCGGTTCAAAATAGATTACCTCATCTCCAGGTTGTACAAAAGACGTTAACGCAGAATAGATAGCATACGTAGCGCCAGGTGTAACTGTGATATCAGTATCAGGATGAACAGTTGCACCATACAGAAAATGGATCTTTTCTGCAATACGTTCCCGTAGTAATGGTAATCCATTCATGTGAACGTATTGATTATATCCTTTTCGCATGGCATCGCTCACCAATTCAATCAGATTTTCATTCATAGGGAAATCGGGAAATCCCTGGCCCAGATTCACAGCCTGGTATTGCACGGCCAATGCACTCATAGTGGTGAAGATGGTGGTTCCGGCATTCGGTAATTTACTTTGTATAAAGGGTGTCAATGATTTTTATTTAAAGAATATTTATTGTTTTGGATATCGTTTATACACAAAAATTATCAAGGGAATAATCCATAATGTATAAGATAAAAATGAAGTGAATAATTGAAAAACCTTTACGCGTGTTGCCGGTATTTCATTCAACGGTCCCACATCAATGGTATCCTGTTTATTGAAACGTAATTCCGTTAAAGAATTTTTACCCGGATAAAATTCACGAAGCTTCGTAACATCTCCTTTCCATGATGATCTTCTTCTCATGGAATCAGATGCAACCGGTTCCATATCCGGATCAAGATACAGCCAGTCATCTTTTATTTTTGCTTCCAGTACATAATGATGCGGAAGCCCGATCCTGCGATAGTTAATTTTTTTATTGCGTAAAATTTCCATCAGCACGATGGATTGCTGAGAACAGGCAGCATTATTATTTTTGAGAATATGGCTCGCATGTACTTTCGCAGACAATCCGATACCTGTTATCTTTTCACATACAGCTGCTATCCAGTTTTCGCCGAGATTGAAATGCGAATACCCATGATAAAATCTTTGAGCGATCACCTCTTCTGCAGTCATTGCATAAAGGGCAGAACCTATTGTAATATGTTTCGTTAACGCGATACTGTCGATATATTTTTGAATCTGATCAACTGAACGCAAACGGCTTAATGAAGTATCAAATTTTTCTTTTCCGTCATACGGTTCTTCGGTAATTATATTTTTTGAAATAAATAAGGGAGATGCCAATAAAAATGAACATATAAGCCATATGTATTTTTGCATCTGCGGATGATTGACTAAATAAATTTATCGCCTTTGTTACGTTTTATTTCTGCTACAAATTGTTTGATATCCTGTTCATTTTCTTTTTTGCAGATCAGCAATACATCTTTTGTATCCACCACTACAAAGTCTTCCAGTCCCTGTATTACAATCAGTTTTTTATTATCTGCATGAATCATATTATTGCTGGCATCAAACACCATAACATTATCGCCACCTACTGCATTTCCCAAATAATCTTTTTCAATTATTTCATAGGTGCTTTTCCAGGTACCGAGGTCACTCCATCCAAATGAAGAAGGTATCACATATACATTGTCTGCTTTCTCCATAATGCCATAGTCGATAGAAATATTTACACATTGCGGATAAATTTTATCAATCGCCTCTTCTTCCTTATCCGTATTAAATTTTTCTTTTTCATTATCAAAAACCTCATGCATTTCAGGAAGCA
>JANOAO010000053.1:0-89928 GCA_031411115.1 Bacteroidota bacterium
TAATTGGGATGCCTCCTTTGTTGGCTGACAGAAGGTCGCTCAGTGATGCTATAACGTCATTGTTTACGTTCCAGATGCTGAGTTTCAATGTAATCTGTTTGGTGAGCTTTTCCCCCACATCTGAAAGAAACTGGATGGCCGTCGGTTTGAACTCCCAATCGTCAGGATTATTATACCTGTTTCCTACCTTTCCCTTCACAAAAACGATGCTTTCGGTGTTTAGAAACTGCTTGAATTTGCCATAATCCTCCCCAAAAAGGGTAATCTGGAAGTTCCCGGTAAGGTCTTCCACCGTAAAATTACCAAATGGCTTCCCTGTTTTACTCATTCTGTGGTTGGCTTCGGTGATAATACCGGCAAAGGACACCTCTTTATTACGGTACTTTAAAAGGTCATGGCTAAGACGCTCTGCCGTTGCATTGCAAAAATGATCCAATTCAAAGCGGAAATCATCTAAAGGATGACCTGATATATAAAATCCTATTACTTCTTTCTCTTTACCTAATGCTTCCAGTTTACTCCAGGGCTCGCATACAGGTAATGATGGTATTGTAATTTCATCCTGCGTCATATCACCAAACAAAGAGTGTTGCGCTAATTGCGATTGTGAGCCCATTGCATTGCCAAAGCGAATAGCGCGCTCAACACCGGTTGCTGCTTCACGGGTATCAGCAGCAAAATATTGTGCACGATGTATTCCTTCGAAACAATCAAATGCCCCGGCTTGTGCAAGACTTTCCAGGCAACGTTTGTTGGCTGCTTTATTATTTATACGACTTGTTAAATTAAAGATGGAATTAAACGGACCATTTGCAGTGCGCTCTTCAATAATATTTTGTACGGCTGCCTCTCCTACTCCTTTCACTCCACCTAAACCAAAACGAATTTCTCCTTTTGCATTCACTCCAAAATTATATGCACTTTCATTTATATCAGGACCTAATACCGCAACACCCATACGACGACATTCTTCCATAAAGAAAGTAATCTTGTCGATGTTGCTCAAGTTGTGTGTTAATACCGACGACATATACTCTGCCGGATAATGTGCTTTTAAATACGTTGTTTGAAATGCCACAAATGCATAACAGGTAGAATGCGATTTGTTAAATGCATATTGTGCAAAAGCTTCCCAATCGGTCCAGACTTTTTCAGCAACTTTTTCATTCATGCCATTTTTCTTAATGCCATCCATGAACTTGCTTTTCATTTTATCCAGCGTCGCCTTGTCTTTCTTACCCATTGCTTTTCTCAGTACATCAGCATCGCCTTTGGTAAAGCCAGCTAACTTCTGCGACAACAACATCACCTGCTCCTGATATACCGTAATACCGTATGTATCCTGAAGGTATTCTTCCATCTCCGGAATATCGTAAGCAATCTTTTCTCTTCCGTGTTTACGATCAATGAACTTTGGGATATATGCCAATGGTCCCGGACGGAAAAGCGCATTCATAGCAATAAGATCTTCAAACTTATCAGGACGTAAATCCTTCAAGTATTTTTGCATACCCGCAGATTCGAACTGAAAAGTAGCATTGGTTTCACCACGTTGATATAATCCCAGTGTTTTTGCATCATCAAGAGGAATAGTATCAATATCTATTTCAATGTTGTGATGTTCTTTTATCAAACGCAGAGCATCACGCATGATGGTAAGCGTTTTCAATCCCAGAAAATCCATCTTTATTACACCGGCATCTTCAATAATTTTGCCTTCATATTGTGTAATAAGTAATTCTGATTCTTTGGAAACACAAACCGGAATAATTTCCGTTAAATCTTTAGGCGCGATAATAATTCCTGCTGCATGAATTCCTGTATTACGAACAGATCCTTCCAGAATTAATGCTTCTTTCAAAACCTGTGCCCGAAGATCATTGCCTTTATATATTTCACGAAGTTTCTTTACGTCTTCAAGGTCATCACTGTTTAATGCTTCCTTCTCCTTGAGACTTTTATCACCATCCATCGGAGCTGTTAACACACGGTTTAATTCAATACCCGGACGATCAGGAACGAGCTTTGCCATGATATTGGAATCTGCAAGTGGTAAATCCATAACACGCGCTACGTCCTTTATACTCATCTTGGCAGCCATGGTACCATAAGTAATAATCTGTGCCACCTGGTTACGTCCGTATTTTTCCACAACATAATCAATCACCTTCTGGCGTCCTACATCATCAAAGTCGGTATCAATATCGGGCATTGATTTACGATCAGGATTTAAAAATCGCTCAAACAGTAAATTGTATTTTATGGGATCGATATTGGTAATTCCTATGCAATAAGCCACAACACTTCCTGCGGCAGATCCACGGCCCGGCCCAACAAACACACCAATCTCTTTTCCTTTGTTGATAAAATCACTCACGATCAAAAAGTAACCGGCAAAACCCATCTTTTCAATTACATCCAGTTCAAATTGTATGCGTTCTTCTGCCTCTGGCGTTAGTATCTGATAACGGTTTTTGGCACCAGCCCAAGTAAGGCTTGCTAAATATTCATCCTGCGATTTGAAATTAGCAGGAACCACAAAATGCGGTAAAAGTATATCCCTTTTTAAATCGAGCAAATCGATCTTTCCAACTATTTCATTCGTATTATCAATTGCTTCGGGAATATCCTGAAAAACTTTCGACATCTCTTCTGTAGTCTTCAGAAAAAACTGATCGTTGGGAAAGGCAAAGCGTGTATTCCCTTTTTTAACATCATCATCCGTAAAATCTCTTGCCGGAGGAGTTTTTTGCAATTCACCTGTATTAATACAAAGCAAAATATCATGTGCGGTAAAATCCTTCTGATCCACATAATGACTATCATTACTGGCAATAACTTTTACATTATATTTTTTTGCATATTTCAACAAAATGGCATTCACTTTATCCTGTTCCGGCATACCATGACGTTGGAGTTCTACATAGTAATCATCCTGGAAAATATTCAGCCACCATTTGAATTCATTTTCACCTTCTTCTTCCCCTTTCTTTAGAATAGTTTGCGGTACAAGTGCTCCCAGGCAACAGGTTGTGGCAATCAGGCCTTCATGGTATTTATGGATAAGGGTTTTATCTATCCGCGGATATTTGGAGTACATTCCTTCAATATATCCAAGAGAAGTAAGTTTTATTAAATTCTGGTATCCCTGCGCATTTTTGGCCAGCAAAATCTGATGATGACGTGGATCTCTTTCTTCTTTGCTGAATGTTTTGCGGGTTCTGTCCTGCGTGATATAAAATTCACATCCTACTATTGGTTTAACTTTCAGAGAACCATCTGCATTTTTATGATTATACGCCTCTTTTACAAATTCAAATGCACCAAACATATTTCCGTGATCACTGATTGCAAGAGCCGGCATTCCATCAGCAATGGCTTTTTTATATAAGTTTTTGATAGACGCAGCGCCATCTAAAAGTGAATATTGCGTGTGAACATGCAGATGAGAAAACTTCATTTTCAGTAAATTCTGTGTAAAACGTTCTTAATAAAAAGTTGACGATTAATAATAAAGGCAAGTGATACCTACATTAATTTACAAATATCGGATTATCGTTCCTCAACTTTGAGCGGTATTTTCCACATTATATGTCAAAATTTCCCAGTCTCTTGCATTAAAAATGGATAAAGCCTATCTTTGCGACCGGATTCAACAATTAGTTACACAGTTTGTAAGACAAGAAACTTAGAAGATTAGAAGTACAATAGCAGAATTATAGAAAAGTTGGAGTTAAGGCTAATAACATAAAATAAAGTCCTACATACGTCTAAACCAACATGTAACGTATGAAAAAATTATTTTTTGTTTCTGTTGCATTTTGCATTTTTTCAGGAACAGCATATCAGGCGGCGGCACAAAAATCACTTCGTTTCATTAACCATATTGAGTTGTTGGGTGAGAAAGTATTGCCCGCTTCTTCAACTTTTACGCCGGAAACTATCACTTTACTAACATCGGATGTGAACATGTCTTCCACAGAAATGTGCAAATCATTACAGTTTAAGTATGCACAGATGACGGAACAGGAAGTAGAAAAGTTACATAATATACGTTTATACTCAGTAATTGAAGATTGGTACAATACGCGCTACCGTTTAGGTGGAAATTCCCGTAAAGGCATTGACTGCAGTTCATTTGTTGCTATGCTGGCTGATGCAACCTATAATACTTGTCTTTCCAGAACGGCCAGGGAACAATATTATCAGACAATCCGTATAAACGTGGAAGAACTTAAAGAAGGCGATTTGGTTTTCTTCAATACACGAGGCGGGATCAGCCATGTAGGAATGTATCTTGCCAATGGATACTTTGTACATTCCAGTTCCAGTAATGGCGTAATCATTAGTAGTATGACGGAATCTTATTATGAATCCCGTTATGCAGGAGCTGGAAGAATTACATGTACTACTGCTGCGTTTAACTGCGACTGATCTTATAAATTTTTAAATCTTATATAAAAATTGGGATCAATTACAACAGGAGAAATAAAATCTTTACGTTTTATTTTTTTCAATTCTGTGGTAGGATAAATGAACACAAATTTTCCTTTTTTATCTTTTATTTTCACCGGCATATTAAAATGATCTATGCAATTTATCCACCGGTAACTTATATATTTCTGATCTGTTTTAATAACCAGTTCAGGAATTTTTATCGTGCGTAGATACTGGTCAAATATTTTTGAAAAATCTATGTTAGACTGATCAGAAATATATTGTTCTACATCCTTTGTATCAATGGTCTGGTGAAAGAATTTTGTATTTAATCCGATTAATATATTTCTGAATTTTTCATCATCATTTATGATCTGGCGTATCATGTGAATCATATTGCCTGCTTTCGCATACATATCACCGCTGCCTTCTTTATTCAACCCGTATTTTCCAATAATAGGAATATCGTTGAATATATTTTTTCTAATACCTTGTACGTATTGATCGGCAGCATTTTTACCAAAATAATATTCAGTAAAAAGTGTTTCGCTATAATCTGTAAATCCTTCATGCACCCACATATCGGCAATATCATTGGTGGTGATATTATTGGCAAACCATTCATGTCCGCTTTCATGAACAATTATAAAATCCCATTTCATTCCCCAGCCGGAGCCAGACAAATCTTTTCCGTAATATCCATTTTGAAATCCATTTCCATAAGCAATTGCTGATTGATGTTCCATTCCTAAATGCGGTGCTTCCACGAGTTTGTAGCCATCTTCGTAAAATGGAAAAGGACCGAACCAGTATTCAAATGCCTTCATCATTTTAGGCGCGTCTGTAAACTGATTTTTTGCTTTTGCAAGATTGTAATCTAGTACCCAATACTGCATGTCAAGATTACCTTTTATGCCGGGAAACTGTTCAGAATAAGAAACATATTTTCCGATGTATGGAACGATGTTATAGTTATTGATTGGACTGCTCACTTTCCATACATACATCGTTTTGTTGCTGCTAATTTTTTTTGTTTCTGTTAACCTGCCGTTTCCAACTGCCATCAATGAATCCGGTATAATCATGCGTAATATGGCACCGCTATCTGGCTCATCACTTTGAATATCTTTACAGGGATACCAAACACTTGCACCTGTTCCCTGACAGGCCACAGTCATCCACGGGCGATTGAATTTATCTTTTTTCCAAACCCATCCTCCATCCCATGGTGGCTTTACGGCTTCAATCGGTTTGCCATGAAAAAATATAGTAATCTCATTGATGGCGGGACGAAGTTTAAACATAGCTGCTGAATCTCTCAGCATCACCCAATACACATTTCCCTCCCGGTTGAAATAAATATTTTTATCATAATTTTTGATGCTGTCAATCATCATCGGTTTCTGAAGATCAATCTGCATCATTTTAGTTCCTTTATCAAAAAATGAAATGATATTTTTCCCCTGTATAGTTTTAGAATTAAAGTCTGGTTCTACAGTAATATCGTATTGCAAAACATTCCAGCTTTGCCGGTAAAGTCCATTGCTGCCTCTCAATGTATCTGCTTTGGTAAATGTTTCATTCTTATTAAGGTACTGACTGTTTGCGATCAGACTTCCGATCATCAGTAGAATTAATCCGTATAATTTGTACATTGTTGTTTTTTATAGAAGATAAATTTAATTATATAATGACAAAAGGTTTTCAAAAATTAATAGATGGCGTTGCATAGGTCCCAACAGAGAATATATATTGGAATATTGCTATTTTTCATGGCATCTTGTGGGCATCTTGAGCAATATCGAAATATTTTTTTTTACAACGAATCATCCGGCATTGCTTCCACTGATCCTGCATTTGCAAAAAATCAAAGTATTATGTGGGTGGTACATCAGTTATACAGCACATTGGTGGAAGTAGATGTAAACCTTAATATAAAGCCTCTTCTTGCCAAAAGTTGGACATTTTCAGAGGATAAGAAGTCTATTCAATTTGTATTACGCAATGATGTAAAATTTCATGATGATGCATGTTTTAAAAATGGAAAGGGCAGAGTTTTAACTGCATTTGATGTTGAATACAGTTTTAATAGAATTATTGATCCGAAAACAGCTAGTCCGGGTGCATGGATATTTTCGGGACGTGTTGACGCTGTAATGCCCTTCAAAGCATTGAATGATTCTGTTTTTGTACTGAATATGCAAAAACCTTTTCAACCAATGCTCGGTATTTTAAGTATGCAATATGCTTCTGTAATCCCTCATGAAGCTATAGAAAGTTATGGTAATGAATTCAGGAGTCATCCGGTTGGAAGCGGACCGTTTCAATTTGTAGCATGGGAAGATGGAGAGTCTATGGTACTTACAAAAAATAACAATTATTTTGAAAAAGATTCTTTCGGCAATTCGTTGCCGTATTTGAACGGTATTCATATCACTTTTATGGATTCGAAATCAAGTGAATATTTGCAATTTCAGCAGGGAAAGATCGATTTTATTAATGATATAGATCCATCATTTAAAGATGAATTGCTCACCAGAAAGGGAGATTTAAAAGTAGAATGGAATGAAAAGATTATACTTCAAAAACACAGTTACCTGAATGTTGAATATTTAGGAATTTTGATGGATACAACAAATCCCATTATTCAATATTCACCTTTGAAAGCTAAAAAAATCAGACAGGCAATTAATTACGCAATTGATAAAAGGAAATTGGTTTTTTACCTGCGTAACTCCATTGGATTTCCGGCGGAAAATGGATTTGTTCCACAAGGGATGCCTTCGTTCGATACAATGGTTAAAGGGTATGTATATGATCCGGTTAAAGCCAGGCAATTGCTGAAGGAAGCGGGTTATAGCGCCTCAACTCCTGTTACTTTATTAACCATACCGCAATATGCCAACCTCGGTGCTTATATTGCCAGTGAACTAAAGCAATGTGGTATAGAAGTAAAAGTAGATGTAATTCAGAAAGTTGTTTTATTGGAATTGACATCAAAAAGTAAAGCGTCTTTTTTTCGCGGTAGCTGGATTGCAGATTATCCAGATGCAGAAAATTATTTCAGTGTTTTTTATAGTAAGAATCCTGCACCTCCAAATTATACCCGGTACCATAATTTAATTTTCGATTCATTATACGAAAAGGCTTTAACGATTACCAATGATTCAGACAGGTATGTTTTGTATCATCAAATGGATCGCATCATAATTGATGATGCACCAGTTGTGCCTTTATGGTATGATATGGTGCTGCATCTGGTTCAAAAAAATATTTCGGGAATGCCCGCCAATAGTTTGAATATGCTGGAACTGCGGTATGTTAGAAAATCATAGCGGGATTCGGGATTCGGGATACGAGATACGAGATGCGGGATTCGAGAATCGGGATACGGGATGCGGTGAGTTATAAGCGTTATATCGTATCCTTTATTTTGTCTATAAAATAGGTTTGAAATTTCTGTACTTTGGGTCTGATGATCGCCTGACAGTAAGGGGCAGAACCATTTAAACGGTAATAATCATTATGATAGAATTCTGCAGGATAAAATTTTGAAAATATTTCCAGAGAAGTAACAATCGGATCTCTAAATATTTTTTGATATGTCAATTCTTTCATCAACGAAATGGCAGTTTCTTTTTGTTCTTCACCATGATAAAAAATCACACTTCTGTATTGCGTGCCTTTATCATTTCCTTGTCTGTTCAACGTTGTGGGATCATGCGTTGCAAAAAATATTTCAAGTAAATCTTTGAAAGAAATGATCTGAGGATCAAATCTAATATTCAGGCATTCTGCATGTCCTGGTACACCCGAGCACACCGTTTCATAATCAGGGTTCGCCATTTCACCTCCGCTATAACCGCTCTTAACTTCTGTTACATCTTTAATTAATTGGAATATGGCTTCTGTACACCAGAAACATCCGTTACCTAAAGTTGCTACCTGTATATTGTTGCTCATGTTGTAATTTCGAAATATGAATAAAATTATCTTATAACGCTTACAATGAAAATTACTGTTTATGTATTAGTTGTTATCCTGCTTATTTCCTGCACGGCATCTAAATCAACTCCAATGTCAGATAATGATGTTTACATTCTACGACTAAAACCAGGAATGTTACTTAAAGAAGAAATTCAAAAATTTGTGAATGTACAGCACATACAGGCAGGATGGATTGCGTCTTGTGTTGGCAGCCTTACTGAATTTGCTATTCGATTTGCTAATCAGCCGGATGTTGCAACAGGAGCAGGATTTTTTGAAATTGTAAGCCTCTCCGGTACAGTTTCAGAAAGTGGCAGTCATTTGCACATTGCCATTGCAGACAGTACAGGAAAGTTATCAGGTGGCCATCTGGCCGCAAATTCAAAGGTATATACCACAGCAGAGATTGTTATTCACTGTACCAATAAGTATATTCTTAAAAGAGAAAAAGATGGATCCACACAATGGGAGGAATTACAAATAATCGAGAAACCTTAATGAAAATTCCTGTATTCATTAAATATCAGGTGTTCCGTTTTAACTTTGCATCTTATCGTTTACATGAAACTGTTTCCGGAATCCACTCTTCAGCAATTAGAATTCACCAAAGTAAAAGAACTTTTAGCTGCACACTGCAGAATGGATCTCTCACGGGAGAAAGCCAAAAATTTACAAATTCATACAAGGAAAGAATTTCTGGAAACAGCACTGCATCAAACTTATGAATATAAAATTCTTATGGATGCGGGAGATTATTTTCCCAACGATTGTACATTTTCGGTTTCCCGTGAATTAAAGTTGCTCGCTATTCCTGGTGCAACATTAACGTCCGAACAATTTCTGCTTATTTTAAAATTATCGGCTAATGCTGCAAATATTTATCGATGGTTTAATGCGGAAAGGAGAGAAGGGAATTCTGCATTGGCAGAAATAATTAAAGACAGTTATTATGAGAAAGGAATAAAAGAAATGATAGATGTGGTGTTGGACGATGCAGGTATTGTAAAAGATACAGCCAGTGCCGAACTCGCCTCGATACGAATGAATTTGTATCGCAAAAGACATGAGTTACGTAAATTATTTGATCGCATTGCCAGTAAATTAAATAAACAAGGTTATCTCGCAGATATCGAAGAAAGTTTTATGAATGGCCGCCGTGTGCTGGCGGTTGTTGCGGAAAATAAAAGGATGATACGTGGTGTTTTACATGGTGAAAGTGACAGCCGGAGAACAAGCTATATTGAACCTGAGGAAACCACTGAAATTAATAACGCCATATTTTCACTCGAATATGAGGAAACACGGGAAGTTAACCGCATTCTCAAACAACTCACTTCCCAATTAAGTGTATATTCACCTTTATTACAAACGTATTATTCGATTGCAGGAAATTTTGATTTTGTTTTTGCAAAAGCCAAACTCGCTGCCGATTATAACGGTCAGTTGCCCAGGATAGTCGACAAGGCTGTTGTACGTCTTGTGAATGCCGTTCATCCTCTGTTATTGTTATATAACCGGAAAATAAATAAAACTACAGTGCCGGTAAATCTTGAACTGGATAATGAACAACGCATTTTAGTGATCAGCGGCCCTAACGCCGGCGGTAAAACGGTTACTTTAAAAACAGTAGGATTGTTACAGGTAATGATGCAGGCAGGTTTACTGGTGCCGGTGAGTGCAGACAGTGAGATGGGCATTTTCAAACAACTCATGATTCACATCGGCGATACCCAAAGCCTAGAATTTGAATTGAGTACGTATTCTTCTCAGTTAAAAAATATGAAGCATTTCATGGAAAATGCCAATGGGAAAACATTATTTTTTATTGACGAACTGGGGAGCGGAAGTGATCCGAATTTAGGTGGTGCTTTTGCTGAAGTAATCATGGAAGAACTGGCATTTAAACATGCAATGGGAATTGTAACCACACATTACCTGAATCTGAAAATCATGGCAAATAAAGTGAAGGGAATTGTAAATGGCGCCATGCAGTTTGATGAAGTTAACTTACTGCCGATGTATAAACTCCAGGTAGGCAAACCGGGAAGTTCATACACTTTTGCCATCGCAGAAAGAATTGGATTGGAAAAAAAATTAATAGACAGAGCAAAAAATATCGTAGAGAAAGATCATTTCAGGTTAGATAAATTATTGAACAGAACAGAACAGGATCTTCATAAAATGGATGAAGAAAAAAAGCAACTCGATAAATTATTGCAGCAAAATGAGCAGCTTAGAAAAGAAATGAAAGATGCCATAGAAAAAGAACAACACCGGCAGGAGATCGAAATATTAAAACAAAAGAATAAGATTGGCGAGGATAAATGGGTTTATCTGAAAGATATGGAACGGAAACTTAAAGCCATGGTTATGGAGTGGCGAAAAGCTGACGACAAAACAGAAGCCATGAAATCTATGCAGGCTTTGTTGTTTGACCAGAAGCAAAAAATGGTTCATGAAAAACAACAGAAAAAGCTGAATGAAAAGTTTGAGGAGGTTGGAGGTAATATCAAAATTGGCGACAAAGTAAAAATGAAACAGAATCGTCAGGTGGGAATTGTAAAAGAGATTCGTGGGAAAAAAGCCATTCTGCAGGTTGGTGTAATACCCATTACGGTGGCAGTGGAAGATCTGGTGGTAGTGAAAGAAAAAGAAACCTGACAGAAGCAAAGATGGTAAATGACATATTCTGTAGACCTATGTCTTTAGTTGAATAGTAAGATCTCAAGAATCTGGTACATATAACATAGCAAATTTTTTTCCTTTAACATCTTATGTAAACCAATGCTGGTAAAGGTTTCCTCCTTTTCAATTAAGTATTGCAGAGCGAGCCATTCAAAAATCTTCGAATAAAAGACATATTTTTTTTGTTGTGCAATATCATGCCCTTATTTTTGCCGCGGAGAGATGGCAGAGCGGTCTAATGCGGCGGTCTTGAAAACCGTTGACTGTTACAGGTCCGGGGGTTCGAATCCCTCTCTCTCCGCATACAAAATCAGGCGTGTAATTTTACACGCTTTTTTTGTGTCCATTTTTCTATAATCATCATATGTGTTTTGCAGAATCTTCGCATAGAATTTGGTTTCCAAAGATTGCAATCCGCCTTCCTTCTTAACCTTTCTACTCATTAATGCGCTTCCAATTCTTTTTGAAGGTTTTTAAATGTCAATCAGCATAAAGTTTTAATCATTTTAGGCTTGTTTAATGTTTTAATTAAACAGTTAAACAATATTTATAAAAAGCTGTTAACGTGTATATAAAACATGGTAACTATTTCAGAAATAGGGAGTAACCGAAAATCCATAAGAGTAGGACAAAACTAAAAACTTAATACATGGAACATTTAAAAATTGCAAGCGACAACTATGTTGCGTTTACGTTTTTCATCGGAACAATGGCCATGATGGCCGCCTCAGTTTTTTTCTTTTTTGAACTAAATAACACTTCAAAAAAATGGCGAACATCGTTATTGGTTTCAGGCCTAATCACATTTATCGCCGCTGTTCATTATTATTACATGCGTGGTTACAATCTGGAAACAGGAGATTCTCCCACTTTTTTCAGGTACGTAGACTGGATTCTCACTGTGCCTTTGATGTGCGTGGAATTTTACCTGATCACCAAAAAAGCAGGTGCAAAAATTGGTTTGCTCTGGAAATTAATTTTCGCTTCTTTGGTTATGCTGGTTACCGGTTATATCGGTGAAACACTTGACAGAGGCCATAGTGTACTTTGGGGCGTAATTTCCGGTGCTGCATATTTCTACATTGCTTACCTGGTTTGGTTTGGAGAGGTGTCTAAATTGGCGCAAACAGCCGGTCCTCAGGTAGCAAAGGCAACAAAAATACTTGCATGGTTTGTTTTGGTAGGTTGGGCGATTTATCCTCTGGGATATATCCTCGGAACACCAGGTGGTTTGTTCGGAATGCAATTAGTTTCTGATCCTGCTGCAGCAACACATGCAATGGACATTGTGTACAACATTGCAGATGCCATCAACAAAATCGGTTTTGGTTTAGTGATATATGCACTGAGCAGAAACGAAGATTAAGCATAATATTTAAACAGGGATTCCTTATAGAAAGCGAATCCCTGTTTTCAAAATCACTTTATCAAAAACGCGATGCAGGACGAATATCCTTCTGTGGATTATCTTTTTGCCGGAGCCGGAGCCTCTTCCACGCTAATGCTAATGAGTATGGAGAAACGAGGTCTCCTGAAAGATAAGGTTGTGGTAATCGTTGACAGAGATACCAAACAAAATAATGATAAGACCTATTGTTTCTGGTCGGATCAACAGGAACAGATTTCACAATATTGTAAACACCTCATCAACCATCATTGGGATGAAATAAGTGTCAACCAACAGCGCACTGAATTATTATCTCCCAAAAAATATTTTCATATTCCGGGCCTGAATGTTTATAATGAACTCAGGCGTATTTCAGAAGATCACAATCTTAAACGTATTAACGGAAATGTGCTGCATTTGGAACCCTGTGTAGAAGGTGTTACCGTAAAAACCGATGCAGGTACATGGAATGCAACATGGGTATTCGACAGCCGTCCTCCGGAGTATAGTGCACCAGAAAAATATGATGTGCATTTGCTTCAATCTTTTGTGGGTTATGTTATAAAATCAGAGTCGCCATTATCTGATATTAATTGTGTCGATCTAATGGATTTTAATGTGGATCAACAAGATCATACACAGTTTATGTATGTACTGCCATTGAGTAACCATACAGCATTGGTTGAATTGACAAGATTTGGAAAAACACCTGTCACCCAGGCAGAAGCAGAACCTGTTCTTCATACATACATCAGTAAAAGATTCGGTGATTATACAATTAAAGACGTTGAACGAGGATGCATTCCGATGAGCACATTAAAAATTACACCTTGTAATATTCCAGGTGTAATTGCCATAGGGGGAAGAGCCGGTGCCATTAAACCCAGTACTGGTTATGCTTTTAAAAATATGTTCCATCATGCAGAGAAAACTGTTGATGCTCTTTTGAAAAATGATCCACCAGCTCCTATTCCTGTATCATGGAGGTTTCGTCTGTATGATAGATTGTTACTGATGATATTGAACAAACAACCATCAAAGGGAAAATTAATTTTTCAATCACTATTCAAAAAGAATTCTGTTAAAAAAGTGCTGAAGTTTTTGGATGAAAAAACTACTGTTCAGGAAGATGCAAAAATATTCTTATCGTTACCTTTCAAACCTTTCCTTCAGGCACTCGGTTATATCGTGTTCACAAATTTGATTCGTAATATCAAACCGGTTTTATTATTACTGATCTCTGTGTTGTTTATTGTAGTGGATAGCGTAGGAGGAGGTGTTTTACATTCTTTGCAAATAATTATTTTCATTGCAGGATTGTTTATTGTTGGAATACCACATGGTGCTGTAGATCATCTGATAGAAACGGGTAATTTCAACGGAAGTATCAGGCCCGTCTTTATCTTTAAATATCTGGGTGTTGCTGCTCTTAATTTATTGCTGTGGTTTTTTTTTCCAAATGTTGCGCTGGTTTTTTTTCTTACATTTTCTGCCTGGCATTTTGGAGAGACCGATTTGAAAGAATGGAAACTCAAATGGAACAATATTGTTGTCAACTTTGCTATAGGGTTTACAATTTTAAGTATCATCCTCTTCGGTCATGTAAACGAAACAAACAACATTTTAGAAAATATGCAGGTGTGGAAATTGCCGATAGGTGAGGCTGTTGGAAAATCAACTGCGCTGATGATTGGTATATCAGCCCTTGTCGGATCGGTTTTTATACGCAGCACAAAAATGTTTATGTGCGTTCTGATGCTTATCATGGGTATGCAATTACCGTTAATCACCTGTTTTGGATTGTATTTCATAGGACAACACAGTATGAATGGATGGTCTCATTTGAAGCAAGGTATGAAGATGAATGACCGATCTCTATACATAAAGGCATTACCGTTTACATGCGGTGCTTTTTTGTTATTTGCACTGATGATATTTCTTCTGCAAATGAATGTATTGTCAGATCTCAGGGATCATTGGATATCCTTGTTTTTTATTTTCATCTCTTGTATCAGCTTCCCACACGTAATATCCATGAGCAGGTTTTATAAAGGGTTCAGGACATTATAGTTCAGCAAATTTGTGTAAGTTAAGCGTCAGCCTTCTTTCATTATCTTCCATACAATCCTGCCGCTGCTTTCAATTTAATCAGCATCGTTTGATTTTTCTTTTGCAGATCGATCTTTTTGATTTCTGCTTCTACTTTCCTTAATTCCCGACTATTTATCAGAAATAGAGAGCTTTCTCCATTGAAAAATAAAGTTTCTTCTGCACGTTGTAAAGATGTTGTATTATAAACAATATTTTCCTGAGTAGAAATCTGCGCTTTTGTCTGAAACCATTCATTGATGTATTGTTTCACTTTTGTAAGGATAGTAATCTCTTTATTAGATTGCTCCAGTTTTGTATATTCTATCTTCAGCGTTGCTTTTTTGAATTCTCCTCTTCCTTCTGATAATCGAAGAGGCAGGGAAAAGGAAATTCCATAGCGGTAATTATTTTGAAACCACGGGCCTTTACTAATGTTAGAAAAAGAATTAGACAATTGATTATATTTCACATCCAGTTCCGGGAGTAATAATTGGAATTTTAATTTTTTATCGATTTTTAATGCATCCAGTTTATAACGATATGCTACAAGTTCAGGATGAAAACCTGCAGCAATTAATAAACTATCCGCACTTATCTCTTCTGCAATCAATTGTTGCGGAATAACATTATCCGGTAAATCAAATTGTTTCGCATTTGCAGTCCATAAATAGGCAGAAAGTTGATATTGTGCACTCGTATATTCCATTTTTGCTTCATTGAGCCTTATCGAAAAATTTTGGACTTGTGTAAATGCTTCCAATGTGTCAATGGCTGCTCTGTCTCCTAATGCATAAGCTGTCTTTACCATAGTAAATCGTTTTTGTGCATTATCCAAAACCTTCACCAACAATTCAATCCGCTGGTATTGTTCCCACCAATCCCAGTAATATTGTAAAGATTCTTCTATCAGATCATTCATTATAATTTTCTGTTCAACTGCAGATAACGTTCTGTAAATCCTGGCTTGTTGCAGTGCAGCTCTTCTTTTGTCAATAATTAAATTTTGCAGAACGGGGGCTTTAAAACCAGCATAGGTAAGTTTACCTTTTGTTTCTTCCGGATTAATTCTTGTGCCGGAAATATTTTCTATTCCCGTGTAAATATCAATACCGTACCATGTGGGTATTTTTAAAATGCTTTGCTCATGGTCATAATAGTTGATGCCGTCATAATCTTTTTTCCCATAGTCGCCGGAAATCGTAGGATCGAATGCGCCTCTGCTACTGGTAAATGCTGCCTTTGCCATTTGAACACTGATGGAAGCCTGTTTTGCAACGGGATGGTATTGCCTTATAACATCGATAAATTCTTTTTCAGAAAATATGTTTTGAGCTTTACCGCAAATTGCAACAAATACCAATAAACAACTGACTATCGTTTTCATTTTATTTCTTCTGCAGTTTTAATCTTATAATAATCAGGAGGAAATGAATTAATATTTCGCCATAATTCATACCAAACGGAAACATTCTTCAACAGGGCAATGCCATTGGCACCCGTTCCTATGCGTAATTCTGCCGGCCATTTTCTGTCGTTATTATCTTCTTTTATCAGTACACGAAATTTTCCATTTACACTTACATCACTTTCAACGGCTGATACAATTCCTCCAAATGTTCCATACGAAGCCTGCGGCCATCCACTGAAAACTATGGCCGGAAATCCGTCAAATAAAAATCTGACTTTCTGCCCCGGTGATATCAGCGGAAGGTCTACCGGACGGATATATAACTGAACGGCATATTCTATTTCATCCGGAACTATATTCACAATGGTCGCACCTTCTTTAATAATTTCGCCAATACCCGACGTAATAGCTTTTACAATCTGTCCTTTCTGCGGAGCAATCACCGCATACATTCCATTTCTGATTACATAACTGGCATACTGGCTCTTCAGTTTGGCTATATCACCTTCTCCATTCGCTACCTGAGACATAGAAGTATATTTATCGCCTTCTGCTTTTGATATTTTTTCAATATTCTCCTGCTGAAGTGCATTGAATTCAATACGTATAATATTTATTTCCTGACGGGATGCAATGAATTTATTTTCTGCACTTACTTTTTTTGCGAGGTTCGACTGATAAGTTTGATTTCTTTGTTCTAATTGCGTAAGCGAAACGAGCCCGCTGTCATACATATTTTTTTGTCTTGTAAATTGCATAGAGGCGATCAGAAAATCATTCTTAGCTGCGATCATGTCCATACTGTCAGACATCAATTTTGCATTGGCCTGTAATAATTTATTTTGCAGTTGATTTAATTTAGCATTTAAATTATTTTGCAAAGCATTGATCTGATCATCTGCAGTTCCTATTTTCCCTTGATAGGAACGAATGCCTGATTGCTTGGCATTGATTTGTTCTTCAGTTCTTTTTATCAGTTGAGGATCCAGATATTCTGCTTTTATTTCCGACAATAATAATATGGTATCGCCTTTATTTACAAAATCACCTTCCTTAACAAACCATTTCTCAACACGGCCTCCAATAATCGTGTTGATCTGTTGCGGGCGTTGTTCCTGCCGCAGGGTAGTTACACTTCCGTTTGCACGTATGTTTTGTGTCCAGGGAAGAAATAAAATAACAATCAAGCCTGTTAACAATATCGTTAGCCAGAGTTTTATTCTGTTTTTTGTGCGGTGCCTGTATATATGTTCGCTGGAAGTAAAATGATGTCTCATAGTTTATGAATTATAATTTTCAAGGTCAATGATGCTGTCGCATTTTTTGGCAAAAAGCGTATCATTGGTGGCAATGATCACTGTAGTTTCCGGCAGTTCCATCAACAATTGCTGCATCGACTTTATTTGTTCCTCTTCCATTCCCTGCCATGGTTCTTCCAGAATGATCAATGCAGGTTTGTGCACCAGTGTTCTTAATAATAATATTTTTTGAATTACATTTTTAGGTAAACGTTTACCGGTTGGAATCAGTTGTGTATCAAAACCTAATGGTAGCGTAGACAAAAAATTATTCAGACCGATTTTTTTGCACAACCATTTAATATATTCTGTATCGGTGTTTTCAGCGCCTAAATTGATGTTTTCCATAAGCGTTCCGTTAAATATATTTTCGTAGGGAAGTAATATTCCAATACGTGACCGTAAAGTATCTTTTTCGTAATTACCAATTGGAATTTCATCCAGCAAAATACCGCCTTTAAAATCTGTGTATATCCCAGAGATCAGTTTCAGCAGTGTTGATTTCCCTGAGCCATCTTTTCCAATGATGGCCGTTTTATTTCCTGCAGGTATGTTTATGCTTACATTTTTTAGCACATCATTTTCATCTTCGTAAGCAAAGCTCAAAGATTGGGTACGAACACTCAAAGGTTCATTTTTTTTCACCTGAAATGTTCCGGAATCTTCAATGCTTTTATCTGTTAACTTCCCGATCTTCTCAATAGATGTAAGCACATCATACACCACTTCAAGATTCACAATAATTTTTTCAATGGAGTTGATAACGGTTATAATAATGATCTCTGCTGCTACAAATTGTCCGATGTTGATTTTCTGATCCAGTAATAAAATAATTCCCACAATCAACATGGAGGCCGTGATGGTCACTTTAAATGCGATCAACGTTTTATATTGAAACATCAGCACATTAAAGTGGTCAGTTCTTGCATGCAAATACCTGATCGTTTTATCATTGGCTTTCCTTACATGCAAGCCATTTGCGGAAGAAAATTTAAACGTATTCACCATTCTGGCCATTTCTCCAAACCATCCGGCAAGTGCATATTTATGCGTACTTTCTTCTAAGCTGCTTTTTAATCCGCCCGGCCCTGTAAGATATAGGATGATGAAAAGGAGAAATATGATGAAAAGTCCAAAAAGAATAAAGAACGGATGATATAGCGTGAGTAAAATTAATCCAAATAAGATTTGGATCATGGCAATTGGCATGTCCAATAAAATTTTGGATATACTTTTTTGAAGAGAGACCGTATCAAAAAAACGGTTTACCAATTCAGGCAGATAAAAAGTGTCCACTTTTCTTAAATCCAATTTGGGAATACGATCTGCAAATGAATAAGCATATTTTACAAATATTTTTTGTTGTATTTTTTCAATGATCTTCATCTGATTCAATTGCATAATACCAGTTAGCCACGCGCCGGTTACAATAACTGAAATAAGAAGTACAATTGAGGCAGACAATGTTCCACCCATCACAAAGCCAATGATCGACTGTATTCCCAAAGGAATGGATAGCTGGATCAATCCACTCAAAATTGCAAAGAAATATATAGCGGTTATATCGGATTTCTCTTCGCGTACAAGGTTCCATATCCTGGCAACAGGACTCAATTTATTTTCCATTATGTATAGGTTCTGATTACATTAATAATAGTGGTTCGCTATCATTATGCATTAGGAGGCGGTACGATATTTTCTAATAGTGGAGCTGTAAGATTACCAATAATAAGGAGAGAAAAAGATATATTACCATTATTTCTTAATCCCGAAAATAATCCGGAATTATAGATAAAATCTTTCATCTCTTTTTTTTCTACAACTTTCTTCATGGATTTTTCGTGCTCAGCTTCCTGTGCAATCTCCACATAACAAGATTTCTTTAGTAAAGTTTCCGAAATATGCGAAGTAAGTACGCATAGAAGTAATATGGTAATGAGTTTCTTCAACAATTTGCAAATTTCCGTTTTATCTGTGAAACAAAGTTGATTTATAACTGATTCGAATGAATTATAGCTATTAGTTTTAAATTACAGGATAATTTTTAAGTTATGCCGGGAGTTGTAATCAAAAAGTACAGGGAAATGAGAAATTACTCGCAAAAATTTGTTGCTGCTCAAATGAATATTTCCCAGAATGCGTATAGTAAAATTGAAAATAACTTAACACAATTGACGGTGCATCATGTAAAAAAACTGTCTGCAATACTTGATGTTCCTGTACTGGATCTTTTGAATGATAATTTTGAAATACATAAACCATTTTCTATTCCGCGAATCGTTACAAAAAATGATGTGCTGGCACAATCAGAAAGTTTGCAAAAAATGTTACAAAATAAAACAACCTCACGCCATGATGGATATATAGTGGCCATGTCACTGATCGTTGCAGCGGAAAATGCATTGATACCCATTGATTAATATCGGAACAACCAGTTTTCCAAAATGTTTTTTCCTAATGGAGTTAATACACTTTCGGGGTGAAACTGAACACCGCAAACATTAAGTGTTGAATGTTCTGTTGCCATAATATTTCCAAATTCATCTTTGGCAAGGATGTTCAATTCGTCTGGAAAAGTATCCGGATCTGCCGTCCATGAATGATACCTTCCAGCTTTGAAAGTTGCTGGGATATTTGTAAAAAGTTTGGAATCGGATATAATATGGCAGTCCATAGACACACCATGAAAAACAGCAGGGAGGTTGATGAGATTTCCTCCGAAATTTTCTACAATTGCCTGATGACCCAGGCAAACTCCTAAGATCGATTTAGAGGATGCAAATCTTTTTAGTAGCGGTTTCAATAAACCTGCTTCAGAAGGCATACCTGGTCCTGGTGAGCATATGATTTTATCGAAATTGTTTATTTCATCCAAAGAAATTGCATCATTTTTTACAACGGTAACATCATTATTTATAAGATGTTCTACCATGTGCACCAGATTATAGGTGAAGGAATCATAATTATCGAATACAAGTATTTTCATCTGTATGCTGCAAACTTAGATAATTATATATTCAGATGTATTTTAGTTCAATGCCCATATCATATATCCGTTCAGCGATAATTCTACGCGTGTGAATTGCTGCAACTAAAAAAAAGTGTACGCTGATTTGCCTGATGTAAATATTCAATAATTGTTTTATTTTATCCAACAGACAGTTTTGTTTTAAACCAGAGCGATTTTAGCTAAAAAAGAAAAAGCCACTGATCAACAGTGGCTTCCGGCAATTTTTGCCTCAGATTATTTTTGGGCCTTCAGGTTATTTGCTAACCGAAGGTGTCCATTTATCTGTAGATAACATGAATACCTCCTTCTTTTTGGTGAATTACAGCATAAAGATACAACGTGAAATTTATTATAAAGATCCTTTGAAAATATTTTCCCGGGTTTAACAAAAAGCAAGATGTATAAAAGGAATGATTTATGTAATTAATAATGAAATTTAAACTCCTTATCATGGAATCTAAAAAAAATATTGGAACAATCATTTTCGGGGCGGCTGCAGCATGGGCAGTATACAGTTATTTAAAAATGCCTAAAGAAGAAAGAGAGGAATTAGTAGACAGAATAAAAGCAAAAGCCTCTCATTTACTGGAAGATGCAGACACAACCGTGGAAAAAGTACAACACTATGTTGCACAAATTAAGGATACACATCCCAACGAGTGGTTTGATAAATTATATATTTTAAGAAAAATGATCCGTGAATTTTTTGGGAACGATTCACCAAAACAAATTTCCTTAAACAGTTCCGCTCTAACGGCTTCCTGATTAACTGATCTGTTTTGCCAAAAAACTTTCGATGGCACTGCAGGGAATCAAAAAAGGCTTATCTGTTATGATAACCTCTAAATTTTGTCCGGAAACAGTATATGAACCGGTGATACTATTACCAAACACAGAAACATCAAAATTTCCGGCATTGGTATCACCGGTAAAATTTCCACCCTGACTTTCAACGGCAGATTTTGCTTTATTCATGATGGTTGATGGTTCTCCAACAAATGGAATTGAAAAATTACATGACATTTTATCTTGATTTAAGGTAAAAAAAAAGCAACACTCTAAGAATGTTGCCTGTGTAAATTAATTAAATATTAGTTGCCTACACGGCCATCTTTTCTATCTTTTGATCGGCCTATGATATAACCACCTCCAGCTCCGATAACACCACCGATAACTGCACCTTTTCCCGATTTAGTGATTACAGCGCCAGCTACAGCACCACCAACTCCGCCGATAACTGCTCCTTTAGCTGCTTTACTCCATCCTTCTTTTTTAGTAGAAGTAGTAGTACCTGTTCCCGCTGTGGAAGTAGACCCTGATCCGGAATTATTACTTGTGGAAGTGCCAGATCGGGTGGTAGAACGCCTGGTAGTAGTTGCACGTCTTGGCGTTGCCGCAACTGCCACAGGAGCGGCGGGTTGCAGCACTGCAGTATCCGCATAAGCCCGGTTTAAATCCGTTGTATCTGTTATATACAACATATCTCTGCTGCTATCTTCTTTTTTTTGATTGCACGAGAATAATATTCCAGTACATAAAATCAGTATAATATTTTTCATGATACACATTTTCAATCTATTAGAGAAAAACTGTGCCAAGTTATTAAAAAATTTAGGTAATGTTATAAAGATAATTCTGTTTAAAATATTTCTATCAACTTAGATTATAACTACAACAAAAAAATAGCATAGTTGACATAACACAGTTACCGATTATGTAATTTTATACTTCAATACCTAAGAAGCCGCTTAAGTGTGCAGTAGCCGTTCAATTTATTGAAAAACACCTACCTATCCTTTGAAAGTCTTGTTTTTACAAGGCTTTTTTTATGCATATACCCCAATAACGAGGCTGATCATACAAATGATCGTTAATATAATTAACAATGGATATATGAATCGCCACCATGCTTTTAAACTTACGCCAACTAAAGCCAGAGAAGGAAGTATTAAACCAGTGGGTGTTAAAAAACCCATAAGACCCATTCCGAATAAATACGCATTTACAATCTCTCTGCCGGGCACATGAACCAATGTTGCGAGCGAACCGATGATTGGCATGGTTAAAACTGCCATTCCGGAAGAGGAAGAGATAAATAAGGTAAATATGATATATAAAAATAATAATGTAAGAATGAATATAGCTGGTGGTAATCCCGAAGATAAATTGGCAGCATAATATAAAATAGAGTCACTGATTTTCCCCTCATTCAGGATCAACGTAACGCCTCTTGCAATTCCCACAATTAGCGCCACGTTTAATAATTCCTGTGCACCGGTTACAAATGTGGGGATAAAAACTTTTTCTTTCATCCTGCTTATAATTGCCATTAAAATAGAAGCCAGCAAAAATAAAGTGGTCATCTCTAGCAACCACCATTCCCAAAAAATAACTCCCGTTATCATGATCAAAAATGAAAGAATGAACAGCACAATCAATAATTGATCTTTGCCACCCAGTTTTTCATATTTGTTGTTTTCAACTGATGGATAAGGTGACTTAATGATACCATCAATTTTATATACCAGAGATTTTGTTGGATCTGCTTTTATTTTAACAGCGTACCGTACTATATAAATGATAGTGACAGCAGTGGTTAATACAAAAACAATTATACGTTGTATCATGCCATCGGTCCATTTAATTCCAGCGGCATTTGAAGCAATAATAGTAGAGAAAGGATTGGAGAAAGATGATAAAGTTCCTAATTGAGTTCCCGCAAAAATTACGGCTACCGGAACGATCAGATCATAACCTGCTGCAATAAACAAAGGAACAAGAACCGGATAAAATACCAAAGCTTCTTCTGCCATACCATAAGAAGATCCGGCAAAAGAAAACAAAAATGTTAACAGGATGATCAGCCACGCCTCTCTGCCTTTCATACGATAACTCAATGCGGTTAAACCTTTAATCATGGCGCCCGTGCTGTTGAATACCTGCATAAAGCCTCCAATAATTAATATAAAAAAAACGATATCAATAGATTCATATATCCCTCGGATAGGAGCTTGAATAATCTGAAGAAAACCTTGTGGATTTTGAATTGAATTTTTGTAAGTGCCGGGAATAGAGATAGCTTTTTTTATATCTCCGTTGCTGAATTTATCGGCAGGTATTTTTATTCCTAAACTGTCTAAAACCTTTTGGGAAAAGGAAAGTGTTGAGTCTTTTGTTTCTGTATGATACAAGAAAGAATGGTCTTGCTGATATGCAATGGTATCATATTTACCTGCAGGGATCAGCCAGGTGGCAATTGCAGCAATAACAATAACAAACATTAAAATGGTAATGGGCGATGGAAGCTGACGTTTCATTTTTGCTGATTATTATATTTAACTAAAGCTAATATAATTATCTTTCCTCCAGGAATATGAAAACAGCGAGTATAAAAGAAATAAAAACGGAGCTGGAGCATTTGGGTCAGAAAGATCTGCTGGCTGTAAGTCTTCGGCTGGCTAAGTTCAAAAAAGAAAATAAAGAATTACTTTCCTATCTGTTATTTGAAGCATCTGATGAACAGCAATATATTAAAAACGTACAGGGATTGCTGCATACACAGTTTACTGAGGTTAATGTAAAAAATCTATATTTCACACGAAAAAACCTTCGTAAGATCATACGCACCGCCAATCGTTACCTTAAATATACAGATGAGAAATCTACTGCTATAGAAATACTGATCTATGTCTGCCATGAGATCCGTGACTTAAAAATTGACATTCATAAAAGTACGGTGATATCAAATTTGTATGCTTCTTTAATAAAAAAAATAAAGAAGCTCGTGAGTGAATTACATGAAGATCTGCAGTACGATTACCATAAAGCAATCGATCAATTATAATCCTGGTTTGAATTTGCCTTTGAATGTTTTTCTGAAATGTTCATATTCCGGAAGATTCACATTCCGTACATAACCGTTATCCGGATGGTGTAAAATATATTCCTGGTGGTATTTTTCTGCAGCATAAAAAACAGAAACTGGTAGAATTTGGGTGACGATCTTTTTGGAAATTTTTTTTTGTGAGTTAAGCGCAGCAATAGTATTTTCCAGAATTTTTTTCTCCTGGTCATTGGAATAAAAGGCAACGCTACGATATTGTGTTCCCACATCATTTCCCTGTCTGTTCAACTGTGTGGGATCATGGCTGGCAAAAAACGCATTAACCAAAGTTTGATAAGAAATTTTTGAAGGATCATAATACACTTTTACAGTTTCTGCATGGCCTGTTGTACCTGAAGTTACCATTTCATAATCCGGGTTTTTTGCAGATCCGCCTGCATAACCTGAAACAGCATCACGTACACCATATAAACTTTGAAAAACAATTTCTGTATGCCAGAAACAGCCTTCCGCAAAATAAGCCACCGCTTCACCTTTAATGGGTTTGGGATCGCCTTGTGGGATAATGAGGGCTAATTTATTTTGTGCACAGGACATTAAAACGCAACCGGCAAAAAATAAGGAAATGTAAAATTTTCGTTTCATGTTACAAATAACGTAATAGAAATTAATATGGTTCGGTATCAATTGTTAAAACAACCTCACAGGTTGGAACCTCACAGGTTGAAAAATCAACTAAATTAGCAATTATGAAATGGCTGCTCCTATTTTACTTTTCTTTTACCGCACATGTAGTTTTATCTCAAGGGAAGCCTGCTAAATTTACGGAAGAAATGAAGGAAGGTATGCGTCTTACCATCCGTAAAGCTGCTCAGCAGGCATGGAAAGGTTATTCTCAGTATGCTTTGGGAAAAGATGATCTCAAACCATTATCTCATTCTTACCGGAACTGGTATAATCATTCCATTTTAATGACGCCGGTAGACGCATTTGATACTTTCATTTTGCTGGGGTTGCCTAAAGAAGCTACGGAAGCCAAACAACTCATCTTCGATTCCCTTTCTTTTGACAAAATAGGAGAGGTGCAATTATTTGAAGTGACGATTCGTATTCTGGGCGGTTTGATTTCTGCTTTTGAATTGGATGGTGATCCAAAATTTTTAAAATTGGCAACTGATCTGGCCGACAAACTTTTACCTGCTTTCAACAGTAATACCGGAATGCCTTACCGCTTCGTGAATCTTCAAAATGGTAAAGTCAGGGATGCCATCAACAATCCTGCTGAAATTGGTTCTTTATTGCTGGAATTCGGACAATTATCCATACATACCGGTGATAAAAAATATTATAAGAAAGCCAAGTCAGCGATAATGGCAGTTTACAAACGTAGAAGTAAGATTGGGCTCGTGGGTCAGCATATTAATATCCAAACCGGTAAATGGGAAAACACACATTCGCATATCGGAGGTGCCATAGATTCCTATTATGAATATTTATACAAAGGATGGAAATTATTCGGCGATGAAGATTTTAAAAAAGCTTTTGATCTTCATAACGCAGCCATAAAAAAATACCTTCTGCATCAAACGGATAATGGAACTTTTTTGCAACAGGTGAATATGTATTCAGGCAGAATATTATCTACAGAATATGGTGCACTTGCTGCATTCTATGCCGGATTATGTGCTTATGCGGGAGATCACGAATTGGCAAAAAAAATACAGCAGGCTAATTATTTTATGTGGACACATTTTGGCATCGAGCCTGAATCATTTGATTTTATAACCAATAAAATTCTTTCTCCCGAATATATCTTACGGCCTGAAAATATTGAATCCTGTTTTTATCTTCACCGGCTCACAGACATGTATGAATATTTATGGATGGCAAAAACGATGACAGAAGATATTTTGGAAAAATGCAAAACAGATATTGCTTTTACATCACTTAAAAACGTGATCAATTTTGAAAAAGCAGATCAGATGGAAAGTTTTTTCTTTGCGGAAACTTTAAAATATGCTTACCTGTGCTTCGATAATAAGGTAGGAGATTTAAATAAGATTGTATTTAACACAGAAGCACATCCTTTTAATATAAAAATAAAATGACCACCAACGATTTTAATAAAATTCATTTTATAGGTGTCGCCGGAACCGGTATGAGTGCCATTGCACAATATCTTGCCGGAATTGGAAAAATAGTAACGGGAAGTGACCGTTATTTTGTTGACGGTAAACTGAATGATACAGGAGTAAAATTATTGGATTGCGGTATAAATTGTTTTGAACAGGATGGTAGCGGAATTTCCGCTGATGTTGACCTCGTTGTAGTTTCCACAGCTATAGAAGATACCGTTCCCGAAGTTCTGAAAGCCCGTGCTTTACATATTCCTATTGTAAAAAGAAGCCGTTTATTAAGCATTATAGCTGACGAGAGAAAAACAATTGCGATTGGCGGTACGTCAGGGAAAAGTACAACCAGTGCGATGTTGTTTGATATTATGACTAAGGCCGGATATGCGCCTGGTATCATCAGCGGAGCAGGACTTGTAAGTCTGATTAAAGAAAATAAGATCGGTAATTCAGCCGTGGGGAATGGAGAATGGCTGATTATTGAAGCAGATGAAAGTGACGGATCTATCGTTGAATATCATCCGCAAATAGGGTTGGTGCTCAACATAGATAAAGATCATCAGGAAATTTCAGAACTGGAAGATATTTTCAACACCTTCAAAAAAAATACAAAGGAACTGTTTATTGTTAATGATGATAATGTGTACACCAAAAAATTATCATCGGATTCACAATATGATTTTTCATCTGATATAAATTCAGGTGCAGGATATATCGCCGGTAACTATGTTCAAAATAAATTGACGATTTCCTTTACCATCAATGATTATCTTTTTTCAATGCAGACCATTGGAAAGCATAATATGGAAAATGCGGCTGCAGCAGTAGCAGTTGCCCATCAGATTGGGATTAGTTTAGCAACATGTTCGGAAGCTTTAAAAAATTATGAAGGTATTTATAGAAGGCATCAGTTGCTGGTAAAGAAGGACGACATTTATTTGATTGATGATTATGCACACAATCCTGTAAAATGTGCATCATCTATCCGTGCATGTCAGCAAATAGCACCGAAACTGATCGCCTGGTTTCAACCACATGGTTATGGACCTACGCGTTTTTTAAAAAATGATTTTATCGCAGAAATCACATCAGCATTAAGAGAGGAAGATGAGATCTGGATGAGCGAAATATTTTATGCCGGAGGAACGGCAGAAAAAAATATTTCCGCAAAAGAAATTACGGACGCTATTGCAGCCAATCATAAGAAAGCTTTTTTTGTATCCGACAGAAATGATTTTTTTAACTTAGTAAGACCGCATCTCACAAATGAATGTGTGTTGTTGCTAATGGGCGCCCGTGATCCATCACTGGAAGATTTCGCAAAACAACTGGCAAAAGAATTATAAATGAAAGGAGGAACATCCTGTTATCTTTGATACAATGACAACACTGTATATCAACATCAAACAATTGTTGAATGTTAGAGAAACCACTGCGCCTCTCAGAGGAAATCAATTAGCAGATTTGCCATTCATTGAAAATGCTTTTTTGCTCACCGAAGACGATGTGATCACAGACTTTGGCGCTATGATGGATCTGGAATTGCAGGTGCCTGTTTTACCAAAGCAGGTGATAGATGTGAATGGAAAAATGATTTTACCGGCATGGTGCGACAGTCATACACATCTTGTATTTGCCGGTAGCAGAGAGAATGAATTTGTGGATAAAATAAATGGCTTGAGTTATGCAGAAATCGCAGCGAAAGGAGGCGGTATACTTAATTCTGCACGAAGATTAAATGAAGCAACGGAAGAAGAATTATTTGAAAGTGCATTAGAACGCTTAAAAGAATTACAGCGTTTAGGAACAGGTGCCATCGAAATTAAAAGTGGTTATGGATTATCAGTGGAAGGTGAATTAAAAATGTTGCGTGTGATCCGCAGACTGGAAAAAGAAACGGGCATGCTGATACGTTCCACTTTTTTAGGTGCACATACATTTCCAGTCGATTACAGGGAAGATCATGCTGCTTACATTCATCAGTTGATACACGAGATCATGCCGGAGATACAAAAAGAAAAACTGGCCGATTATGTAGATGTTTTTTGTGAGACCGGATTTTTTTCGCCAGCAGAAACGGAAACAATATGCCAGGCCGCATTTAAATATGGAATGAAACCAAAATTGCATGTGAATCAATTGAACAGCATTGGCGGAATTGAAACCGGAATACAATTAAATGCAGTATCACTTGACCATCTGGAAACACTTTCAGAAAACGAAATACGATTGTTGGGAAACTGGAAAGGCATTTCTACATTATTGCCCACAGCAGCATTTTATTTACGAATGAATTATCAACCGGCACGTGCACTTATTGAAGCAGGAGCCGCAGTTGCATTAGCATCCGATTTTAATCCGGGTTCATCGCCCAGCGGCAACATGAATTTTGTGGTAGCGCTATCTTGCATTCAAATGAAAATGTTACCGGAAGAATCCATTAATGCAGCTACGGTCAACGGTGCTTTCGCAATGGAGTTTCAGGATGTGGCAGGAAGTATTGCCGTAGGAAAAAAAGCAAATTTCATTATTACAAAACCTGTTCCGTCAGTTCACTATCTGCCATATGCATTTGGTTCTAATTTGATAGATTCCGTTATTATATCAGGTAAAAAAGTACAATAAATATATACATGATGCAGCTTATAGAATGCGTTCCTAATTTTTCTGAAGGCAATGACTTGAACATCATTAAACAGATTACCGATGTAATAGAATCGGTTGAAGGCATCCGTTTATTAAACGTTGATCCGGGAAAAGCGACCAATCGAACTGTAGTAACTTTTGTAGGTGAACCTTTACCGGTTATTGAAGCAGCATTTCTAGCTATACGAAAAGCAGGCGAACTGATCGACATGCGTAATCATAAAGGAGAACATCCAAGAATGGGCGCTACAGATGTTTGTCCGTTGATACCGATATCAAATATCTCTATGGAAGAAACGGCTGCATTTGCACAGCAACTTGCAAAACGTGTGGGTGAAGAATTGGACCTGCCAGTTTATTTGTATGAAGCGGCACAACCCGATACATCACGAAATAATCTTTCAGTTATTCGTGCAGGAGAGTATGAGGGTTTTTCTTCAAAAATATTATTGCCGGAGTGGAAGCCTGATTTTGGTCCTGCCATTTTCGATGCTCGTCGTGGTGCTACAGTGATAGGAGCAAGAGATTTTTTAGTGGCGTATAATATAAATCTGAATACAACCTCGGTGCGTAGAGCCAATTCTGTTGCGTTCGACGTAAGGGAAGCCGGCAGAGCAAAGCGTGATGGAAATACCATCACAGGAAAAATTGTAAAAGATGAAAATGGAAATCCGGTAATGATTCCGGGTTCATTAAAATCTGTAAAAGCAATTGGTTGGTTCATTGATGAATATGGGATTGCCCAGATATCCATGAATCTCACTAATATTAATATCACGCCAGTACACATCGCCTTTGATGAAGTGTGTAAAAAAGCAGAAGCCCGCGGTATACGTGTTACCGGAAGTGAATTGGTAGGTTTGATCCCATTAAAAGCAATGACTGATGCTGGAAAATATTTTTTGAAGAAACAAAAACGTTCTGTAGGTGTCAGTGAAAAGGAACTGATACGTATTGCCGTAAAGAGCATGGGTCTGGATGAACTGGCTCCTTTCAAACCGGAAGAAAGGATTATTGAATATATGCTGAAAAAAGATACAAAACTGATCAGCATGAGCCTGTCTGCTTTTGCCGATGAAACGGCGAGTGAAAGTCCTGCACCGGGCGGAGGCAGCATATCAGCTTACATGGGAGCACTTGGAATTTCATTGGCTACCATGGTGGCTAATTTATCCTCTCATAAAAAAGGATGGGATGACAAATGGGAGATATTCAGTGATTGGGCTGAAAAAGGCGAACAGCTTAAGAATGAACTGATGATTTTGGTGGATGCCGATACGCTTGCATTTAATCAGATAATGCAGGCATTTGGTTTACCAAAATCAAATGATGAAGAAAAACAACAGCGTGACCTTGCCATACAAAGCGCTACCAAATATGCGATCGATATTCCTTTCAAAGTGATGAAGATATCATATGAATCGATGGAGGTAATTAAAGCGATGGCAGAAACGGGAAATCCAAATTCCGTATCCGATGCAGGTGTAGGTGCACTGTGTGCCCGTGCTGCTGTGATGGGCGCTTTTATGAATATTCGGATCAATGCTGCAGGGTATACTGATAAAAATTATGTGCAGGAAATTATCACACAAGGAAACGACATAGAAATGTCAGCGATTCAATTGGAAAAAGATATCCTGAAAATCGTAAACGATAAGATCGGGATTTAATGATCTGGAGCATATTCAAAAACGATCACAGCATTGGTGTTGAGGTTGGCGCTGCTGCGTAATTCAAATCTTTTGTCTTTAGTTGTTACTACAATGAGGGCGGTATTAGGTGGAATACCTCCCAGATTATCCGCAAACATGGTGATTTCATGAATATTTGTATTTTCATCCAGATGTACGGGGATTGTTATCGGTTTCTCTGATAACCACTGATGATTCACGATCAATTTGCCATTGTAAAAAATTGAAACCGTATCATTATCCACCACGCCATTATCATATACTTTCAATACAATATCCCTTGAATTAATTTTTATTCTGGACACTTCTGCTCGTTTTCGTTGAAGCATTTTCTTTTGAACGGACTTTTCCTGAATCATTGAAACCGGTGGCGAAACCTGCTTGTTGATAACAGGTGATTCCGGAGCAATTATTTTGAATGCTGCGGTATCCTTTTGTGGCGGAGGCATTTCCACTGGTTTAGGTCTCGCAGGAGATTTGATGGCAGGTTTTTTTATTGCGGGAGGAGGTACAATTTTTTTTAAAGGTTTTTTTTGGGCCTCTGCCATGCAATCTTCCATGAACTTGTACATTTTTGCCGGCTTTGGATACACTCTCTTTAGCTCAATATTTTCTATGAAGGTCTCGGTATCTGACCATAATGACATCGTTCGGATACCTACCGTTCCAATAAGATATGCGATTTTATTTTTTTTGACTAATCGTAATCTTAGTACCATTAGTTCATGGTCGCCACTGCTTTCAATCATTTTTTTACCTGAAAAAACCCACAGCTTTTTTTCTTTATCAAAAGTCGCTTCAAAGAAAGCTTTACAATAACTTTCTTTATTGCCTAACTGGTAATCCCATGTATAACCACATAATTTATTTTTTCCTTTTACAATATTTAATTGCAAAAATTCACTTCTATCATTCATGATTGTTTCCCAGGTTCCGGTAAGATCCTGAGCTTTGGTTGTAAAACTCCCTAATATCAACATGCCAAGGAACAAAATGCTGCGCTTCATATCTCCAAATTAATATTTTTTGAATAACTTTTCCCGGGCTTTCCTTTTAAACGCTAAAGAATTAACAAAGTTAAATAAACGTAATGCATACGATTTTCTGTATTTGTTTTTTCGTTAACTTGTTCACTCAATTTACAGTCATGAAGAAATTATTTCTCCCCTTATTATTTGCGGGTATATGTTATGTAGCGGGTGCTCAGAAATTTTCCAGAGTCAATTTTAATGAATCCGGCGATGTAGAAACACTGGGAGTTGAACTGGATGAAGGCGTGCTCGTGAATATATCCAAAGAAGGAACAATTATTAAATTTGGAGTGGATATTTATCGGGGTGTGAGAGAAAATAACCAGAATATTTTGCAGGATTATGTAGGACGCACAGAGTATTATACAGAAAATGATAACGAGGCTTTCAGGGGAAAGGTAAAAATGATTGGCCGTGCTATTATCACTTATTACAGTTCCACAGATAATGAAGCAATGGTGGGTAAAATAAAATCCATCGGTAATCTGAAGTTTGATTATTTTTTATTAAATGAAAATGATGCTTATAAAGGAAAACTAAAATCTATCGGTTCAAATAATTTTACTTACTACAGTTCATACGACAACGAAGCGTTACGTGGAAAATATAAAAGCATAGGCAATTCAACTATTACTTACTATTCTTCAGTGGAAGATCCCGGTTTTAAGGGAAAAGTAAAAAGTATAGGAAGTTACCAGTACACTTATCATCCGATGCAATATTTTCAAGCTGGTTTACGGGGAAGATTAAAGTCGGGAAATATTATTCAACAGGACGGCAGCATTAAATACATGCTGAAATATTGATAATTGATGTATGTAAAATGAAATTCAAGCCGGACCATTACGTGTCCGGTTTTTTTTAAACAAAAAGCTTATACAGGCACTTAATAATTTAGTTTTAATTCCATAAAAATTAATTAATATGACATATACATTGCCCTTGAAAGTTGTAGGAATAAACGACATTCCAATGGTGGGAGGAAAGAATGCTTCCTTAGGTGAAATGATTCAGCACCTTACCAGCCTGGGAGTTAATATTCCGGATGGGTTTGTTATTACCGTGGATGCTTATTATGCGTTTATCAATCACAATCAGCTGGAAGAAAAAATTAAAGAAGTTGTAAATGCCATCGATTACGACAGTATCGAATCATTACGGCGGGGTGGAATGCAAATACGCCAGATGATTTTAAACGGTCGTTTCCCCCGTGAAATGAGTGAACAGATTATTTTTTCTTATGAAGTTTTATCCAAACAATATGATCAGGAACATACGGATGTTGCGGTACGAAGTTCGGCCACGGCAGAAGATTTGCCGGACGCATCATTTGCAGGGCAGCAGGAAACTTTTTTGAATGTACGGGGTCCGGCTATTCTGATGGATTGTGTACGTAATTGCTTTGCGTCTTTGTTTACTGACCGCGCCATCAGTTATCGTCAGAGTTTTGGATACGATCATTTTCAATTGGCACTTTCTGTGTGTATTCAAAAAATGGTGAGGAGTGATTTGGGCGCATCCGGTGTTGCCTTTTCAATTGATACCGAAAGTGGATTCAAAGATGCTGTTGTTATCAATGCTTCTTATGGATTGGGTGAAATGATTGTACAGGGATCTGTTTCTCCTGATGAATATATTGTTTTTAAACCTTTACTGAATCAAAATTATTCACCCATCATTGAAAAGAAAATGGGCAATAAAGATATGATGATGATCTATGGTGAAGGAGGAGATGAACGGGTTAAGATTATTCCTACAGAAAATCATTTTCGCAAAAGGTTTTGCCTCAAAGATGAAACCATTTTAAAATTGTCGAAATGGGTGGTCATTATTGAAGAACATTATACCAGAATTAAAAATAAATGGACGCCCATGGATGTAGAGTGGGCGATAGATGGTCTTACAAAAGAATTGTTTATTGTTCAGGCAAGACCCGAAACGATTCATTCGCAAAAAGATCATAATAAAATAACAGAATATGCCATTGAAGATGAAAACAGGCATACTAAAATAATTGCCAGAGGAATTGCGGTGGGCGATAAAATTGGTGCAGGCAAAGCAACGATAATGTATTCTTTAGATAAACGGGTATCAGAAGGACATGAGTTTGTTGCAGGATCTGTTTTAGTTACAGACATGACTGATCCGGATTGGGAACCTATCATGAAAAAAGCTTCCGCCATCATTACTAATAAAGGAGGAAGAACCTGCCATGCTGCTATTGTTGCCCGTGAGATGGGTGTACCCGCAATTGTAGGATGCGGAGATGCAACTGAGTTGATAAGTGAAGGAGATTTTCTTACGGCATCCTGTGCAGAAGGTGATGTAGGTTTTATTTACAAGGGCGAAATAAAATATAAAAAGTCAGAATACGATCTTACAAATTTGCCCACAACAAAAACCAGTATCATGCTGAATGTGGCATCTCCCGGATTGGCATTTCAATTTTCCCATTTGCCCAATAGCGGTGTTGGCCTGGCAAGAGAAGAATTCATTATCAACAATTATATTCAGGTGCATCCTTTAGCACTTTTGCATCACCGTTCCATTGGAGATGTCGAACTTACCAAAGAAATTGAAAAGAAAATGATAGGCTATGCAGACGAATCTACGTTCTTCATAGAAAAATTATCAAATGGAATTGCCAAGATCGCGGCGGCTTTTTATCCAAATAAAGTGATCGTTCGTTTTAGTGATTTTAAAAGCAATGAATATTTTAATTTATTAGGAGGAAAATATTATGAACCTTCAGAAGAAAACCCCATGATAGGATGGCGGGGTGCTTCCAGGTATTATTCAGAATTATATAAGCCGGCTTTTGCGCTGGAATGTATGGCCATAAAAAAAGTTCGTGACGAAATAGGATTGCAAAATGTGGTAGTGATGATTCCGTTTTGCAGAACAGTGGAGGAGTGTATTCAAGTGCAGGAAGTTATGGCAGAATCAGGATTGAGAAGAGGTGAAAATAACCTGGAATTATACCTGATGGCCGAGATTCCTTCCAATGTTTTAATGGCTGAAGAATTTTGTGAACATATTGATGGCTTTTCAATCGGAAGTAATGATTTGACACAATTAACGTTGGGTTTAGACAGAGACTCATCACTGGTAGCGCACTTGTACGACGAAAGAAATCCGGCTGTTAAAAGAATGATTGAAATGCTGATTAAAACTGCCAAAAATAAATCTGTGAAAGTGGGAATTTGCGGACAAGGCCCATCGGATTTCCCGGATTTCGCCCAATTTTTGGTTCAATTAGGTATTGACAGTATTTCTGTTACACCTGACTCCGTTATTAAAACGGTAAAAGCTATAGCGGAAGTAGAGAATAGTGTTCAATAATATTATTAATCAGGTGATATAAAAGTTTTTTGATATTGGTATCTATGGGAATGGATTTTGAAATCTTTTCAACACTCATAAAATTGATAAGATGTTTCGAACTTCGGCAAGCCCTGCTATTCATTTCATTATTAATTATACATTATGGAAAAACATAAATTAGTTTTAATAACAGGTGGCAGCCGTGGGCTGGGAAAAAATATGGCTTTACAGGTTGCAGCCAAAGGAATGGATGTAATTATAACCTATAAAGGAAATAGAGAACAGGCATTGCATACCGTAAAGGAGATTGAAAATCTCGGACAAAAAGCTGCTGCTCTTTTTCTGGACATGTCAGATTTCAAATCATTAAAAAGTTTTGTGTTGCAGGTTTTAGAAACAACACGGAATAAATGGAGCAGGTCATCTTTTGATGTGTTGGTAAACAACGCTGGAATGGGCGCTACTGTTCCGTTTATTGATGTAACAGAGGAGTTGTTCAATGAGTTTATGGACGTTCACTTTAAAGGTGTTTATTTTCTTTCACAGTATTGTATCCCTTACCTTACTGAAGGTGGATCTATCATTAATATTTCCAGCGGAACTACCCGTTTTTCAAATCCAGGCTATTCTGTATATGCATCTATGAAAGGTGCGGTGGAAGTTTTTACAAGATATCTGGCAAAAGAATTGGGTTCCAAAAATATACGGGCAAATGTGGTTGCGCCTGGTCCCATTGAAACGGATTTCAACAATGCTGCCATAAAGAGCAACCCTCAACTAAAAGAAATGCTGGGTTCAATAACACCGTTGGGAAGAGTAGGCCTGCCGGAAGATATTGGCGGTGTAGTGGCTTTTCTATGCGTTGATGAAGCACGGTGGATTAATGGTCAGCGGATTGAAGTGAGTGGTGGAATTAACTGCTAAAAAAAATGCCAACATAGAGTTGGCATATATTCAAATTTTTTAAGTTTATTTTTTTGGCTCCAGTAATTTAAAGAACTGGTCAAGTTGTGGAAGTATAACGATCCTCGTTCTGCGGTTTGCGGCTTTACCTTCAGCAGTATTGTTATCTGCAATTGGTTTAAATTCACCACGACCTGCCGCTGCCATTCTGGAGGGTTCTAAACCATATTGTTTTTGTAATATTCTCACTACTGATGTGGCTCTTTTTACTGAAAGATCCCAGTTGTCGGTGAGTTGTGTTCCGTTGTAGGCCACATTATCAGTATGACCTTCCACCATGAATTCAATATCCGGCTGATTTTTTAAAACAACCGCCACTTTACCTAACACTTCTTTTGCCCGGTCTGTAATATCATAGCTTCCGCTTTTGAAAAGCATTTTGTCGGATATATCGATATATACAACGCCTTTATCCACTTTGATGTTGATGTCTTTGTCATCTAAATTTCCAACGGCACCTTTGAGGTTCATCACCAAAGCCATATTCAATGAATCTTTACGGCTGATAGCTGATTGAAGGTCTTTGATGTAAGCATCTTTTGTTCCGATATTTTCTAAAGACTTTTTAATACTTTCTGCCTGAGAACTGGAAATGACTGAAAGATTTTCCAATTGTTTTAAAGCCTGATTATTATTGTCTTTCAGGAAGCTGATCTGTTTGTTAAGACTTTCAATTTCTGATTCCAGTTGAGTTCTTCTTCTTACATCTGCAGAGGTTAATTCGTTACAGGTTTTTAATTCAGTTTGAAGCATACCGTATTGCGTTTGCAATTGGTTGTATTTATCCTGTTCACCTTTTAAAACTTTTTTACTCACGCAGGAAGTAAATATTACAACACACATCATCGATACGGTAAAAAAATTACTCATTTTCATATTCAGACTTTTGGTTTATTTGCAAACATATTTCAATAGCTACAAACATTCATGTATATCGTATACCGTTTTGTTAATTTTATTATAACGATAACGCTTTACATTACTGAAAGAGACTGTACCAAACTATTTCAACTCCAATAGTTTTGAAAAAATATCTCCTTGGCATAAAAATGGTCACCTTTCTGATAAATATAAATTATGGATGTTATCATACAGTCGTTAGGGTTTACAGCAGGAGAAGGCCTGGAAGGTTTTATAAAAGAAAAGTTGCAGGTTTTAAAATCAGATAAAATCATCAGGGCGAATGTAACATTATATAAAGGTCCTGAATCAAGTGCGGAAAGTGATTATTGTGAAATAAGGTTGGAAGTGCCGGGGAATGATCCCTTCGTAAAAAAACACAGTCCATATTTTGAAACTTCTGTAACGGAATGTATTGATGTTTTACAGAAAGTAATTAATAAAAACAAAGACAAACAAATTGACCGCCGTCAGGCTGAAGCCACCGAAATTCAGGATGCATTGATGGAAGATGATGATGTTGACCTGGAAGATGTGGTTAGATAAAATATGATTTAAATTTTCCATATTTTTTTATTATTAAATTAAAATAAGGTCTATGAAAACAGGCAATGGAAATTTATTTTCCACAATTCAGCAAACAATAAATAATTCTACCGGTTGGATAGGGCATTTACCGGGAGATAAAAAAGAAATTATAAAAGGTCAAACATTTGTTGCAGAGCAGGAAGGAGATTTGGAGTCTATCGAAATCTTAACCAATATGATAACAGATAATGGATCTGTAAAAATGAGTCTGCATACTTTCGATGCATTAGAAAATTCCTGGGGCCCCGAACTGGATGCAACTATTTTGAAAGTAAATGCAAAAGACACTGGCAAGTGGATTGCGTTTAATATGCATGGATTGCATCTCGACCGTGGTAAAACATATGGATTTAAAATGGAAAGTGATAACGGATGTATAGGTGTGGCAGAAGCAGCATGGAGTGCCAGCCAGCCGCCGATAAACAAAGGACAAGAATGGTCTTTCACAGATAAGGGAATTGGAAATGCATTTTCGTATTATAGTCTTGCCTTTAAAGTTGATGTAAGAGCTTAATTTTTAAGCAGTACAACTATAAAAAAAGCGTTACTGATTTGTAACGCTTTTTTTAAAAATGAGAAATATTAATTTTTATTTGAAGTTTACATCTATAGTAATTTTTGGTTCTTTAGCCACTTTTCCTGCTGCAATGGCCGGCCCGTCAACTTTAAAATCTTCTAATTTAATAGTTATTTCAGCAACAGCATGTAATGATTTCCCGTTTACAGTAATCACAGCGGGTAATTTGATTTTTTTAGTTTCACCATGAAGAGTTAGGGTGCCTTCTACTTCAGCTTCATAGGTACCGTCTTTTGAGAAATTGATAGTTGATAAGTTTGTTATGGTACCTTCAAAAGTTGCGGTAGGAAATTTTTCAGAATCCATCCAGCCTTTTCCATTAAAATGATCCTGGATCCGGGGATTGCTAAATTCAAAACTTTTTATAATTGCCTCGAACGCCAGTTTTCCGGTCTTGGGGTCCAGAGAGGCAACCACAGCTTTGTTTTCTGCCTTTGGTAATGCATCTGTTGAAGTAGTGGCATCAAAATTAATATTGCCTGAGGTAGTTGTTTTTTTCTGCGCAAATAATGTTGCAGAAGAAAGAAGAAGTGCAAATAAAATTGTTTTTTTCATTGTATGATGTTTGTTTTTATGATGTTTGTTTTTCTATGATACAGCGTTTAAACGCAACAAAAACAGTTTCCATAATTTTACTGAATGTACCTCCGCTGCAGGATCCTTTTACCGATATAATATCACCTTCTCTAATCGCTGCAACCGCTTGCTGGTTTTTTGACTGGAATGCAAATATTAAATAAGCTCCAGTGGAATCGCTCATTTTAATGTTAAATGTGCTGTCGGCTTTTTCTATTTCGGAAACAGTACCTTTTACCGATAATATTTTTTCAGTGTAATTTTTATTGGCATTTGCCAGATCTGTACGAAATTCTGTTAAAAGAGTTGTTGCATGTATAGATTGATCTGCTTTTACAGTTGCGGTATCTTCAAATTTCTCATTAAAGATATACCACACAATGCCTGCACCCGCCAGCAATATCAATCCGGTAGCTATCAGTATTTTTTTTACAATGGATGACCGGGGTTCTTTCATCATTGCTTAAAGATAGTACAATGTTGCAACATCAAACTTTTCTTTTTTACATTTTCAGCACTTTTGAGGTGATGGATTTGCCGTTCGAAACTACTCTTAAGAAATAGGTTCCTCTGCGCAGATAGGTTACAGGGATAGATATTTTCATGGTAGACGAAGTTACTTTGCCCATCATGTTATATACGTTATTTCCTGCTGCATCTACCAGTGTTGCTGTAAATGAACTGTAAGCTTCAAGGCCATTAATCTGAACGTTCATTTCTGTAGTTGCAGGTATAGGCCAGATGTTCATATTTAATGCAGGAAGCTCTAAATCAGAACCAAAGTTGGAATTATTGCCACTGCTGATTGCACGACCCGTAAATTGCGGAAGTACATTTATAACAATCGTATCTCTCTTGTTACCTCTTCTGTTATCCGTAACGGCCAGCACAAATGTGTAAGTACCAACTTTCAAACCTGTAATTCTTGTATTTGCGGCCGATGCATTTTGAAATTTAGAACCTGAAGGACCGGAAAGTTTAGACCACTTATATGCAGTGATCCATCCGTCTGCATCGGTTGCTGTACCGGCTAACTGCGAAACACTGGTTGGTAAATATATTTGCTGATCATCTCCCGCATTTGCAACAGGAAGTAGATTGGTTGTATTTGATTTTGCAACCGCAACTTTAACGGTATCACGCGACTGAGCGCCATTATTGTCTGTAGCAGTAAATTCAAAATAATAGAACCCTTCTGTTGTTAATCCGCTTACGGTTGTCGTAACCGAATTTGAACTTGCTATAGTTGCGTTAGTAGGGCCAGAGAGTTGTCTCCATAAATTTAATACTACATATCCATCCAAATCAGTAGATGATCCTGTAAGATTGGTAGAAGTTGTAGGGATAGTAATAGACTTATCTGCACCGCCATCTGCCAGTGGTGGCTGGTTAATATATACAGGAGCGATCACAGTTACAGAAACAGTATCTGAAGACATCGCACCTTCATTATCAGTTACTGTCAATTCAAAATTATATACGCCCGCATTTAAACCGTTAATGGTGGTTTGGGCTGAAGAGGCGTTAGAAAATGTTATAGAGTCTCCTGCAAGCAATGACCAATGATAATTTACAATTGTGCCATCCTCATCAGATCCGGATCCGTATAAAATAACATCTGTAGCAGATGCAAGGATCGTTGTGTCATTTCCGGCAATGGCAACAGGTGCAACATTTGGTGCAGCGTACACAATTACGTCAACATGTGACGTTGAATTTGCCCCGTTGTTATCGGTTACGGTTAATTCAAAGGTATATGTACCTTCCGAAAGGTTGGTAACAAGTGTTTGTGCGGCAGTTGTCTGTGCGATACTGAATGAATTCGGTCCCGAAATTTTATTCCAGGCGTATGAGACAATTATTCCATCGCTATCTGTACCTGATCCGCTTAATGTGATGGTATTTAAAGGCAACGTTATTGACTGGGCATTTCCTGCATTGGCAACCGGTGGCACATTCAAAGCCGGATTTACGGTAATCGTTACATTGGCAGAAGCCGTAGCGCCATTATTATCTGTTACCGTTAATTTGAAAATATAATTTCCTGCAACAAGAGCTGTAACAGTAGTTTGCGCATTTGTTGCATCCATGATGCTGAATGAAGCAGGACCTGAAGTTTTAGTCCAGTTGTAGGATACAATCGTTCCATCCGTATCAGTTCCAGTGCCGCTAAGAGACACGGTGTTTACAGGCAATGTGATCATCTGATTTGTACCGGCATTCGCAGCAGGAATGATGTTGATAGCCGGATTAACAATTACCTGTATAGTATCCATATGTATTCCACCACTATTGTCAGTAACAGTTAATTTAAATAAATACGTTCCTGCAAGTAAACCCGTAACCGTTGTTTGAGCTAAGGTTGCATTTGTAATTGCAAAAGTTGTTGGACCAGATATTTTAGTCCAGTTAAAACTCGCAATAGTTCCATCAGCATCTGTAGCATTGCCCGACAATGTAATTTGGTTAACCGGAAGAGTGATCGTTTGATTCGAACCTGCGTTCGCAACTGGTAAAATATTCAATGCTTTAAGTACGTTCACCGATAATGTATCAAAGGCAACCCCACCATCATTGTCGGTTATTTTTAACTGGAAAGTATACGTTCCCTGAATTAAACCCGTAACAGTTGTTTGACTATTGTTTGCATTGGTGATGGTGAAAGTAGCCGGGCCTGATATTTTTGTCCAGTTATATCCAGTAATTGTTCCGTCACTATCTGTTCCGGTTCCGGAAAGTGTTACAGAATTTACCGGCAGTGTAATTGTTTGATCAATTCCTGCAGATGCAGAAGGTGCATTATTGGTTATCGCACTTCCGTTCCTTATAATTGTCACATCGCTTTGGGCAGTTGCGCCATTTGCATTTGTAACTATTATACGAAATACATATGTTCCGATAGTTAAACCGGAAATTTTTGTGTTGGCTGCGGAAGGATTCGCTATGTTACAATCAGGCCCGGATATTTTCGTCCAGCTATAGCTGCTGAGCGTTGCACCTTGCTGTGAACTTGCAAAACCATATAATGATGTGGTATCTGTTGTAATCAACTGATCGATACCTGCATTTGCAACTGGTAAACGTGCGGCATTTATGTCAACAGAAGGTAAAATAGTCCATGTTTGTGTAAGTGGTGTAACTTTCTTAGGCGCCGGTACATTAATAAAATCGGAACGCTGCGCTTCATCAACAGCATTCATAGTAATACCGTTTCCTAAACACCTGCTTTTATTTCTTCCCCAGCTATACCAGTTATTCATTTCATCCTGAGCATATAAATAAAATGCAACTGTATTAGATGAGGTGATATTTTTTATTTTTCCAGGTATCCATGTAGGAGTTTGCATAACCTGAAAATTATCAAATCCCCATAGGTACGGGGAGGCATTGCCATATAAGCTATAACTTTTCCAGGGATTCATTTCTTTTCCATTTCCTATATTTCCCTGCACATTTGAACCAGATGCGAAATGATTTCCTTTTGAATCAATCAAATGTATGGTGTTGTAATTAGTAGCAATTTCTTTGGTAGGAAATACCACACCGGCTGCTGTCCAAACAGATTTTACATTCGTAAATGTAGAACTGAAATCTACACCTCCCGCATAACTTCCCAAATAACCTCTCACCCAAAAGTTTCCTGAATTGGTTTCGATTATTTCCGCATTTGCGCCCAGCATAGCTATATCACGTGCAGGATCAGAAAGTGAACTGTTATAAATAACCTGCACAGGTGAAGTTCTTGTTCTATCCCACTGCCAGATAGTTCCATCACTGGCAAGTGCCCACATACGCGTCAAACTACCAAAAGTTGTAGCCGAACCACTTACAATTTTTACAAACGTTTTTCCGGCAGGATTAATAAGCATTCTTGGAACAGTATTAAATGCACCATTATTCTGGTTCAAAACATCATCAATGCCCTGATACCAGATTTTCCCACCTTTAATAAAAATATTACTTTGATATATACAATGTAAATAATCTGCGGCAAAAGGATTGCCTGCGCTATCTAAAACAGGAGTTATCAGTTGTGGATTTCTTTCTCCAATGATCCAGGTTCCGGTAGCAGATCTGGCTGTTACTGTATATTGACCACCATGTACTTGTTTTATTCCTGAAAGCCCTAAATCTACAGGGGAAAAAGCAGATCCCTGAAGACGTGTTAGAAATACACGCTCCGTATTGGTGCGGTATACCGTGCAATATTCACCTGCACCTACCTGTATAATTTGTTGTGCTCCTGAAAATAATGGGCATAATAAAAACAGGACGTAAATGATGGACACCCACGGGGTTCCGTTTTGGTTTTTCATGAACATTGATTTGGACTTAAAACGAAATTTTTTAAAATTTCTTGTTTGGATTATTGGATATCACAAAGATTATATTAAAAAAAAATCATCGCAAGAGGGTATTCCTCTTATTTTGTAATAGTATAAATACTACTAAAAAAGTGTTATTGCTGGGTTAGTTTGATTTATTGCATTGAAAACAACGTTCAACCCGTAAATTTGCGTCTTGCATCTATTAGAAGAAATTTGAAAAATATTTTTTACATATTTTTTTTTATTACCGCCGCTTTTCTGAACATTTTTGATGCAGAAGCACAGTGTATTACTAATTTTCCCAATAAAGAGACCTTCGAAAATTCAAATGGAGGATGGACAACCGGCGGAACTTCTTCTGATTGGGCATGGGGAACGCCTGCAAAACCTGTGATTAATGCTGCAGGTGCAGGAACTAAAAGCTGGGTAACGGGTGGATTAAATCGTTCTGCTTATAATGATGGTGAAAATTCATGGCTGATGACGCGTTGTTATGATTTTTCCGGTCTTACCAATCCACAGGTGAATTTTAAAATATTCTGGGAGATAGAAAGAAGGTTCGACGGAGCAGCACTTGAATATACTATTGATGGTGGTGCCACCTGGCTTCGAATAGGATCTGAAACTTCTAATGCCAATTGCGATGGAGTGAACTGGTACAACTTTACACCGATTTTATATCTGGGAAATACTGCAGGATGGTCAGGTAATGTGCAGTCTACTTCCGGATCATGCCAGGGAGGGAACGGAAGTGGAAATTGGCTTACGGCCATGCATAAACTGAATTTTCTGGCAGGAAGATCAAATGTTCAATTTCGTTTTGTATTTGGTGCAGGAACCCAGTGTAATGGTTATGATGGTTTTGCAGTAGACGATTTCGAGATCCGCGAAACACCCCCCAATTCTGCTTCTTACACGTATACCTGTAATGCCGACAGAAGCATTTCTTTTTTCAGTACACCAGCATTTTGCCAGCAAAGTGTTTTATGGAATTTTGACGATCCAGCCTCAGGTACTTCTAACACTTCTTCTGACCAAAACCCTGTGCATGTATTCAGTGCTCCAGGTATATATAATGTAACATTTACAGTTTTAACTTCCAATAATGCCCCTGCAAATACCTCCCAATTTATTTCTGTAATAGAATTAACCACTACACAAACTGATATCCGGTGTGCAGGACAATCTACAGGAAGTATCAGTGCTCAGGTTAATCCTGCCGGAACTTATCAATATGTATGGAATACTACACCTGCTCAGAATACGCCCTCTATAAATAATTTGAGTGCAGGTTCTTATACACTTACAGTTACTTCTCCAACAACTTGTTCCATCAATAAAACAGTTGTTATTACCGAACCTTCAGCCCTGACAGTTACAACAGGTATCAATGCTGCAATATGTACACAACAGAACGGATCTGCAACCACAACGGTGAGCGGTGGTGTGGCACCCTATAATTATGTATGGTCTGATGGCAATACCAATTCTTCTATTAACAATGTAAACTCCGGAGATTATACTATAAAAGTTACAGATGCAAACGGATGTTCTACCAATGATATACCGATTGTTATCCCGCAAGTTGATTATGCAGTGGATGTTACGCTCGGGCCTGCGAAAAATATTTGTCCGGGTGAAACTTTGGTACTAAATCCTTTACCGGGAAACTATGCAACTTATTTATGGCAGGATAACAGCAATACGCAAACGTTTTCTGTTTCATCAACCGGTAATTATTCATTAACAGTTACCGATGCGTCGGGATGCACAGGTACCGCATCTGTAAATATTGTAGTGGACTGCAGTGAGATTTATTTTCCATCAGCCTTTACACCGGGTGATAATGATGTCCGTAATCCGTCATTCGGACCTTTAGGAACGAATGTTGGCTCCGCAGTTAATTACCTTTTACAGGTTTACAACAGGGCAGGCCAGTTAATTTTCTCTTCACGCAACCCACTTGAAAGATGGTTTGGTACATTTAAAGGAAAAAAGCTCGATACACAATTATTCGTTTGGCAGGCAAGTTTCAATTACCGTGGTATATCGCACTACGAAAAAGGCACGCTGATGCTGATACGTTAATTCCTACGATTCTTTATATTGCAACCTGAATCCCTTTACCATGAAAAAAAATCTGACTGCTTTTTTATTTGCATTATTGTGCACATCTGTGTGTTTTGCACAACTTAGTATTTCCCCGTCCAATGCAGAATTTGCAAAAAATGTGGAACTGATCGTACGGGACTATCCCGATAAATTTATACATCTCCAAAAAGAACTTATCAGCACTGAAACAAATTATGTAGTCTATTCGTCCTCAGTCAAAATTCCGGGAGCTACTGGTTGTGTTATTCACCATTATCGTGCAGACTTCAATTCGTCAGCTAATTGGCAGGCAACTATGTATGATGGGGATGATGCTGAAATGCCGAAAAAGATCTACCGGAACACCTGTAAATCTATTCAACACACCAAATTAAGCCTTACCGGATATGCCGGGATAGGATTTACCGGAAATATGGTAAATGTTACCAACGACATTAGCTTTGCGGAATCGGTATACCAGCTTAATCTGAAAGATATATTATACGAGGATTTTTATGCAGAAGTGGAATTAGTAAATTCGGGTCCGTTTACCTGGATGGTGCGTCTTAACTTCTTTAATAAAAAGAAAGATGAAGAACGCTATTGATAATTGATTATTTTTAAGCATAAAATTTAAAGGATGAAAAAAATAATTTTCTTTGTATTGTTGACTTTTTTAATTTCTGATTATTGTCAGGCACAAAAAACAATGGAACTGGTTACCAAAGAAGACGTTTCTAGAAAAAGGGACGAAGACAATATGGTCAAAAGGAAAATGACGCTTGCTAAGTTAAACGCTATAGGCGCAAGTGCAATTATGATTGAAAAAATAAGTTTTACGCTTGATCAGGAGATAGAAATGCAAATGAAACTCAACGACCCAAATCTTACAGAAGAGGATATGTTGAAAATGAAAAAATCATTTGACGAAGAAATTGATAATGATATAAAAGAAATTTTAGGAGAAGATCTTTATATTAAATTTAAAGAACCAATTGAAGCACCGGAAATTTCAAAGCCTGCACAAAAAGTAAAGCCGGTATTAAAGAAAACTCCGGTTAAGAAAAATAAATCGTAATTGACTACACAAAAAAAAGGGATAAATTTTTATCCCTTTTTTTTATACTTTATTCTGTCGGTTTTTTATTGCATATTCGCATTCACGAGCTCTGTTTTGTAAATTCCATTCTCTTCTATTCTCACTGAATATACATATTGATCAGGTGCAGTTTTAATCATTGCGATATCATACACTGAATCACCAAAACGATTTACAATATCTATTACCGCTTGTTCAGGAACGTAAGTGGCCAACACCGGAACGGCAGCAAAATTTTGTAAACCAATTGCTCTTGGTGTTCCATCTGCATTAGTGGTTCTGATACTGGTTTTATTGTATAAATTCGACATGGTAGCTGCATTGGTTGTACTGTTGTAATTACTCATGGTATTTACGTTCGTATTTACAGATGTGGTACTGTCTTTCAGGTTTACTGATCCGTTTACACTTGTATTTGCATTACCATTTACCAAGGTGCTGTTGTTGGTATTAGTATTATTATTATTATTATTGGGATTTGTATTATTCATGTTCTGATTCATGGTGGCATTGTTGTTTACACCATTGGTACTATTCATTTGTGCCGGATCAGTTGCATTCATATTATTTGGAGTAGTTCCGGCAGGATATGTTGTAGTATTCATCGTGGGATTTGTACCATCATTCATAGGTTGATTAATGGTAGTATTGGTTGGATTGATGGTAGTTGCCGGCGTATTTGTTGGCAAAGTTGCATTCGTAGAATTGCTGTTGGTAGTGCTGTTAATAATAGTTCCCGGATTTCCATTCGGATTTACACCCGAATTACTGTTCCCGTTTGTGGTGTTCACGTTAGATCCGGTATTTTGATTTTGAACAGGTGTAGAGTTGCTGGGTTGAACCTGTGCAAATAATGCCCAACTGCTCATCATCAGTGAAAATGTTATAATGGTCTTTTTCATAAAATTTTATTTTTATTTTTTTAATATTTAAATAACCGTTTGCAAGGATTGTGCCTTTAAACACTGGACTCAACTATAATAGTTATAGTAAATCAAAAAACAAATGGCATACACATTGAATAAGTACGTGTATGAAAAAATATTTTATTTGTACACAATTCATTTTGTTGTCTTTTTTCTCTTTTGCGCAAACTGATACTATAGATGTGTCAGCTACAACGTCCATTCCTGTAACTCAGCCGGAGGCAATTACATCGGAGGTATATAAATTGCGCCCTAAAGTTGATATTCCACTTTCAGTTATCACCGTAGGATGGTCGGGATATGCACTTTCTCACATATACAGTAAAGACCCTTCCACTGATGCTCAAATACTGGCTTTGAATAAAAATGATATTCCTTCCATTGACCGCAACGGCGCCTCGGTTTATGATTTGAAAGCCAAAAATGCCAGCGATTATTTATTTTATGGTTCCATGCCTTTACCACTCGTTTTACTGGCCGATAAAGAAATACGAAAAGATGCAGGTAAAATTGGTTTTTTATACCTGCAGGCAATGGGCATCACCGGATTTTTATATACCGGTTCTGTATATCTGGTAGACCGATACAGGCCGTTGGCTTATAATCCAAATGTTGATATGCAAACCCGTAAACGTGGCGGTGCAAAAAATTCTTTCTTTGCAGGGCATGTGGCATTGGTGGGAACTTCTACATTTTTTACAGCTTCAGTTTTTGATCATTATCATCCGAATTCCAAATTTAAATACGTGTTTTATTCGGCAGCGGCATTGGCTACCGTTGCCACCGGATATTTACGATACAAGGGAGGACAGCATTTTAAAACAGATGTTGCCTTAGGCATTTTGGTAGGAACGATGTCTGGTTTGATGGTTCCACGTGCACACAAAGTCAATAAATTTATGGCCAATAATAATCTGTCATTCACACCCACCGCAGGAGAACAAAATGGGTTCTCTTTGCGCTATCATATAAAATAATTTAGGCTTTATTGAATGATGCGGATGTGCTAACTTTCCGCCATGAAGCATTTTAAATTTTATAGCAAGGCCGATATACAGTCACTTACAAAAGTGAGAAAATTTGAAACAAGAATCGGAGAGCGCGTTCAGTTTTTAAAGCCAGGTGGTGAATGGCCGGAAGTAATCAATAATACCAGTGCTACTTATATAGTCGTTGGCATTCCGGAAGATATTGGCGTAAAAGGAAATATGGGTCTCGGAGGAGCAGATACAAACTGGCTACCATTTTTGAATTCATTTCTAAATATTCAAAGTAATGATTTTTTAACTGGTGAAGAGATACTGGTGCTGGGACATTTTGATTTTGGGGATTTGAAATATCTTATAGAAAATACAGCTTATAATCAGGATGAATTGCTGGATGCCTACCGTCATGCAGTAAATGCGATCGACGACGAAGTGGAAAGCATTTTGAAAGTGATTGCCGCTGCAGGTAAAATTCCTATTGTAATCGGTGGCGGGCACAATAATGCATATCCGGTGATTAAAGGAGTGGCAAAAGGTTTACACAAAATAGAACGTACACCCTTGTCGCAAATAAACTGTATTAATCTGGATGCACATGCAGATTATAAAACAATGGAAGGACGTCATAGCGGCAATGCCTTCCGTTATGCAGAAAATGATGGTTATCTGGGGAAATACAGTATTATTGGTTTACATGAAAATTCTATTCAGCAAAATGTGCTGATGGATCTGCATCAGAATCCGTTTATTCAATACACCACTTTTGAAGATATATTTTTAAGGGAAAAGAAAAATTTTACGCAAACCATTTCACAGGCCGTAAGTTTTACAGAAGATTCATATACCGGAATTGAATTAGATATGGATAGTATGGAAGATACATTGAGCAGTGCCTGCACGCCCAGCGGTATAACCAGTTTGCATGCAAGACAGTTCATACATTTCACGGCAACCCATGCTAAAGTTGCCTATCTGCATATTTCGGAAGGCGCCTGTCAGTTATCGGGAGGTGAAAAAGATGAAAGTACCGGAAAAATGATTAGCTATTTAGTGACGGATTTTATTAAAGCGCACATGGAAAGCAATTAGAATTTATTAAACTTTTGTGTTAAGTGCTAAGTTGTTAAGTATCGGTTACGTTCATAGTAAGAGCGATATTACAATTCAACACTTAAAACATAAAACAGCCTTACGTTACAAACATCCCAATCTTCCTCCATCCACCGGTAAGTTTATTCCATTGATGTAAGCGGCAGCGGGACTACATAAAAAAGCAACGGCAGCGCCGAATTCATGAGGTTCACCAATTCTTCCCACAGGTATTTCAGCAACCAGTTCTTCCATCACTTTTTCCGGAGTTTTTCCTGTGTCAGCAGATTTTTTTTGGATCACATAATCTGCCCGAACCGTTTTCGTAAATCCTGGTAACACATTGTTTACAGTAATGCCAAACGGACCAACTTCGGTTGCGAGTGTTTTACTCCAACTGGCCACGGCAGCTCGAATGGTATTACTTACACCCAAACCTTGTATGGGTTGTTTAACAGAAGTGGAAATGATATTGATGATCCGGCCAAATCCAGCGGCTTTCATGCCTGGAATAAGTGCCGTAGCTAAAGCATGATTACACAATACATGATTATTGAATGCCTGCACAAATTCGGTTAATTGTGCGTTTAGCAATTTTCCGCCTGCAGGTCCTCCGGAATTATTAATCAGAATATGGGCCATATTACCAGCCTCCACATATTTTTTTATCGCATCTTCCACCTGGTTCACCTCCGCAAAATCTGCCACTATACAATTATGTTGCTGTCCTTTTGATTGATCTAATTTTTGTACCGCCTCTTTTAGTTTTTCTTCATTTCTTGCCATCAGCACCACATTTGCTCCCAGTAAAGACAACTCAACTGCACAAGCCCAACCGAGGCCTTGCGTACTTCCACAAACGATGGCTGTTTTATTTTCCAGATTCAGATTCATGTGAATGATTTGCGTAAAAATAACAAATCAGATATGAATGGTGACTTTAGCGTTTTTATCAGAACATTTTTCTTTTTAATATCTTTTAAAACCTGCTTTACAAACTTTCTGCTTAAAATCACCGGTGCTGGAGATGAAAATAAATTAAAATATTTCATATCTGATTTAATTATAATTGGCAAAACATGACTATAAAGAAATTCTGAAAAAACCTGCTTTAACATGAGTTATTTTAGGTTTGCACGGATGTGGATAAAAGAACGGCAATACAAATCCGCCTATTCATTTATATTCGCAGCGCCGGTAACTGCTGTGATTGAATGGTTTTACAAAACCAGATGTAGGGCAAATCATCCAAATCCTGCTATCAGCATGGCTAAAAAGCCGGTAAGAATTATGGCTGAAAAAAATTTATCTGAATATAACGAAGGCAGTATCAGAAGCCTTGACTGGAAAGAGCATATCCGGTTACGCCCTGGAATGTATATTGGAAAACTGGGAGACGGCAGCAGTGCCGATGATGGAATTTATGTATTGCTGAAAGAGGTGATTGATAACTGTATTGATGAACATACCATGGGATATGGCAAACATGTGGATGTTGACATAAAAGAAAAAATAATCACAGTCAGAGATTATGGCCGTGGCATTCCACTAGGTAAAGTAGTAGATGTGGTCAGCAAAATAAACACTGGTGCGAAATATGACAGCAAGGCTTTTCAGAAAAGTGTAGGATTGAATGGTGTGGGAACAAAAGCCGTAAATGCACTCAGCAATTATTTTAAAGTTTCTTCTTTCAGAGATGGAAAAGAAAAGACTGCAGAATTTGAAAAAGGCGAATTAAAAAAAGAACATAAAGAGATCGCCACAAAAGAAGAGAACGGAACATTTGTTACGTTTATTCCTGATGAATCTATTTTCAAAAATTTTCATTTCGTAACGGAATATTTAGAAAACCAATTCTGGAATTATTGTTATCTCAATGCCGGGTTGGTAATGAACCTTAACGGTAAAAAATTTATAAGTAAAAATGGTTTGCTGGATCTGTTACAGCGTAAAACAAATGAAGACGAGATCCGTTATCCAATCATTCATCTGAAAGGTGATGATATCGAAGTAGCCGTAACGCATGAAACCAGTTATGGCGAAGAATATTACAGTTTTGTAAATGGACAGTTCACTACACAGGGAGGAACGCATCTTGCCGCATTCAGAGAAGGATATGTAAAAACCATTCGTGATTTTTATAAAAAAGATTATGATGCTTCAGATATAAGAGGAAGTATTTGTGCAGCCGTCTCGGTTCGGGTACAGGAACCTGTGTTTGAAAGCCAGACGAAAACAAAACTTGGCTCACAAAATGTTTCCGACGGTGGACCAAGTATGAAATCTTTTGTAGGAGATTTTCTGGGAAAAGAATTGAATAATTTCCTGCACAGAAATCCGTCTACTGCTGAAGCACTGAAAAAAAGAATTGAACAAAACGAAAGAGAAAGAAAAGAACTGGCGGGAATAAAAAAACTGGCTAACGAGCGTGCCAAAAAAGCTAATCTGCACAATAAGAAATTGCGGGATTGTAAATTTCATTATAACGACGATGCTACAGGAAAGGATAAAGAAAATGTGTTAGAGAAGCAAAAAGAAAGTACCATTTTCATCACCGAAGGAGACAGTGCCAGCGGGTCTATTACCAAAGCACGAAGCGTAAATACACAGGCGGTTTTCAGTCTCAGAGGTAAACCTTTAAATTGCTATGGTCTTACTAAAAAAATCGTGTATGAAAATGAAGAATTTAATTTACTGCAGCATGCACTGAACATAGAAGAAGGTTACGAAGGTTTGCGTTACAACAACATTATCATCGCTACAGATGCCGATGTAGATGGTTTGCATATCCGCTTATTGCTCATGACATTCTTCCTGCAATTTTTTCCTGATCTTGTAAAGAATGGACATGTACATGTTTTACAAACACCTTTATTCCGAGTACGAAATAAACAGGAAACTATTTATTGTTATGATGAATCTGAAAAGCAGGCTGCCGTTCTAAAATTGGGAAACAAACCAGAGATCACACGGTTTAAAGGTCTCGGTGAAATTAGTCCTGATGAATTTGCACGCTTCATCAATGCAGATATGAAAAAAGATCCGGTGATACTGGAACAAGGCGAACATGTTCAGCAATTACTCGAATATTACATGGGAAAGAATACGCCTCAACGTCAGGATTTCATCATTGATAATTTAAAAGTGGAACTCGATATTCTGGAAACAATTTAATACGTGAAAATGATTCATATAGTTTTTAATGAACCTGATGTTGCCGTGCTAAAAGCGGCTATTGATTTAGACGAATCAATGGCAGGTGATATTGTTTTGATAAAAGATGATTATGCCGTTGGGCCTATTGCAGATTTATATATCGGAGATGGAATTCAGGCAAGACGTGATTGGTGGAGAGAAGTGCTTGAAGGAGGTGACTATTCTTCCTTGATAGAGGCTGATATTGATGATTATAAAACCATCGCAGAGTTGGTGGGAAGAATGAGAAGAGAGGAAGGAGAATTAGTTTGGATATGGGCAGCACAAAATAAACATGATGTTTGCGGTTATTACTGGCTGTTGCATTATGTAAAAGAATTTCAGGGAAGGGTTTTTATTTTGTACCTGAATAATCTTCCTTTTATTAATGATAAAGGCGGAATATTTTATCCGAACTGGTTAAGTGAAATTCCTGCAAAAGAATTTTTAAAAGCCAAAAAACTCTCAAGAGAGATCACACCGAGTGAATTTGAAGTAGATCCAGATGAATGGACGAAACTGGTGAATGAAAATAAAGGTGTTCGCATTTTAGAAGGTGGAAAAAAATTAACGCAGGCGGATGATGATTTTTATGATGCAGAATTGAAAAAATTTATCACCGGAGACTGGCAAAAAGGATCGAAGATTATCCATCAGTTTTTATCAAAAGCAAAACATACCACCGGAGATGCATATTTATTGTGGCGCTTAAAACAATTAATCGCAACAGAACAGTATGATGTGCAGGGAAAGATCGGCATCATGAAAGAATTTGAAATCAAACAAAAATCGGCGGTATCAGAACCATCCGCATAAGCAATGGCAAAAGCAAAGAAAGAAGAATATACACATAGTGATTCAGGTATCAGCGGTCAATATAAAAGCTGGTTTTTAGATTATGCCAGTTATGTTATTTTAGAAAGAGCGGTACCTGCACTGGAAGACGGATTAAAACCCGTGCAACGAAGAATATTGCATGCCATGAAAGAAATGGATGATGGCCGTTACAACAAAGTAGCGAACATTATCGGCCAGAGTATGCAATACCATCCACACGGCGATGCAAGTATTGCTGATGCGATCGTAAACCTCGGGCAAAAAGATTTGCTGATAGATACACAGGGAAACTGGGGCGATGTTAGAACAGGCGATGATGCCGCAGCCGCCAGATATATTGAAGCACGCTTAAGCAAATTTGCTCTGGATGTTGCTTTCAATGCAAAAACAACTAACTGGCAACTGAGTTACGACGGTCGCAAGAATGAACCGGTAACATTGCCAATGAAATTTCCTTTGCTGCTTGCTCAGGGCGCAGAAGGTATTGCCGTAGGTTTATCCACAAAAATTCTTCCGCATAATTTCTGTGAACTGATAGAGGCATCAATTAAATTTCTGCGGGGCAAAAAATTTGAAATATTCCCTGACTTTCAAACTGGCGGAACCATTGATGTATCTATTTATAACGAAGGTAAACGGGGTGGAAAAGTTCGGGTACGTGCAGCTATCGAAGAGCAGGATAAAAAAACGCTGATCATCAAAAGTGTGCCCTATGGCGTAACTACGAGCCAGTTGATGGACAGTATCGTAAAAGCCAACGATCAGGGGAAAATTAAGATCAAAAAGGTAACCGATCATACAGCAGCAGATGTAGAAATTTTTGTGGAACTGGCTCAGGGTGTTTCTCCTGATATTACAATCGATGCTTTGTATGCATTTACAGATTGTGAAGTAAGCATCTCTCCAAATGTTTGCGTGATAGCGGATAACAAACCGGTATTCATTGGCGTGAATGAATTACTAAAAGCGGCCACAGACAATACCCGCGAATTACTGAAACGTGAACTGGAAATAAAACTGGGAGAACTTCAGGAAAAATGGCATTACACGTCTCTTGAAAAAATATTCTTTGAAGAGAAGATATATAAAGAGTTAGAAAAGAAACATGAAACCTGGGACAAAGTGATCGCTGCAATTGACAAAGCCTTTACACCTTTCCTGAAAAAATTGAAACGGGCGATCACAAAAGAAGATATTTTAAAATTGACGGAGAAACCTGTAAGAAGAATTTACAGGCTGGATATTGATGAATTAAATGACCAGATCAAAAAACTGGAAGAGGAGATTAAACAGGTGAAACACGACCTGGCCAATCTTACTGATTTTGCAGTGGCTTATTATGAAAACCTGCTCAAAAAATATGGAGCCGGCCGTAAACGTAAAACAGAGATCCGCCAGTTTGATGTGATACAGGCGAAAAATGTGGCAATGGCCAATACCAAATTGTATGCAAATTTTGCAGACGGTTTTATTGGAACATCTTTAAAGAAAGATGAGTTTATTACGGAGTGCAGCGACCTGGATGATATCATTGCGTTTACAAAAAGCGGTATCATGAAAGTAGTTCGTGTAAGTGATAAAACTTTTATAGGAAAAGACATTCTGCATGTTGCGGTGTTTCAGAAAAGTGATGAACGCACTACTTATAATATGATGTATACCGATGGTAAAACGGGAGTTACTTTTGCCAAGCGTTTTAATGTAACGGGCATAACGCGGGAGAAAGAATATGATCTTACTAAAGGATCCGATAAATCTAAAGTGCATTATTTTACGGTGAATCCAAATGGTGAAGCCGAGATTGTACGAATTCTTTTAAGCCCGAATTGTTCCGCACGAAATAAAGAAATTGAGTTTCCATTTGAAGAACTTGAGATTAAGGGAAGAACCAGTATTGGGAACACTGTCACTAAATATCCTGTTCGTTCTGTAAAATTCAAAGAAGCCGGAAGATCAACTTTAGCAGCAAAGAAATTATGGTTCGATAATAAATTTGGCAGACTGAATACAGAAGATAAAGGTGAATACCTGGGCATGTTCAATGCTGAAGACAGAATTTTAGTGATCTATGCAGATGCGCATTATGAAATTACTGATCAGGAACTCACGCAACGTTTTGATCCGGATAAGATATTACTCATCGAAAAATTTGATCCTGAAAAAATAATTACGGCTGTGTATCTGGATAATGAAAAACTGCAGTTCAACATCAAACGTTTCAGAATAGAAACATCCACTTTACAATCGAAATTCTTTTTTATTAAAGAAGGAAAAGATAATAGACTGGAAACCGTTACCACCGATCAGCAACCTGTTCTAAAAGTGCAATCCGGCCGCGGTCAGCAAATATCCAAAGCGAAATTTAAAGTTGACAAACTCGTAGAAGTGATGGGATGGAAAGCCGTAGGAGCCAAGCTTACCGACTTTTCTAAATCAGTGGAGATGGAGTGGGAGGTGAAAGAAACAGGTAAATCGCAGACGGAGTTGTTTTAACGGGATGCGGGATTCGAGATGCGGGTTGCGGGTTGCGGGATGCGGGATACGGGATGCGGGATACGAGATACGAGATACGAGATACGTGATACGTGATGCAAGATAGATGTGCTTGAAATTTAAGATCGGTTAATTTTTTTTGAAATAATTAAATGCAGCGTGGAAATAAGAGAAGCCATACAAAATGATATACCGGAACTTCATCGCATCAGGAATTCTGTTACAGAAAATGCCTTATCAAATCCTGATCTAATAAAAGACGAAGATTATATCAACTATTTATTCTTAAGGGGAAAGGGCTGGGTATGTGAGATAAATAAAAAAATCGTAGGTTTTTCTGTTGTTGATTTGAAAGAAAATAATGTGTGGGCGTTATTCGTTGACCCAGCTTTTGAAAAAGCGGGAGTAGGGAAGAAACTCTTAACAACGTTATTGAATTGGTATTTTAAGTTGACCAAAGAAACTATATGGTTAGGAACAGCTTTTAATACCCGCGCAGAAGAATTTTATAAAAGACAACGCTGGATCGATGCTGGTTTTCACGGCACAAATGAAAGGAAATTTATCATGACCTACGATCAATGGAATTCACAATAAATATATTCTCAATCGCATCCCGAATCCCGCATCCCGAATCCCGCATCCCGAACCCCGCATCTCGTATCCCGCAACCCGCATCCCGCAACCCGCATCCCGATCCTATCCCTCCAACTCCATGATCTTTTCAAACAACTCTTCATATTCTACATTAGCGGCTTCTAAATTTTTCACAGATTGTTTATAATCGTTCTCTGCTTTTTGAAATTTATTTTTATCGCTGTAAATATCCGGAGAACCTAATGCTGCTTCCAGTTCTGCTTTTTGTCTGGTGAGTTTCGAAACATTTTCTTCCAATTGTTTGAAACGGGTTTTTAATTTTTGCAGATCTTTTTTCTGATCATTGTTCATCAACTTTTCTGCTTTTTGTACAACAGGTTTGGCGATCACAACTTCAGGCTTATCTTTTAATTTTTTTTCATCCGCTAAAGATTTCTCCCTTCTTTCTTTCCAGTCTTCCCATTCCGCATACGAACCTTTGAAGGCACGGATCTTATGGTCATCAATTTCCCATATCTTATTGGAAACACGACTGATAAAATAACGATCGTGGCTCACCAGTACGATCGTTCCTTCATAGCGTTGTAATGCTTCAACTAACAAATCAACAGAATGAATATCCAGGTGATTCGTAGGCTCATCCAGCAACAGAAAATTGGCACGACTGGCAATTGTTTTCGCCAATGCCACACGTGCTTTTTCACCTCCGCTTAATACTTTCACTTTTTTCTCTACTGCCTCACCGCTGAATAGAAAACATCCCAATAAACTTCTCAATTCAAGATCCGTTTTACCGCTGCGGGAATCTTTCAGTTCCTGCAACACATCATTATCCTGATTAAGCGCTTCCAGTTGATGCTGCGCATAAAATGATTCTGCAACATTATGTCCCCAGATGCGCTCGCCTTCAAACGTATCAGCACCGGCAATAATTCTTAATAAGGTAGATTTCCCTTTTCCGTTCGCACCGATCAATGCAATTTTATCACCACGGTCAATTTCCGCTTCTGTGTCTTCCACAATTTTTAATGGCCCAAAACTTTTGCTTATATGTTTGAGCGTACACAAAATTCTTCCCGGCACTTTATCAATGGAAAAATTGATGCGCATATTCGGCCTTTCCATTTCAACATCTTCAATACGGTCTAATCTATCCAAACGTTTTACAATACTCTGCGCCTGAGCGGCCTTGCTCGCCTTAGCTTTAAATCGTTCTACAAATTTTTCCTGCTGGCGTATATAATCCTGCTGGTTCTCAAAAGCTTTTTTCTGTATATCTATTCTTTGCGCTTTTTCTGTTTCGTAGTATGAATAGTTGCCTGTATAAAAATGTAATTGCTGCTGGTACAGCTCCACCACTTTGGTCACCATCCTGTCCAGAAAAAAACGATCATGCGATACAATTACCACGGCGCCCTGGTAATGCTGCAAATATTTTTCCAGCCATTCGATTGAGGGAAGATCAAGGTGATTCGTAGGTTCATCCAGTAATAAAACATCCGGATGCATTAAGATCATCTTAGCGAGTAATACACGCATTCTCCATCCACCACTAAAATTTTTATACGGTTTCTGTAAATCTGCATTTGCAAATCCGAGCCCTTGTAAAATCTCTTCACTTTTATGATGAATGCTGTAACCATCCAGCACTTCCAGTTCATGTAATTTATCTGCATAATCATGCGCCAGCTTTTCATCGCCGGTGCGTTCCAGTTCTTTTCCTATTTCCTCGATTTCTTTTTCCAGTTGCTTCACCCGTTCGAATGCACCCATCGCCACTTCCAGGATCGAATCTTCCGTATCAAAACTTAAAAGATCCTGGTGTAAAAAGCCTATCGTGGTTTCCCTTCCTTTCTCAACCGTTCCTTTTGCGGGAGAGTATTGACCGGTAAGTACTTTTAGAAGCGTTGATTTACCGGTTCCGTTGTAGCCGATCAATCCGATCCGCTCGTTGGGTTGTATATGCCATGTAGCATCTTCTACGATAGTTCTGGCTCCGAATTCGAATGTAACATTTTGTAATCCCAGCAGCATGATCTGATTTTGTATTGAAAATTTGGTGCAAAATTACTTTAATCTGCTTTCTTATAGCTGTGTTTTTAAAAGGATGTGGCTAACTTTGCCATAAATTTTTGAAAATGAAGAAGGTTTTGCTGTTTATCGTACTGATTTTAATGGCTTTTGCTGTCTATTGGTTCCTGTTAAGAACCAAAAAATCCGGTCCTGCAGAGCCAAAACAGGCTCCAATCGCTTTGCAAAAACATTCTGACAGTTTTAATGTTAGTGTTGACAGAGCTATTGATGCTTATCTGGATATGAAAAATAATTTCGTTGAATCAGACACAACCGGAATCAAATCGAATACAGCCCTTTTTATAAAAATGCTGGATAGTATCCCTTTGCAGGAATTAAAAAAAGATACTGCGATGATATTTGAAACAGTACAGGCTAACATTGAAGATATTAAAGCAAATGCAGCATCGCTGATTTCACAAATAACCATTGAGGAAATGCGTAAAGATTTCAGCATGGTAACTGAACTGATGTATCCATCTTTTTTTAAAGCCATCAATTATGAAGGAAAGAAATTATACCTGCAGCATTGCCCGATGGCATTCGGAGATGATATTGGCGCTAACTGGATCAGCAATAGTGAAGAAGTGATTAATCCTTATCTTGGCAAACAACATCCGAAATATAAATCCACCATGCTCCATTGCGGAGAGTTGATGGATACTATTAAGCCTGCACCATAATGAGATTTTTTGTACTGCTACTTTTGTTTCCTTGTTTTGTTTTCGCTCAAAAAAGACATACAGTCAGTGGATATGTAAAAGATGGTGCATCCGGTGAAACGCTGATCGGAGCAAACATTGCAGTGAATGGTAATAAAGGAATTGTCAGCAATCAGTATGGATTTTATTCTATCACTTTACTGGAAGGAGAATATGATTTCACGGTAACGTATATCGGTTACCGTGGTGGACAAATAAAACTAAATCTGATTTCCGATACGATCATCGATTTTAAAATTAATACCAATACCGGTTTATCAACGGAAGTAATTGTAACCACACGAAAGCGTGATAATAATGTACGCACCGCACAGATGGGTAAGGTCTCTTTACCTATCGAACAAATCAAATCGATTCCCGCTTTTTTAGGAGAAGTAGATCTTTTAAAAGTTGTACAATTACTACCAGGAGTCCGAAATGCCGGGGAAGGTAGTGCAGGCATTTACGTAAGAGGCGGCGGACCTGATCAAAATCTAATCATGCTGGATGATGCTGTGGTATACAACACAGGCCATTTGTTTGGATTTTTTTCCATCTTTAATTCAGATGCTATTAAAAACGTTTCGCTCATCAAAGGCGGAATGCCGGCTCAATATGGCGGACGCTTGTCAAGTGTCTTGGATATTTCAATGAAAGAAGGCAATAATCAACAATTACAAACCGAAGGCGGTATCGGTTTGATCGCATCCAGAGTTTCTATTCAGGGACCATTAAAAAAAGACACATCTTCTTTTATTCTTTCTGCCAGAAGAACATATGTGGATGCACTCGCAAAACCATTCATTAAAAAGAGCAGTCAGTTTTATGGCAGCGGTTATTATTTCTATGATCTGAATGCAAAAGTGAATTATACATTCTCCAACAAAGACAGGATTTATTTAAGTGGTTATTTTGGAAGGGATGTTTTTGATTTTGTGAATGGAAAACAAAGTCTGGATGTAAATATTCCCTGGGGAAATTCTACAGGAACTTTTCGCTGGAACCATGTTTTCAATAATAAATTATTTGCTAATACAACCGTTGTGTACAACGATTATAATTTCAGTTTTCAGGCAGCACAAAATAATTTTGAAGTAAAGTTGCAGTCGGGCATACGCGATGTAACATTGAAGCAGGATTTTGACTGGTATCCGTATGCAAAGCATAAACTGAAATTCGGAGGTTTGTATACGTATCATAAATTTACGCCTTCAGTAGTGAGTGGTAAACAGGATTCAATTGTTTTCAATCCTAAAAATGCACAGATAAAATACGCAAGAGAAGCTGCCTTATATTTTCAGGATGAATGGGAGTTATCCAAAACATGGAGTGTGAATGTTGGGTTACGGTATTCGCTTTTTCAGCAGGTTGGACCAACAAAAATTTATTCGACCGATCCTGATGGAAACAGAACCGACAGTCTGGTGTACAATAGAGGAGAGGTGATAAAAACATACGGCGGATTTGAGCCTCGTTTTACGCTCAGAAAATCATTGAATGAAACATCATCCATTAAAGCTTCTGTCACCCGGAATTTGCAATACATACATCTGGTGAGTAATTCCGGAACCACTTTACCAACAGATATCTGGGTGCCTAGTACGTATAAAGTAAAACCGCAGGAAAGCTGGTTAAATGCGGCAGGTTTATTTAAAAATTTTAATAATAATATGTATGAAACATCTGTAGAGGTTTATTACAAAAGAATGGATAACCAGATCGAATACAAAGAAGGATATACGCCCAACACCCTGGATGATACTGAAAATTCATTTGTATTCGGAAAAGGGTGGAGTTATGGTTCCGAATTTTTTATCAATAAACTGAAAGGAAGATTGACAGGCTGGATCGGCTATACATTAAGCTGGACGAACAGAAAATTCACGCAGTTGAATGAAGGAAAAACGTATCCGGCGAAATATGACAGAAGAAATGATCTGTCTGTAGTTGCTTTGTATGAAATTAATAAAAAATGGAAGGTATCTGCCACATTCGTTTATGGAACAGGCAACGCTACCACCTTGCCGCAGAGATTCTATGTAGTAGGTGGTGTATTAACGCAGGAATACAGCCGCATCAACCAATATCGTTTGCCCTCTTATCACCGGCTTGATTTGTCTGCAACGCTTACACCTAAAAAAAATGAAAACCGGAAATTAAAAATAGAGTGGGTGTTTAGTTTATATAATGCGTATAGCCGTCAAAATCCTTATTTTATTTATTATGACCAGACCGGTAATCCTGCAGACGGTAGTTTAAATGTGCAGGCGAAACAGGTATCTATCTTTCCGGTAATTCCTGCCGTAACGTGGAATTTCAAGTTTTGATTCACCTGCGGTGATTATTTTTGAACACGGAGAACACGAGTTGCACGGATGGTCACGGAGGAAATTCAAAAGGGAAAAGAAAAGTTAAAAGTAAAAGTAGTATACCCGAAATTACATATTTGCAAATTCAAACATTTACACATTTACACATTTACACATTTGCACATTCAAACATTTGCACATTTGCACATTCAAAACTTAACACTCAAAAAAATCCTCAATTTTTAATTCTTCATTCCTAATTCTAAAATTCATCTCGTTCACTTCCCCTTGTGTACAAAACGTATAACACCACTTTTCTCCAGATCGGAGGTGATACGCACTTCATAACGATTATTTCCATCAGTCACAATCATTAAGGCAGTATTGGGAGGAATCGTTCCTAAATTTTCTGCAAACATCACCAGTTCATTCACATCACTTTCTGTATCTACATTTAATTTTACAATAATAGGTTTATCCGATAATTTTTTACTGTTAAGGATGAGGCGACCGTTGTATACCAATGAAATACTGTCGCCATCAATTTCACCGTTATCATACAGATCAACCCTGATGTTGTCATTATTTACCACAATGGTTTTAAGAACATTCAAATTGCGTTTCTGAAATTCAGCAGGTGGAGGGATACTGGCCTCCTGTTCTATAACTGTTTGTTTTTTTATTTCAGATGGGGTGTTTATGGACACCTCTGTTTCCCCCGGAATAATTTTCGCAGCAGGTGGCTTAACTTTTTTATGATTTTTTGCCATTGTGTTGGATGGAACGACCGTTACCTTATTAGGCGGAATAATTTTCTTTTTAGCCTGAGGAATATTTTTAGCAACCCCTTTATTGAACCCCGTAAAATTTGACTGAAGCGTTCTTCTCGATAATTCGGTAACGCCAAATCCGCAATCGCCTTTCTGATTGGGTTGTGGTACCCAGTTCCCTTTCAGAGTTTCACCATTTGCTCCTGCGCTGTAATTGAGCTTATGAATTTGCAAACAATTGCCGATATCAGTGGGAACATTTGTTTTGGTACGTTCAGTTTCCCTAATCTCCACATATTTTAATTTAGGATTTAGCGTACCAGATACTTTACAAATCGTATAAAATCGTTTACCACCTTCCGTGAAATAAGTATAAGAATATCCGGTAATCTTCGATCCTTTTAATTCCAGTTCCAGAATATATTCGCATTCATCGCCGCCCCAGTTAGGCCTGCTGGTGCTTTTATCAATAAATATCCCTTTCCACTGGCCTTTGATCTTTTGGGCGGCTACATTTAAAAACAAAAATCCTGTAAAAAGGAGGAGTAAAATTCTTTTCATATCATTGAAGTACCGTTTCTGCAAAACAGAAAAAGATGAACGCTCAAAGATATTGTCATACTAGCAAAGACTTCGTTAAATTTGCCACTCAAAAACTGCGACACTGTACATGATAAAAATAACTTTACCGGACGGTTCTGTAAGAGAATACGAGAAAGGAACAACTGCACTGGATATTGCGAAATCTATTAGTGAAGGATTGGCCAGAAAAGTGCTCGCCGCAAATATCGACGGACAAACCACGGATGCAATGCTGCCGATTGACAGCGATTGTAGCCTTCAATTACTTACCTGGGATGACAGTGCAGCAAAATCAACCTTCTGGCATTCTTCCGCACACCTGATGGCAGAGGCAGTGGAAGCTACTTTTCCCGGCGTGAAATTCTGGGTGGGTCCGGCTATCGATAAAGGTTTTTATTATGATATGGATCTGGGCGACCGAAAAATGCATGACGATGATCTGGCCTTGTTAGAGAAAAAAATGAATGAACTGGCTAAGCAAAATAATGCATTCAGCCGCAAAGGAATTTCTAAATCAGACGCAGTTAAATATTTTACGGAAAAAGGAGATGAATATAAATTAGACCTGTTGCAAAATTTGAATGACGGGGAGATCACCTTTTATACTCAGGGAAGTTTTACAGATCTGTGCCGTGGACCGCATATTCCGCATACCGGCTTTATTAAAGCGATTAAACTCACCAGCATTGCTGGCGCTTACTGGAAAGGAGATGAAAAAAATAAACAGCTTACCCGCGTGTATGGTGTAACCTTTCCCAATCAGAAGGAACTGGATGAATACCTGGTGATGCTGGAGGAAGCGAAGAAACGCGATCACCGTAAACTAGGAAAAGAACTGGGTATTTTCACTTTTGATGATGACATCGGGCAGGGGCTTCCACTCTGGATGCCAAATGGAACGATCATCATCGAAGAACTGGAAAAGCTGGCAAAGGAAACAGAAAATAAGGCCGGTTATAAAAGAGTAGTTACGCCGCACATTGCTAAAGAAAGTTTGTATATAACTAGCGGTCATTTGCCGTATTATGAAGACAGTATGTATCCGCCTATGGAACTCGACGGAACCAAATACTATCTGAAGGCAATGAATTGTCCGCATCACCATAAAATATTTGGTGCGGAACCTAAGAGTTATAAAGACCTGCCGTTGCGCCTTGCCGAATATGGCACTTGTTACCGCTACGAACAAAGCGGTGAATTATTTGGATTAATGAGGGTTCGTTGCTTACATATGAACGACGCACATATCTACTGTACACATGAACAGTTCGCTCAGGAATTCCGTGCAGTAAATGATATGTATGTTAAGTATTTCAAGATCTTCGGTATCGATAAATATGTGATGCGACTCAGCCTGCATGAACCATCTAAACTGGGTAAAAAATATATTAATGAACCGGAATTATGGCTGCAAACAGAAGATATGGTTCGTAAAGTACTCATCGAAAGCAATATTCCCTATGTGGAAGTGCAGGATGAAGGCGCTTTTTACGGTCCTAAAATAGATGTGCAGATCTGGAGTGCGATCGGCAGAGAATTTACGCTGGCAACCAATCAGGTGGATTTTGCGCAGGGCAAACGTTTCGGCCTGGAATTTACCAATAAAGACAATGCTGCGGAAACGCCTTTAATTATTCACCGGGCACCGTTGGGAACACATGAAAGGTTCATTGGCTTCCTGCTCGAACATTATGCAGGTAAATTCCCGGTGTGGTTGGCACCTTTACAAGTTAAGATTTTGCCAATCAGTGATAAGTTCATGGATTATGCAAATACAATTTTGCAAACAATGAAAAATGCTGATATTCGTGCTGAAATCGACGACCGTAGTGAAAAGATCGGTAAAAAGATACGCGATACGGAGATAGCAAAAGTGCCTTATATGCTGGTAATCGGGGAAAAAGAAATGAACGAAAAGCATGTTTCTATCAGACGTCAGGGTAAAGGAGATCTCGGTAGCCGTTCATTGGAACAATTTATGTTAGACATCACAACAGAAATAAAAGACAGAGCAGAAATCTAATCAAATAAAATTCGGTTCAAACCGAAATAAAACAACATTGTAAATTAAAATTAATAAATGGCATTTCCTCCACGGGCACCACGAGGTGCGTTTAATCCCCGCTTCAAAAAAGAACAACAACAGGAACATCGTACCAATCACATGATCAAAGTGCCGGAAGTACGGCTCGTAGGTGAGAACGTTGAAGTGGGTGTTTATCAAACTGCAGATGCACTTAAAGTTGCACAATCACAGCAACTCGATCTTGTAGAAATCTCACCGGGTGCCAATCCACCTGTTTGTAAAATCATCGATTATAATAAATTCCTTTACGACGAGAAGAAGAAGAAAAAGGAAATGAAGGCGAAATCTAAAACCAGTGAGGTTAAAGAGATTCGTTTTACGCCTAATACAGATGAACACGATTTTGAATTCAAATGTAAACACGCTGAAAAATTTTTGCTGGATGGTGATAAAGTGAAAGCGCATGTGCAATTCAAAGGAAGAGCGATCATGTTTAAGGAAAGAGGTGAATTATTGCTGCTGAAATTCGCAGACAGGCTGAAAGATGTAGGCGCACTGGAAGGTATGCCTAAGATGGAAGGCAAGAGAATGCTGGTGATGTTCGCTCCAAAAGCACAAAAGAAAAAAGGAAAAGAAGCAAATGCTTCCTGATCAATAAATCATATTTTATAAAGCCTGCCTTAACCAAGGCAGGTTTTTATTTACTGGATATTTTGGATACAAGTCTAAATAAATACATAAGTGATTCCGGCTTCTGCAGCAGACGTGAAGCAGATAAATACATTGATGAATGCCGCGTAACTATTAACGGTAAAGATGCGCATAAAGGCAACCGGGTTCAGGAAGGAGATGTGGTGCTGGTGGATGGCGAGCCTGTTCGTAAGAAAAAGGAAACATTGTACATCATGCTGAATAAACCCAAAGGCATAACTTGTACAACAGACACCAAAGACAAAACCAATATCATTTCTTATCTCCATTTAAAATCACGCGTCTTTCCTGTGGGAAGGCTTGATAAATTATCAGAAGGGCTCATCTTTTTAACCAATGACGGGGATATTGTCAATAAAATTCTAAGAGCGGGCAATGGCCACGAAAAAGAATACTTAGTAACTGTTGATCAGCCTGTCTCTGGCGAGTTCATACAAAAGATGCGCAATGGTGTCAAAATTTTGGGAACGATCACAGCACCCTGTTTTGTAAAACAAGAGGGCGAAAAAAGATTTAGAATCATATTAACTCAAGGACTCAACCGGCAGATTCGTCGGATGTGTGAAGTATTAGGATATCGTGTGACAGCTTTAATGCGTGTAAGGATTATGCATTTTACCACCAAAGGACTTCCTGTTGGGCAATGGCGTTACTTTTCTAAAGAGGAGATAGGTGTGCTGAATAATCTCCTTTCTTCCAGCAGTAAAACTGCAGACACCGGTGGAATGGATGAGTAACAACCTGTGAGGTTGTCCGTGCCAACTCTTACATACGTGGTTAATATTCTACAAATTAACCTTTATAGTCTGGTCCGATTCAACATAATTATTTTTCAGCTAATCATATTTAATTGATACTGTGTATTGTCATTTTAAAAATTGGTATGGCATCATTATTCTATATATAGATCTGGTAAACCGATATATTAACGCAGATTTTTAAAGGATTATGTTATTTAATCTGTTTCAGCAATCAGTTTCATTCAGTAGATGAGTATTGACTTTACATCCTGATTAACAGGAGATATTATACTACATCTAAAATGATATTCGAGAGATGAAAATGATTGCATATCAGGAAACTACAAGAAAAAATAGTTGGTTTTTATACGTTCTATTTACCAATCGATTTGAAATGGTAATATAGATATCGTCTTCTTACGTGTTGGAAGAAGTTTTGAGCGAAAACACGATTTTTCACCCCATTAAAACAAAAAGAATGGTCATCACTAAAAAACTAACAGCAACAACCACAGATTTTTCCACCATGGATCTGGTTTGTTTCTGTCATTTGCGCTGGGACTTTGTTTACCAGCGCCCACAACATCTGCTTACACGCTTTGCCCAAAAATTCAGGGTTTTCTTTATTGAAGAACCAATATTTCACGCCGGAGAAGATATTTGTCAGGTCACCTTAACGAAAGAAAATGTTTGGGTTGTAAAACCTCATTTGTCGGATGTGGAATGTTCGGAAATGGAATTGATTGTTCGCCAGAAAACGTTGCTTAATAAATTATTTGCCAAGATGGAAATAGAAAAATACCTCTTTTGGTATTACACGCCTATGGCATTAAAAATCAGTGATCAGTTTCGTCCGCTTCGCATAATTTATGATTGTATGGATGAATTATCGGCATTCAAATTTGCACCAACAGAAATTAGTCAGTTGGAAAAAAAGTTATTTAATAAAGCTGATTTAGTGTTCACCGGAGGACATTGTCTATACGAAGCCAAACAGGATTGTCATCACAATATTCATCCTTTTCCAAGCAGTATTGATAAGGAGCATTTTTCAAAAGCCAGAGCCGATGTTAATGAACCTTCCGATCAGGCACCTATTCCGCGCCTGCGTATTGGATTTTATGGAGTGATAGATGAGCGGTTTAATATTAATCTCATTCGCGAAGTAGCGTCTTTAAGGCCTGAATGGCATTTTGTATTGGTTGGACCTGTAGTGAAAATTCATCCGGATGATCTTCCGCGCAATAACAACATTCATTACCTCGGTGGAAAATCTTATCAGGAATTACCGCAATACCTTGCCGGCTGGGACATAGCCATGATTCCTTTTGAAAAAAATGAATCAACAAAATTTATAAGTCCTACAAAAACACCGGAATATCTCGCAGCCGGAAAACCGGTTATTTCTTCGTCAATTCGCGACGTTGTAAAGCCATATGGAGAATTACAACTTGTTCATATCGCTGATACCACTGAACAATTTATTGCTGCAGTTGAGAAAGAATTATCTACTTCTGATAAGTCAGAATGGAGCAAAAAAGTAGATCAGTATCTATCACAAATCTCCTGGGATAAAACCTGGAACAGGATGATGAAACTGGTAGATGAATTGATTCCATTTGAAACTACATACAGAAAAACGGTCAGCATTGCGGCTACGGCAGATACACTTACAGCAGGAACGTCGGTTATTAAATAGATGGTTATGAAGAATATATTTGAAGGCAGACCGGAGATATGGGCAGGAATTGAGTGTACAATAAACAGGTTGAAGTCGGGATATATTGATCAGTTAGCACTGAGTGGCCACTATGAAAGAGAAGATGATCTGGATGCTATTGCCGATCTGGGAATTACAACACTCCGATATCCGATTTTATGGGAAAAGCACCAGCCCAATAAAAATAGTCCGATTGATTTTTCATGGACAGAAAAGAATTTATTGCGGCTGAAAGAATTAAACATCGAACCTATTGCAGGTTTATTACACCATGGTTCCGGACCTGCATTTACTGATTTGCTGGATCCGAAATTTCCTGAATTGCTGGCAGCTTATGCAAAGGCTGTAGCAACGAAATTTCCATGGATAAAATATTATACACCTGTAAATGAACCATTAACAACAGCCCGATTTTCGGGTTTGTATGGTATATGGTATCCGCATAAGAAAAATGATGTGAGCTATGTAAAAATGTTGCTCAATCAACTGAAAGGAATTGTACTGAGTATCCAGGAAATTCGTAAAATAAATCCGGAAGTTAAACTGGTTCAAACGGAAGATCTCGGTAAAACCTACAGTACTAAATTGCTCGACTATCAGGCACGTTTTGAAAATCACCGCAGATGGCTTACCTATGATATTTTATGTGGCCAGTTTACGGAGGAACATCCGCTCTGGAAATATTTTATACGGTTGGGCATCTCTGTGAAAACAATGGAGTTTTTTTTGCGCAATGTTTGCTGCCCGGATATCATAGGCGTTAATCACTATGTAACGTCAGAACGGTATCTCGATCATCATACAGAAAAATATCCAGTATCTACTCATGGCGGCAATACGCTGCATAATTATGCGGATGTAGAATTGGTTCGGGTGCCATACGATAAGCCTCATGGATTTAAATTATTGATGAAGGAATTGTGGGATAGATATCGTCTGCCTATTGTTGTTACCGAAGCACATCTTCATTGCTCCCGCGAAGAACAAATGAAATGGTTTCGTGAACTGTATGATTACTCCACTGAATTGAAAAAAGAAGGCATGGACCTCCGTGCGGTAACAGCATGGAGTGTGTTAGGTGCTTACGGATGGAATAAATTACTTACTTGCGAAAATGGTGAATATGAAAGGGGAACCTTTGATGTAAGCTCCGGACAAAGAAGGCCAACAGCTATGGTAGGCATGATAAAAAAGTTAGTGAATGAGGGAACTTTCTCCAGTCCGATTCTCTCGGGTGAAGGTTGGTGGAAATGTGAATCCAGATTCTACTTTAATAAAAATAAATTAATTCAAATGGACCATCTAGAACATGATGGTCAGCCATTACTGATCATTGGTAAACGCGGAACATTAGGGAAAGCATTCAGCAGAATCTGTCATTTGCGTTCATTAAAACACGTATTACTCAGTCGGGAAGATATTGATATCTGCTGTTATGAAGATATTGAAAGCATCATGCGTAAATACAACCCCTGGGCAATTATTAATGCAGCAGGATATGTAAGAGTGGATGATGCAGAAGGTGACAGGTTGAAATGTTTCCGCGAAAATACAACTGGCGCTGAACAACTGGCGCTTGCATGCAGGAGATATGGAATTAAACTGATGACATTTTCATCTGATCTTGTATTTGATGGAATGAAAAATTCACCATATGTTGAATCAGATGTCGTTTGTCCTTTAAATGTGTACGGTCAGAGTAAAGCCAATGCAGAATCATTGGTAATGGATATTCATCCGAGCAGTCTGGTGATTAGAACGAGTTCGTTCTTTGGACCTTGGGATCAGCATAATTTCATTTACAAAGCATTACATGCATTGGAAGAGCGGATTAAATTTTCTGCATCCAAACAGATAAGAATTTCACCCACCTATGTTCCGCACCTGGTTAATGCCTCTTTGGATTTGTTGATAGATGAAGAAAGTGGTATTTGGCATTTGACCAATAATGCTGGTATAAGCTGGTATGAATTTGCAAGAATGGCTGCCGACAGAGCAGGGTTTGATAAAAAGTATATTGTGGAAGATTATTCTATACCAACTGCGGCAAGGCCAAGGTATAGTGTTTTACAAAGTGAAAAAGGAATTTTGATGCCTTCCCTTGAAATTGCCATGGAGGAATATTTTGAAGAAACAATGGTTTTAATATAAAATGAATTTGCAAGATGAAGTATGACTATGTAATTGTAGGTGCCGGATTATTTGGAGCAACGTTCGCACATCAGGCTAAGAATGCAGGAAAAAAATGTTTGGTGATTGATAGAAGAAATCATGCAGGTGGAAATATTTTTTGCAGAAATGAAAATGGTATAAATATTCATCATTACGGTGCACATATCTTTCATACCAATGATAAACAGATTTGGAACTTCGTAAATTCTTTTGTTGAATTCAACCGTTACACTAATACGCCGGTTGCTAATTATAAAGGGGAGATGTACAATCTTCCTTTCAATATGAATACTTTTTATGCTTTATGGAAAGTAAAAACACCGGCAGAAGCTGCAGCTAAAATTCAGGAACAAATTGCTTCACTGAATATTACAGAGCCAAAAAATCTGGAAGAACAAGCTTTGAAATTGGTAGGTCCTGATATTTATGAAAAGTTGATTAAAGGCTATACTGAAAAACAATGGGGACGCAAGGCTACTGAACTACCGGCTTTTATCATTAAACGATTGCCGGTAAGGTTTACATATGATAATAATTATTTCAATGATAAATATCAGGGCATTCCCATTGGTGGCTATAATAAAATCACAGAAGGTTTACTTAGTGGCATTGAAGTAAAACTGGATACTGATTTCTTTAAGGACCGGGCGTATTTTGAATCAATAGGAGAGAAGGTTGTTTTTACAGGTCCCCTGGATGAGTATTTCGATTTCCGTTTTGGTGAGTTAGAATACAGAAGCCTGCGTTTTGAACATGAACACCTGGAGATGGAAAATTATCAGGGCAATGCCGTGGTGAATTATACGGAAGCAGATATTCCATATACCAGAATTATTGAACATAAACACTTTGAATTTGGAACGCAACCAACCACTGTAATTTCCCGTGAATATCCGGCAGAGTGGAAACGAGGTATGGAGCAATATTATCCGGTTAACGATGACGTAAATACCAAACGTTTTGCTCAGTATCAGGAACTGGCAGAAAAAGAAAAGAATGTTTTATTCGGCGGAAGACTCGCGGAATATAAATATTACGATATGCACCAGGTGATCGGCTCTGCATTGGTAAAAGCGAAACGGGAATTTTTGGTAAACGAAATGGAGATTTCAAATTAGAATTAAGAATGTAAAATTTAAAATGGAAAATTAAGAATGGACATTGTTTTGAGTTATAAGTTTTGAATGTTGATTTTGAATACTGTTTAAAATAACCAATCTGGATTCTAACTTTTTGCTTTTGCCTTTTTACTTTTGAATTTTATTGTGGCCACAGTGGTTAAAAACATCTGCCGTAACTTAAACATTCAAATTTTTAGAACGATTGGTTTTAGAATAATATGGCTGTCGTTATTATTGGTTTGTTTCTCCTGCAATCACAAAAAACAGAATCCGATTCTATTTGATTCCCAAAAATGGCAGGTGCAGCAAAAACAAGACTTTCCTTACCGCAATGCTATGCTGGATGATCTGATAAAAAGCAGGATACTTAAAGGCATAAAAAAAGGTGATGTATTTCAACTTCTGGGTGAACCTTCCCGAACAGATACCCATTATTTATTTTACAGAGTAGCACAACAACGGCTGGGCGCATTACCGCTACATACTAAAACGCTGGTAATCAAGATGGACAGTTTGGATGTAGTGCAAACTGTTCTGATTCATCAATAAACCTGTTAGGTCTTAGACCTAACAGGTCCTGAATTTTTTATTCAAAATTTGAAATTATTCCTTACATTTGCCGCCCGAAAAGAACATTTTCGGACCATTTCCCACAAGGCTCCATAAGTTTTCCGGAGGTTCCGGAAACGCCAGCAGGGTTAACATAAAAAAATTATGTAATGCCAAAGGTAAAAACTAACAGTAGTGCTAAAAAGCGCTTCAAAGTTACCGGTACAGGAAAAATCACTTTCCAGAAAGCTTTCAAACGTCACATCTTAACCAAAAAAAGTACAAAGCGTAAGCGTAGTATGCGTAAGGACGGTATAGTTGCCGATTCCAACATGCACTTCGTGAAGAGATTACTCGGAATGAAATAAGCTATTGTAAACTATTAACTTTTTTAAAAAATTAAGATATGCCACGTTCAGTAAATGCAGTTGCCAGCAGAGCACGCAGAAAAAGAATTTTAAAAGCCGCTAAAGGATATTACGGTAAACGTAAAAATGTTTATACCGTTGCCAAAAACGTAATGGAGAAAGGTCTTACATACAGTTATGTAGGCCGTAAACTTAAAAAACGCGAATACCGCACTTTGTGGATCGCACGTATCAACGCCGCTGTAAGAGCAGAAGGAATGACTTACAGTGTTTTTATTAATAAGATCGCCGCTAAAGGAATCGACCTTAACAGAAAAGTTTTAGCAGATCTTGCGATGAACGAGCCAGAAACATTTAAGAAACTGATCGATTCTGTAAAGTAATCGTCAGCAACCCAAAGATTATACTAAACCGTTCCTTGTGAACGGTTTTTTTATATATAGAAAGGATAACAATTACCTTTGCTTTTTCTACATCTAAAATACAATCTGAAATAGATCAATGAACAATTCGTACAACGACCTCGTACAACAAACTTTTGTCTTTCCGCAGGAAGACTTTAAACTCCAGAATAACTATTTACAGTTTAATGGTATCGACCTCAAAGCGCTGATCGATAAATACGGAACTCCGTTGAAACTAAGCTATCTCCCAAAAATTGGGATGCAGATAGAAAAGGCCAAGAAAATGTTTGAGGTGGCTTTTAAAAAGCATAAGTATGAAGGACAATACAATTATTGTTATTGCACTAAAAGTTCCCATTTTAGTTTTGTGCTGGAAGAAGCATTGAAGCATAATATCCATTTGGAAACCTCATATGCATACGATATTGAAATCATCAAAGCATTGTATGCTAAAAAGAAAATCAATAAAGAATCATATATCATTTGTAATGGTTTCAAGCAAAAGCCTTACACCAGCCGCATTGCTTCTTTATTAAATTCCGGGTTTAAGAATGTGATTCCTGTATTGGATAATATGGATGAACTGCGTTCTTATATCAAATCAGTAAAAGTGCCGTTTAATCTTGGTATTCGCGTGGCAACAGAAGAAGAACCTTCATTTCCTTTCTATACATCGCGATTAGGAATACGTGCAAAAGATATCCTGGAATTTTATGTAGATAAGATAGAAGGAAACGAACATCGCTTTCAATTAAAAATGTTGCATTTGTTTTTGAACAAAGGCATTAAAGATGATATTTATTACTGGAGTGAATTGAATAAGGTGATCAACTTGTATTGCCAGTTGAAAAAGATTTGTCCGGAACTGGATTCTATCAATATTGGCGGTGGATTTCCTATCAAACATTCTCTGGGGTTTGATTACGATTACCAGTTTATGATCAACGAAATCACACGGAATATAAAAGTAGCCTGTAAAAAAGCCAAAGTGCCGATGCCGCACATCTTCACCGAGTTTGGAAGTTTTACAGTAGGAGAAAGCATGGCGCATATCTATAGCATCATCGGACAAAAAGTGCAGAATGATCGCGAAACATGGTATATGATCGACTCATCATTCATTACCACTTTGCCCGACACGTGGGGTATTGGCGAAAAGTTCCTGATGATGCCGATCAATAAATGGGATGCCGATTACCAGCGAGTTGTTTTAGGCGGCATCACCTGCGACAGTCATGATTATTATGATTCAGAAGAACATATCAATGAAGTGTTTTTGCCAAAAGTGGATGATGGTACCGAACCTTTATACGTTGGCTTTTTTCATACAGGTGCTTATCAGGATCAGATCAGCGGTTATGGTGGTATTAAGCACTGCCTTATTCCATCACCAAAGCACATTATTGTAGGTTATGATAAAAACGGGAAACTGGTAGACTGGGTATATGCGAAAGAACAAACAGCGCAAAGTATGCTGAAGATTTTGGGATACAAGTAGCTTCTTCGTGATACTAGATACGAAATGCGGGATTCGCAACCCGCATCTCTTATCACTCATCTCGTAGCCCGCATCCCGCAAAAAAGCCTCTCCAAAAATGAAGAGGCTTTTTCAATCAATAAAACAAAACAATTACTGAACGCTGATCGACTTTGCAGCCGGTTTTGCGATTTCTTTTTTCGGTAATTCTACGAATAGAATTCCGTTCTCATATTTAGCACCTATTTGTTCTGCATCGATTTTTTCATCAATGGTAAAACTTCTTTTGAACGATTTGAATGAAAACTCCTTGCGGATCATCTTATCGTTTGAATCTGCATTTTCTGTTTTTTGTTCCGCACTTATAGTAAGCAGGTTGTTTTCCAGGCTGATGGAAAAATCCTCTTTCGAAAGTCCGGGTGCCGATAATGCTACTTCATAAGCATTCGTTTTTTCGATGATGTTCACCGGAGGAAACTGCAGCACATCTTCTCTTAAAGATTTACTGATGGTAGAAGGAAATTCGTTAAAAAAATCTTTCATTAATCCATCAAATCGGTTGATCGGGTTTATAACTTTTACGTTTGTCATAGTTTTTTATTTTCCAGATTGTTTTCAAGAAGCGTTCCAGTGTAATTTTTTTAGTCAAGCTTTCAGATATGGTATATATAATGGCCTTTATGGCAGTATCCTTTATTATTTAAGACAATATGGCATTTTCGATAACCTGTGAGGTTCCAACCTGTGAGGTTCCAACCTGTGAGGTTCCAACCTGTGAGGTTGTCTATTATTCCCGTAAATTTGCATCCTAAAACAGAAATATGTATCCTGAAGAGATAGTTATTCCTATGAAGGAAGAGTTAACAGAAAATGGGTTTAAAGAATTATTGAGTGCCAGCGATGTTGAAAATGCACTCAACAAGCCAGGTACCACTTTAGTAGTGATCAATTCCGTATGCGGTTGCAGTGCAGGTACGGCAAGGCCCGGCGTTGTAATGGCTGTTAGAAATGCAGCTAAAGTGCCTGACCAGATCACCACCAGTTTTGCAGGTTTTGACATTGAAGCCGTAAATACAGTACGTCAGCATATGATGCCGTATCCGCCTTCTTCACCCGCTATCGCTTTATTTAAACATGGTCAGCTTGTTCACATGATCGAACGCCACATGATCGAAGGCAGAAGCGCTCAAATGATCGCAGATAACCTTACAGGTGCTTTTGAAACGCATTGTAACTAAAACATTTTTACAATTGGATCCTCCTGTTGTACAGGAGGATTTTTTTATGCTGCAGAATCCAATATATTGCAGCATTATCATAAGAATAAATTATGTATCCCAATCTATATTATATATTCCGCGACTGGTTTGGAGTTGAATGGACAGGCCTGAGTATTTTCAACAGTTTTGGGCTGATGGTGGCGCTCGGTTTTGTAGCCGCCGCATGGGTGCTTACTTTAGAACTAAAACGAAAAGAAAAAGCCGGGCTGCTGTTACCGCGTGAAGAAATCATCGTAGTCGGAAAACCAGCATCTACTCCTGAGATTGTATTCAATGCGATCACCGGGTTTGTGTTTGGCTATAAACTAATCGGCTTCTTTTTTTCCAGACCGGAAAATATGAATCCACAGGAATATCTTTTTTCATCTGAAGGAAGTTTACTGGGTGGGATACTGGGCGCTATTCTCCTAGGAGGCTTAAAGTGGTATGATAAAAATAAATTGAAACTGGCTGCACCGGAACGCCGTTCGGTTAGAATCTGGCCGCACGACAGAGTAGGCGACATCATTATTCTTGGGCTGATCTTCGGAATTCTGGGTGCCAAGTTGTTTGATAATTTAGAAAACTGGAATGAATTCATCCAGCATCCGATTGAAAGTATTTTTTCTGCCAGTGGACTCACGTTTTATGGCGGATTGATTCTGGCTACGATCGCTATTTGCTGGTACGCATTTAAAAAAGGAATCAATTTACGTCACCTCGTAGATGCTGCTGCTCCTGCACTCATGATCGCTTATGCGGTCGGAAGAATTGGTTGTCAGGTTTCCGGTGATGGCGACTGGGGAATTTTCAACAGCGCTTATACTTCTGATGCTTATGGTAAGGTAACCGCTGCCCAACCGGGTGATTTCCAAAAAACACTTTCCACAAACACCACCTATTTTACGGAAGGAAAGATCATGGAAAATAACACAGCGCATTTTGTAACAGATCGTGTTTATGGTACACTCGATAACGTTCCGCATAAATCATTCAAAGGCCCGTCTTTTTTACCGGCCTGGTTTTTCGCTTATACATATCCTAACAATGTAAATAAAGATGGGGTGCCTATCCCCGGAAGTACGGTGGAGCATAACAAAGTTTTGCCGCAGCCTGTATTTCCGACACCCTTATATGAAACCATTATTTGTACGCTGCTCTTTGCAGGTATGTGGATGATCAGAAGAAAGGTCACCATACCGATGCTGATGTTTGGTATTTACCTCGTATTGAATGGTGCAGAAAGATTCTTTATCGAAACGATGCGTGTAAATAAAGGTTATGCAGTATTAGGCATGAGAGGCACACAAGCAGAATTAATTGCTATATTTCTGATTATCATTGGAATAGGATTGATGTTTTATGCTAAATTTAAAGTAAAAAAGCCTGAATAATTTTCATTGATCCTAGATTTAATTATAGTTGCATCCTGTTAGATGCAACTTTTTTTATAGCTGAGCTTTTCCTTTCTACCATTTCATATTTCCATTCACGTAATTATTTTACCGTTTATTGATATAGCAATGTACTGTGCTATACAATGTACCTACGTTTGTATGGTATTATCAAAATATAAAAAATGTACATCATGAAAATTGTATTCTCCTTTTTAATCTTCTTCACCTCCGCTTCATTTGCTCAGGAAGGAAAGATATCAGGATCTGTCAAAGGACAAACAGCATTTCTCGAAGCGGCTACCGTAACCTTATTAAAAAGTGATTCGTCTGTCTACCTTCAAAGGGCAACCAATGCTGAAGGATTATTCCAATTTTCCAACTTGCCGATCGGGTCGTATTTTTTAAAGATTACCGCTGCAGGATTTCAACCTCAGTTTTCTTCTGCCATTTTATTATCAGCGGATAAAAGTTGGGTGGACATGAACAACATCATCCTTAATACAAAAAATACGCTTAAGGAAGTAGTTGTAAATGCAAAGAAAAATGCCATCGAACGTAAAGCAGATAAGGTAATTATGAATGTAGATGCGTCTATTGCCAATACCGGAACCACCGTTTTGGAAATGCTCGAAAGGGCACCGGGGGTTTCTGTTGATAAAGACGGAAATATTAATATGCAGGGAAAGAAAGGCGTGATTGTAATGATTGATGGAAAACCTTCTTTTTTAACAGGAATTGAATTGACAGATTATCTCCGTAATCTTCCTTCCTCCAACCTTGATCAGGTAGAAATTATGACTAATCCTTCCGCACGGTATGATGCTTCCGGCAATTCCGGTATCATCAATTTAAAAACAAAAAAGATCCGTCAGAAAGGTTTCAACGGATCACTCAGCACTGCTTACACACAGGGATTTTATCCTAAAACTACCAATAGCCTGAGTCTAAATTACCGCATCAACAAATTCAATGTTTTTAGCACCGTGAGCGCTAACTACCGCAAAAATTTTCAGGACCTTGATATTTTCAGAATTTACAAAAACCCGGACGGTTCTGTAAAAGCCATCTTCGATCAGGAGTCTAGAGGTATTAAACAACGAGAAAATTATACTGCCCGTTTCGGAATGGATTATTATGCTTCCCAAAAAACAACCATCGGCTTTTCGGTAAGCGGATTCACAACGCCAGGTGGTGAAACCGGTTTCAATACCAACTTATTACAAAACGGCTCCGGAACATTGGATTCGATCGTAACAGCCAATCGTAAAGAAAATTATACGTTTAAAAATGGTTCTCTCAATCTTAACTTCCGGCACGTTTTCGATTCTACCGGAAAGGAGTTAAGTGCTGATATGGATTATCTGCAATACAACTCACAAAAGAACCAGTTTTTTATCAACAGCAATTATGATGCATCCTATCAATTATTGTATGCGGATCAGTTAAAAGGCGAATTACCTTCAGACATTAAAGTGTATGCAGCCAAAATTGATTATACCCAAAACATCTTTAAAAATATCCGCTTTGAAACTGGATTAAAATCCAGTTTTGTAGCCACTGATAATACGGCTTCGTATTTCAACATCATCAATGGAAACAAAGCGGTGGATTATGAAAAGACCAACCATTTCCGCTATCATGAAAACATTAATGCCGGTTATATCAATTTCAACCGTACGCTCAAACAATGGTCTTTCCAGGCCGGCCTCCGGGTTGAAAATACGATCTATGATGGCAGACAGGATGGTAATCCTACAAAAACCGATTCATCTTTCAGTCGTTCTTATACCAGTGCATTTCCTACGGCATATGTTAGCTACAATGCCAATGAAAAACATCAGTTTAAATTTTCTGCAGGCAGAAGGATCAATCGTCCGGATTATGAAGACCTGAATCCTTTTTTGTTCTTCCTCGATAAATACACGTATGAATCCGGAAATCCATTCTTACGCCCGATGTATTCCAACGTGTTTGAATTGACGCATACCTTCAAACAGAATTTTACTACAACGCTAAATTATTCGCATACGACCGATTTGTTCGACGATATATTTTATGAGCGTGGTTTTAAAACAATTCACTCACAGGGAAATTATGGCGTGAATGATAATGTGAGTCTGTCCCTGAGCACACAGCTAAACATCTTCAAATGGTGGAAAGCGAATGTATATGCCGAAGGAAATTATGTATCCTATAAAGCAAACATTGTTGGACAGGCTGTAAATGTTACCAACTATAATTACCTGAGCAATTTCAGCAATCAGTTCAATTTTAAAAAGGGATGGAGTGCTGAGTTGACGGCATTATATAAAAGTAAATTCTCCGTTGGCCAGATCAACATTACTGACCTGGGACAATTAAATGTTGGTGTACAGAAAATGATTTTTAAAGACAAGGGTTCTTTCAAACTTTCAGGCCGTAATATTTTGAATACCATGAATCCGTCCGGAAAGGTTTTGTTTAATTCCACGATAGCTTCATTTAACCAAAGAGGAGATAACAGAACGTTTACTATCAGTTTTAATTACCGTTTCGGAAAACCGATTAAAGGAACATCGAAAAGAAAAACAGGAGGCGCCAGCGAAGAACAGAATAGGATCAAAGCTGCTAATGGATAATTGGGAAGCGGGTGCTAAGTACAACGAGCTTGTCGAGTTGTACTTTGTGTATGAGTGATTTAAAATAATAGAACACTGATAACATGGATTAAACAGATTTAATAGATCTTTTCTGTTCTAAGTTTGGCTATTATTAATTTCTTTTCTTGATCATTTTAGTACTTTTTCTATCAAGGCAGAAAGTTTATATTTCAAATCAATTAATATGTTCTTTTTTTCTGCAAAAAAATTACCAAAAAAAGGCACAGACAAACGATATACAGCCCGTTTGTCTGTACAGCTATGATCGGCAGTTGTGCATAGTAGGCTCAGATGTGGTGCATGGTTTTAAGATAGGGAGAGATTATTTTACTGGTGTCCTTAGTGTTGTCTTTACTTTGTGCCTCAGTGGTTAAACGTTTAACCTTTATCTTCCAAATAAATTACCCAATGAAGGCGTTGGTTTTTATATTTGCAAAAATTAAACATTATGCCATCATTTGACCTGGTAAGTAAAGTGGACCTTCAAACCCTTGATAATGCCATCAACGTGGTGAACAAAGAAATCACCAACCGTTTCGATTTTAAAGGAGCGCATGTGGTAATCGACCTCAATAAAAAAGATTATAAATTAAATCTGGAGGCGGATAGTGAAATGAAACTCCAGCAGATCCTCGATGTGCTCATCAGCCGCAGTATGAAACAGGGACTGGCTGCTGAAGTATATGACCTCAGTAAAGAGCCATTTCCCAGCGGTAAAGTGGTAAAGCAGGAAGTACCGGTACGTAACGGAATCAAGCAGGAAGACGCCAAAAAGATCATAAAGATCATTAAAGACAGCGGCCTGAAAGTGCAGGTGGCCATCATGGATGATATCATACGCGTAACAGGCAAAAAAATAGATGATTTGCAGGAAGTTATACAGGCCAGCAAAACCTGGAACGTAGGAATTGCCCTCCAATACATAAATATGAAGAGTTAAAGGATGGAATTATGGGTTTTTTACCTAATTTCGCATCCTTATAAAATCGTACGGCAAAATCCGTACATAAAAAAGCAAATATGAAACAAGACATTCATCCAAAGAATTACAGAACTGTAGTTTTCAAAGATATGAGTAACGGTACTACTTTTTTGAGCCGTTCTACTGCAGTTACAACAGAAACCATTAAGCACGAAGATGGCAATGAATACCCGGTAATTAAACTGGAGATTTCAAATACATCTCATCCTTTCTATACAGGTAAAAATGTATTGGTGGATACTGCAGGTCGTATTGATAAATTCAAAAAGCGTTACGAGAAAAAAGCAAAACAAGCGGAGTAAATATCTTCGATTACATTGTTTTTATATAATTGTCCCTTCGGTTTTCCGGGGGGATTTTTTATAACTTCATGTTTATATACAAAGAATGAAAATTCATTTAACGGAAGATAAAGCTGCACAAACATTAAGACCGCTTACCTCTACAAAAGCTGTGGCAGATCTGCGGATCGGTATTCTTACCATCCGCGAAAAATGGAAATTGTTGTCGCAAAAATTTCCTGCAGAAAAGGAGTTCAGTGTATCAGCGGCTATAATTCCATCCCTTAAAAATTTCCGTCAAATTCTGGGTTGTGCAGAAGGTAAATTACCGGATGATATTCCTGTTCTACAATTTCCCTATCAATTATATCAATGGAATGCACAGGCTATCAAAGATGATGTTGAACTGATCACATCAGGGCGAAGTTCTGCTCCAATCGATGCATCCAATGCTGTAATGGCTCCCGAAAATATTTTTATTGAAGAAGGAGCCATCTTGACACACAGCATCATCAATGCTACTGATGGTCCGGTGTATATTGGCAAAAATGCGCTGGTGATGGAAGGTAATTTAATCAGAGGCCCGTTTTCTTTAGGAGAGAACAGTGTTTTAAAAATGGGTAGCAAAATCTATGGCGGAACTACGATCGGTCCGCATTGTGTGGCAGCAGGTGAGATCAAAAACAGTATTTTATCCGGCTACAGCAATAAAGCGCATGATGGTTATTTAGGAGACAGTGTGATTGGAGAATGGTGTAACCTCGGCGCAGGAACCTCCAACAGCAATGTAAAAAATAATGCAGAAGCCGTGCATTATATATATGATGATCAAACATTTTCACCCGGTTTAAAGGGCGGACTGATCATGGGCGATTATAGTCGCTGTGCTATCAACACATCGTTCAATACTGGAACTATTGTAGGTGTGTGCTGCAATATATTTGTTGATGGATTTCCGCCAAAGTTTATTCCTGATTTTACATGGGGCGATAAAACGTATATATTTGAAAAAGCGATCCGGGATATGGAGAACTGGAAAAAATTAAAGCACTGTTCTCTTACACCAAATGAAATAGAAACATTAGCATTATTGTATAAATCACAACAACACCATGCGTAAACAAATAGCCGCCGCTAACTGGAAAATGAATTTATCATATTCGGAAGCGGAAAAATTAATGGATGAATTATTACAAACCGATCATCCCGTAAAGGACAATCAACTGGCGATTTTTGCCGTTCCTTTTCCTTATTTATCTATGGTGCAGGAAAAACTGAAAGGAAAGAAGAATGTATTTGTTGCAGCACAAAATTGCAGTGCCAATGCCAATGGTGCATATACAGGAGAAGTGAGTGCAGCTATGCTAGAAAGTATGGGCATTCAATATGTGGTGCTGGGCCACAGTGAAAGAAGAGAATACAATAATGAGAGCAACAGTTTACTCGCAGAAAAGGTAAACCGTGTGCTGGCACATCAGCTAAAACCGATCTTCTGTTGCGGAGAACCGTTGCATATCCGGGAAGCGGAAACACAAAATGTGTATGTGGAAGCACAGTTAAGGGAAAGTTTATTTCATCTGAGTCAGGATCAGATGCAGGATTTTATAATTGCTTATGAACCTATCTGGGCAATAGGAACCGGTTTAACGGCTTCCAACGAACAGGCGCAGGAAATGCACCAGCACATTCGTAATGTTTTGAATACGCAGTTCGGCAATACGGCGGAGTCGGTTTCTATTTTATATGGCGGAAGCGTAAAAGCAGCCAATGCAAAAGATATCTTCAGCATGCCGGATGTAGATGGCGGATTGGTAGGTGGTGCAAGTCTCATCGCCAAAGAATTTGCTGCCATCATCAACAGTTTGAAATAATTATTTTCGAATAACGATCATAAAAGTCAGCGGCTTTTTTAAAAGAGCGTTTGTGAGTTTGTCTGTCAACTTCCATACTGTAAAAGGAAGAAAGGCCAGCAGATTATACAAACGCATTTTTAATGCATATTTGTTGTTGAATGCATGGGTTTTAAATTTCCACTTACGGTTTATTAATGCATCTATGTTTTTCTCGCTGAATGAATGAAGATGTGCACTTTCCGGTGTAGGGTGATTGCAATGTACGCAGATATGATATTTAATTTTTTCATGGTAGGGCGTAACGAGTATCAATTGACCACCGGGTTTTAATTTTTGCATACAACCTTCTACAAATAAAGGCGGATCTGCGAGGTGTTCGATCACCTCTGATGCAATGATGGTATCAAAAGATTCATTCGCAAATGGAAGAAACATTCCATCTGCTACCACCGCAGCATGATTAGCAAATGGATATTTGTTTAGGGCGTTCAGTGGATTATCAATGGCAAGGTCCATCGAAACCACCTTTGCGAATTTTGAAAAATATCCGGCCACCCAGCCATCACCGCAACCAATATCCAATATCAATTTTGAATTTTTATCAACTTCCTCCATGATCGCCTGCCTGTTTCTTTTTCTTTCTTCCCGGGTAACGGCATTGTCATCACCAGCTATATAATTAAAAAATGCAGCATCGGCTTTATAATGTTCACGATAATGAAATTGCGTGCCTTCTTTATGATGCAGATCAGAAACAGGCGCAGTATATTTTTGTGCAACAATAAAATCAGGAATATGATGTTGAACAGGATAAACATATCCTCCTGCATTTACGTAACCGCCGGGCGTTAGTTGCAAACTTTCGCCAGTGTGTGGATCTGCGAGTAAATGGTTCAGAAAGTTTTCCATTGCCATAGCTGCACAATATATAATTTTATGCGTAAGAATTTCAATCTGAAAAAATTGTTCATCATACGGTTGTATCATCACAGTAAATTGGCTTTTGTGCTGATAATGCTGTACATTTTTATGTATGCTTTCTTTTTCTTCAAGAAGATGGATATGGTGATGTTTCCTTATAACAGTATGTTCTCCATCGATTTTACGAATGATTATAGCACCGATACATACCAGTTAAAGTTGGATGATCAGCCGGTGAATTTCACCCATCAATGGTGGTGGAAAAAAGATTTCATGGAAACATCGCTTCGCACGTATGTGTCCATGTTAAACGATGTGCCATACATTGAAAAATATATCAACTATGCCTATGCAAACAAGCCTTATCATCAATTATTATTACAACAACTGAAACCATCGTTGAACAATCATCGCTGGCTGGCTTGGTATGCCAATTTTGGAAATCAAAAAACAAATGCATCCACCGTATTTTCCATCTGGAAATATCATTTGTTTTTTTCTAATGGAGCTATTGCAATAGATTCTTCTTTACTGCTTCACCAAAAATTGCAGCCATGACGATAAAGATGGCAGAAAGGTTGGTGTTGTTAATCTTAACGGTGGAATGGATGATCTGCTTTTTTTCAGGCGTTAGTTTTTCCGCATTATCCGGTGATAATTTTTATTATATTAAGGTGGATATATTTTACTGGATCCCTTTTTTATCGGGTATCCCGCAGATGATCGTTGCGAACCATTATGTAGGGTTGTTGCTGGATGTTTTGATCATGATAGGTTTATTATATCAGTTGCGATATCCTTTCAAAACTTTGGCGGCACGTATTTTATTTCCGTTATTATTTTTGTTTTACGTTACATTAACGGCGTATCTCACGCACCGGAATTATCCTACAGGAATTTTTATCGTTCTCATTCCTTTTATGTTTGCCAAAGACATGAATCGTACATTGGCATTTGAGGGGATACGGTATTATCTGTTGTGGTTTTATTTGTCTGCGGGGTTGTTGAAATTATTCAGTGGGTCAGTGTTGGAGTTGAACCATTTCAGTCATTTTTTAACGCACCAGTTTGCGCCGTATTATGTGGAGCAAAATGTTGGCTGGAGAACTGATCTGAATCAATTTATCATCGGGCATCCGGTGTTGTCTTATGGTTTATTTTTAGCTTCGTTGTTATTGGAACTGTCTGCTTTGATTGGGTTTTTTACAAAGCGGTTTGACAGATGGCTGATGGTTGGTTTTTTTGCGTTTCATATTTGTAACTGGATATTGATGGATATTGCTTTTGTGGGGCAGGCTGCCTTTATCAGCATTCTGCTGGTTTTTTTAACACAGAGAACACAGAGAACACAGAAAACACACGGAGGTCATGTAGATAAGAACGATTAAATATCGTGAACTTTGTGAAACCTCAGTGGCCTCAGTGTTAAACTTTTAGCTTATTTTTGCATATTGAAAAAGCTCGCCGGCATATTACTCATCCTCATCTACAGTATCTCTGTAAGCGGCTTTTCCCTTCAATTCAATTATTGCTGTAATAAGATTACAATCCAATGCTGTAAACCCGCTGTTAAAAAAAATTGCTGCAATTCCAAAAAAGAAAAGAAATGTATTTGTGTTGTTCGCGAAATACCGGCAACAGAATTTGAAACAAAATCATTCGTTGTAAATAATATCGTTACAACCCTTCCGCAAAATAAATTCGCACCCAAATACCACAATCATTTTCAGCCACAGTTTGCATACGAAGAAGTTGCAGATGATTCACCGCCTTTATCACCATCACCACTTTACCTGCTATACAACGTATTCAGAATATGATTTGAATTGATATCCATCATTCATTCATTTTATATTCTATACTATGTATAAATTATTTTTGGCAGTTATTCTGCTCTCCAATTCTGTGAATTCATTTTCACAATCTAAAGACACCACCGTTTCCATTCCTGTTTCCGGCGTATGCAATATGTGCAGAACAAGGATTGAAGAATCTATCCAGGTGAAAGGCGTTTCTAAAGCTGTATGGTCAACCCGGACACATATGGCCAATGTTAACTTCAATCCAGACGTAATTTCATTTGCAAAACTCAACGAACTCATTGCCGCAACCGGTCATGATACCGAAACAAAGAAAGCAGATGATGCGGTGTATGCTGCGTTACCGGATTGTTGCCTGTACCGTGATCCCAACGTAAAAAATGATGACGAACCGGAGCCGGAATTATTAGATACTTCCATCGTGAACGGCGTAGTAGTACGGGAAGATAAAAAAGGAAATTTTATTCCTTTATCGGGTGCAACCATTAAATGGTTAGGAAACAATGAAGGCACCACCGCCGATGAGCATGGCGAATTTCATATCCCCATTGTTGAAGAATTTCAAAAACTGGTAATTAGCTATACGGGTTTTAAAGCCGATACTATTGAGGTAACGCAACCGCAAATGCTGCAGGTAGTATTGGGTACTAACAATATTTTAAAAACCATTGTTGTCTCTTCCCGCAAAAGAAATATGTATGTGAATCCGAAAGATCCTTTTCGAATTACTAACATCGGCTCAGGTGAATTGATGAAAGCGGCCTGTTGTAACCTCAGTGAAAGTTTTGAAACAAATCCTTCTGTGGATGTACAATACAGCGATGCCGTTACTGGATCGAAACAAATTCAGTTACTCGGATTAAGTGGTGTGTATACACAATTGACGGTTGAAAATCTTCCTGGTCCGCGTGGCTTATCCACTCCTTTAGGTTTGAACAGCATTGCCGGCCCGTGGGTGGAAAGCATTCAACTGAGTAAAGGCACCGGTTCGGTGGTGAATGGTTATGAAAGTATTGCAGGACAGATTAATGTAGAATTAAAAAAAGCCGGTGAAAAAAATGAAATTTTCGCCAACGGATATATCAACAGTCAGGGTAAAACAGATGTGAACCTCAATATCACCAAACGTATCAGTAACAAATTATCAACCACCATTTTATTGCATGACGATTTTCAGTATAACAAAACAGATATGAATAATGATGGTTTCAGGGACATGACCACCGGTAATGTGTTCAGTGCTGTCAATCGTTGGGAATATAGCCACAAAGGATTTTCTTCTGAGTTTGGTGGTAAAATCTGGACCGACAATCGGGTAGGTGGAGAACTGGCTTTTACGCCTTCACAAAAATTCACCACGCAACTTTATGGCATCGGTTTTAATACCAATCGCTATGAAGGATTTATAAAAGCAGGATATATCTTTCCGCAGAAAAAATACAAAAGCATCGGGCTGCAGTTATCTGGTTTTCGTCATGAATCTGATGCGTATCTAGGATTAAGAAATTACAATGGCGATCAAAATAACTTATACGCCAATCTAATATTTCAAAATATCATCGGCAACACCGCACATAAATTTCGTACGGGATTAAATTTTACATCTGATAATTATCTGGAAAATTTTGATGCTGTCGAATACAAAAGAAATGAACAGGTGAGTGGTGCGTTCTTCGAATATACGTATGGCCTCAATAAGTTTACGGTGGTAACCGGTATGCGTGCGGATTATAATAATTTATTCGGCTGGTTTTTTACACCCCGTGTCAATGCACGATATGCGCCGTTCGAAAAAACAACTATTCGAATCAGCGCCGGGCGTGGACAAAGAACCGCCAACATCTTTGCAGAAAATCTGGGAAGTTTTGTGAGTAGCAGACAATTACAGATTATTCCATCAATTAACGGCAATGCTTATACGTTGAATCCTGAGATCGCATGGAACAAAGGCATCAGTCTCGATCAGAAACTCCGTGTATTTAAAAAAGAAGCCAATATTAGTTTCGACTATTTCCGCAACGATTTTACCGATCAGGTGGTAGTAGATATGGAACAGCCGGGCATGATTCGTTTTTATAATCTGGATGGAAAATCTTATTCTAACAGTTTTCAGGCAGAGTTCAACATTACGCCGGTAAAAAAACTGGAAACACGCATAGCCTATCGTTTCTTCGATGTGAAAACTACATACGGCAACGAATTAAAACAACGTCCGCTTACCGCACGAAACCGAGCGTTCATCAATGCCGGATACACACCGGGCAACTGGAAATTCGATATCACTTATAGTTATACCGGCACCAAAAGAATTCCGGATGTATTGCATCCTTCGGCACATACCTTTCTCTCAAATTCGCCATCGTATGGAATGCTGCTCGCACAGGTGAGCCATACGTTTGGTAAGAATAAAAATTTCGAGTTATATCTGGGAGGAGAGAATCTCACCAATTATTTGCAGATGGAATCCATCATTGGCGCCAATCAACCTTTTTCGAGGGAATTTGATGCATCGATGGTTTGGGGACCCATCAACGGAAGACTGATTTACACCGGTTTCCGTTACACCATCAAATAAAGCGGATAAAGTCAATTTCCTCCCCTAAAATAACCTCTTGTAGTCAGTAAATTCCCGGTGTTCACATGCATAAGAAAATTAAATTTTTGTAAATTTGGTTATGGCAAGAAAATCATTATACACAAAAAGATTAGGAATCGATGTTGCAGAAGGTGCACGTCCTTTGTATCCAATGAGATATCATGTCATAACCAGTATGGCAAACGGATGGACAGTTGTGCCACAAGGAAGTATTCGTGGCGTAAAAGCATTTTCAACTCAGAGGCAAGCCGTTACATTTGCAAAACAAATAGCTAGCAGGAAAAATGGAGAGGTTGTAATACATGGAAGAAGTGGTCAAATAAGCGATTTGGTTTCATTCAGAAAATAGCAATCTTTCAAATTTCTATGCCGTTTGATACAAATGTGTTTATTAATTGTCCATTTGATGATGAATTCAAACCATTACTGCACGCACTTACTTTTGAGCTGATCTACTTAGATTTTGAACCTCATCTATCACAAACAATATCTTCTTCTGCAATCCGTATAAATCAGATAAAGCAGCATATACGAAATTGTAAATTTAGTATCCACGATCTATCCAGAAGTAAACCAATGCGTGCTAAAGAGTTGCCGCGGTTTAATATGCCTTATGAATTAGGTCTGGATATCGGCGCATCAGAATATGGAGGCAAGAAAATGAAGTCGAAAAGAATTTTGATTCTAGAAACAGAAAAATACCATTACCAAAAAGTTATTTCAGATATCGCAGGGCAAGATATTGAAAATCACAATGACGATCCTGAGACTTTGATTTTAAAGTTAAGAAATTGGATCTCTGCAAACTTTACTGGTAAAACAATTCCCGGACAAAGTGAAATATGGGTAGCCTTTAATCAATTTAATACCGACTTAACCACAAAATTGTCTTCGACTTACACAGCAAAAGAAATAGAAGAAATGCCAATTGGTGATTATATAAAATTTGCAAAAGACTGGATTTTAAATTTCAAGGCCTGATTTTTATTGTGTACGTCAAAATTATTATCGAAAACCTGATAGGTGGAAACATCGTTAAGTAAGTGCAGCATTTCTAATCTTTTGTTCAGGATAGCCATCCCAATTGGAATTAAAAACTAATCATTTATTTTATTTCTATTTCAACATCGGTCAGCCGGACTGTACGGAATTCTATTTCCCATCCATAGTCAAAACTCGCCTGAAATGCGCTACTTTTGCACCTTTATAATCTAGAGTAAGGAAATGAAGAATATCCGGAATTTTTGCATCATCGCACACATTGATCACGGTAAAAGTACCCTGGCCGACAGGCTGTTGGAGCACACCAATACGATCAGTCACCGCGATATGCAGGCGCAGGTGCTCGATGATATGGACCTGGAACGTGAAAAAGGGATCACGATCAAGAGCCATGCGATCCAGATTAATTATCCGTTCAGGGGCGAAGAATATATCCTGAACCTCATTGATACACCGGGCCACGTAGATTTCAGTTATGAAGTGAGCCGTGCACTCGCAGCTTGTGAAGGTGCTTTGTTGCTGGTTGATGCATCACAGGGAATTCAGGCGCAAACCATCAGCAACCTCTACCTCGCTATAGAAAATAATCTCGAGATCATTCCGGTGATCAACAAGATTGACATGGAAGGGGCGATGATCCCCGAAGTGAAAGACCAGATCATTGAATTGATCGGTTGTAAAGAAGAAAGTATTTTATTAGCCAGCGGAAAAAGTGGCATCGGTATAGAAGAAATATTAACGGCTATCATTGACAGAGTTCCGGCGCCTACCGGCGATACAGAAGCACCATTACAGGCTTTGATCTTCGACAGTGTGTACAATTCTTTCCGTGGTATTATTGTGTATTTCAGAATATTCAATGGCGTGCTCCGTAAAAATGATTTGATCCGCTTTTTCAATACGGGTGCAGAATATGGTGCAGATGAAGTAGGGATTTTGAAACTGGGCATGGAAGCCAAGAATGAAGTGCGTGCGGGTGATGTGGGCTATGTGATCACAGGAATTAAAAATGCTAAGGAGATTAAAGTTGGTGATACCATCACTACGGTAGCTAATCCTTGTGCAGAATATATAAGAGGTTTTGAAGATGTAAAACCAATGGTGTTTGCCGGAATTTTCCCGGTAAATACAGATGAATTTGAGGAGCTGCGTGACTGCATGGATAAATTGCAATTGAACGATGCCTCCCTCACTTTCGAATTGGAAACATCACAGGCCTTAGGCTTCGGTTTCCGTTGC
>JANOAO010000054.1:0-19130 GCA_031411115.1 Bacteroidota bacterium
CGGTTCACATAGGAGAAACGGGCTGGGCATCTGTTTGCAATGAACTCTATGGTAAAAATGGTTCAAAGGCAGTAGACGAATACAAATCAGCTCAGTATTATAAATTGATGAGAGCATGGACAAACAAAAATGGTATTACCTGTTTTTATTTTGAGGCATTTGATGAGAGCTGGAAAAACAGTGACAATCCTATGCATTCTGAAAATCATTTTGGATTGATTGATTTGCAATCACAGGCAAAATATGCGATCTGGGATGTAGTAGATGAAGGTGCTTTTAAAGGACTCACGCGAAATGGCAAATCAATTACAAAAAGTTATAATGGTAATGAGCAATCTCTCTGGAAAGATGTGGTGGTGCCGGATAAAATATTAAAGAACTGAAACGAAATCAAATTTGGATGTATGCGATTATGACTTATAGACTTTTGATATTAACCATTGCTATCACAACTTTATTAAATAGTTGTATGGAAACAAAACTTACATCAGTGGATGTTTACGAAACTTCAGCAAATGGAAATAAGCTGAAAATAATATCAACGGTTTCAGAAAATGCTGATGCTGTTATGATCAAAATAAATCCTGAAGAAAAATTTCAAACCATCACTGGTTTCGGTGGTTCATTCACAGAGGCATCCGCATTTATTCTTAATAAATTAAGCAAAGTTAACAGAGACAAAATTCTACAGGCTTACTTTGGCGAAGAAGGTGCACGTTATTCACTCACCAGAACACATATAAACTCCTGTGATTTTTCTTTAAGTAATTATGCCTACTCCATGAAACCGGATGATAAAAACCTGGATAGTTTTTCCATTGATGTAGACCGGAATGATTTAATACCCATGATTCAGGAGGCAAAAAAGATCTCAAAAGATGGCTTTAAAATTATTGCCTCACCGTGGACTGCACCTCCGTGGATGAAAGATAACAACGACTGGCGTGGTGGAAAATTGCTGCCACAATACAGGGAAACATGGGCTTTGTATTTTTCAAAATACATCAATGCATATAAAAAAGAAGGAATTGACATCTGGGGTGTTACCGTTGAAAATGAACCGCTGGGCAATGATAAGAACTGGGAAAGTATGCACTTTACACCGGAAGAAATGACAACGTTTGTAAAAGATTTTTTGGGGCCGCATCTTGAAAAAAACGGAATGGATTCCATAAAAATTTTAGGGTATGATCAAAACCGTGGCGATGAATTAATAAAGTGGGCCAATGTGATGTACAAAGATGAAGCTTCATCAAAATATTTTGATGGCATGGCGGTTCACTGGTATGCAAGTACCTATGATTATTTTCCTGCTTCACTGTTGCACACGCACCAACTTGCGCCACAAAAACATTTGATTAATACAGAGGCATGTGTGGACGCAGAAATACCTAAATGGAAAGATGATAACTGGTACTGGAGCAAAGAAGCAACGGATTGGGGGTGGGAATGGGCAAGTGAAAAAGATAAATACCTTCACCCCAAATATGTTCCGGTATATCGCTATGCCGTTGACATCATCGGTTGTTTAAATAATTATGTAGATGGATGGATCGACTGGAACATGGTGCTGGATAAACAAGGTGGTCCCAACTGGTTTAAGAACTGGTGCACGGCTCCGGTAATTGCAGATCCTGAAAATGATGAAGTTTACTTCACACCACTGTATTATGTAATGGCACATTTCAGTAAGTTTATTCGTCCCGGTGCAGTAAGAATCGGTTTCGATAATCCTGATAAGGAATTAATGATTACCGCAGCAAATAATCCTGACGGATCCAATGTGGCAATACTGTTCAATCCCGGTGAAAAAGAAAAAAATATAACACTGTCTTTAAATAAAAAAACAACGCATATACGAATTTCAGGAAAAGCTATACAGACCGTAGTCATTAAATAAGTTCATACACAAAACTAAACTGCCATCATATGTCAACAGCAAATTCATCCTCAGCAAGAGCTGTACCTATGGTACAAAAAATTGCATTTGGTTTAGGCATGCTTGCTAATCAAATGTTCCCTGCTGCATTGGGAATTTTTATGGTAGTGTTAGTAGAGGATTTGAAATTTCCTGCCTGGATGTGGGGTGTGTTGTATTTCGCTCCAAGAATAGTAGATGCTTTTTTTGATCCGATCATGGGCTTTGTAACAGATAACACAAAATCTATTTGGGGAAGAAGAAGGCAATATGTTTTCATTGGTTCACTCATCATGGGAATTACATTTATCATCATGTGGCAGTTGTACAGAGAAAATGGTGTGAATTATAATTTTTATTTCTTTCTTTCCTGGTCTTTTGTGTTTTACCTCGGACTTTCTGTTTTCAGCGTTCCGTATGTAGCTATGGGATATGAAATGAGTGATGATTTTCATGAGCGCACAAATATCATGGCCATATCGCAATGGATCGGGCAGTGGGCCTGGGTGATTGCTCCCTGGTTTTGGGTGGTGATGTATGATCCCAAATGGTTTCCTAACGCAGATACGGCAACACGAACGCTGGCAGTTTGGGTGGGCATTTCCTGTATGATACTGGCAATGATGCCTGCCATCTTTATTAAAGCCAAATCAACAAAACATGATGACAGTCTTAAACCATTAACCATTAAAACAATTGGTGGCAGTTTAAAAGAGATTCTGGTAAGTTTTAAAGAAGCTTTTGTAATTAAGCCTTTCAGAAAATTATGCATTGCCACTTTTCTCATTTTTAATGCCTTTAATACCGTAGCAGGGTTTACGTTTTTTATTGTGGTGTATTATCTCTTTAGCGGTAATGCTGCTAAAGCTGGTATCTGGCCCACACTTTTTGGAAGCATAGGTGCTTTAGCCACCACATTTATGGTAATACCTGTTGTGGCCAGAATCTCAAAAATGATGGAGAAGAAAAAAGCATTTTTGATTTGTCAGTCTATATCCATTTTCGGATACATTTTACTTTGGTTTTTATTTATACCCGGCAAGCCTTATATGTTTTTATTTGCGCTGCCTTTCTTTTCTTTCGGGATAGGAAGTTTATTTACGCTGATGATGTCCATGACCGCTGATGTTTGCGATATGGATGAACTGAATTCCGGTAAACGAAGGGAAGGAATTTTCGGGGCCATCTATTGGTGGATGGTGAAATTCGGATTTGCTATTGCAGGTCTATTAACAGGCGTTATCATGTCGATGGTAGGGTTTGATACCAGTGCTGCCACACAAACAGAAGGAGCGGTTACAGGTCTTAGGTTGTTTTTCTCAGGCCTGCCAATTTTAGGCACATTAACAGCCATGTGGGTGATGTGGGATTATGATCTTACAGAAAAAAAAGCCAGGGATATAAAAAAAGAATTAGAAGCAAGAAAAAATCCAACAAAAAAACAATCATCCAGCTATATATCCGGAAAACTTATTTCACTTGGTAATAGCAATTTGAATAACATTACAGGCATCAACTTTAATTCAAAAAGCGAAGCAGAAATCCGGTTACAGTTTTCAGAAATATTAAATGAAGGCATCCATGGCTTTTGCTTCAGCCCTTATACCGAAGGACAGGATGTAGACGATACTTTATCAGAGGCGCAAATTCGCAGAAGACTGAACATCATAACGCCACACACACAATGGATCAGAACTTTTTCCTGTACCGGAGGCAATGAACTGATACCGAAAATTGCCATCCAAAATGGGTTAAAAATTATAGCAGGTGCATGGATAAGTAATGACAAGGAAAGAAATGAAAGGGAAATCCAGTCGCTGATCAGTTTAGCAAAGGCAGGCCTGGTAAATATGGCTGCTGTAGGAAATGAAGTGTTGCATCGCGGCGAACTTTCAGAACAAGATGTATTACAATATATCAAAAGAGTAAGACAAGCATTGCCGTCTTCTATTCAAGTGGGATATGTGGATGCTTATTATCAGTTTCTTGACAGGCCCGCGCTGGTAGATGCCTGTGATGTAATTTTAGCGAATTGTTATCCTTTTTGGGAAGGCGCTAATAACAACTATGCAATTTCTTACATCGATAATATGGTGGAGTTAACACAAAACGCAGCCAAAGGAAAAAAGATAATTGTAACGGAAACGGGCTGGCCTACTACAGGACAAAAAGTGGAAGCTGCGGAACCTTCCAAGCTGAATGCAATGAAGTATTTTATTGCTGTTCAGGAATGGGCAAAAAATAAAAATGTTGAACTGTTTTATTTTTCATCATTTGATGAAAGCTGGAAAGTAAAAGCAGAAGGAGCAGTGGGCGCACAATGGGGAATTTGGGATAAAGATGAAAAAATTAAACATTAAAATTGATAAATTATGTCACATAGAGTTGACCATGTGCTCACGTTGCAGCCGGCATCCGTTGGCAGCTTTGTAGAAGATGGATCTGAAGAAACCCTGAAGGATTTGTTTGCTGAAGTACTTCAAAATGGAGTGCATGGGTTTTGCTTCAGTTTATATGAAGAAGGGCAAAAGCCTGGTGATATAATTTCTGAAGAACAGGTTAGACGCCGAATGGAAATTTTGAAACCGCACACTAAATGGATACGTTCTTTTTCCTGCACGGAAGGAAATGAATGGATACCCAAAGTAGCAAAAGATCTGGGTATAAAAACACTGGTAGGAGCATGGCTGGGGAAAGATAATAAAACAAATCAGCGGGAAATTGAAGGTTTAATTCAATTGTCAAAAGAAGGTTATGTTGATATTGCCGCAGTTGGGAATGAAGTAATGTACCGAAAAGATTTATCAGAAAAGGAATTATTGGCGTTTATCAAAAAAGTAAAAGCAGAACTACCTGATATACCCGTTAGCTATGTAGATGCTTATTATGAATTTTCACAACGTCCCGCTATTACCGAATTATGTGATGTAATTCTTTGCAACTGTTATCCTTTCTGGGAAGGTTGTCCGTTTGAAAATTCATTAGACTACATGAATGCCATGTATCACCAGGCAAAAGAGGCTGGCAATGGGAAGGAAGTGATCATTACGGAAACCGGATGGCCAAGCATGGGTGAAAATTTAAAAGGCGCTGTGCCTTCCATGAAAGCCGCGAGGGATTATTTTATCAACACGCAGTTATGGTCATCAAAAGAAAATATTCCTGTATTTTATTTTTCCTCCTTTGATGAATCCTGGAAGGTGGATGCTGAAGGAGTAGTGGGTGCTTATTGGGGTATTTGGGATAAAAATGAAAAACTAAAATTTTAAAATGGATTGCTTTAAAAAAATAGGATTAACGCAGGGTAATGCCATATGCTATTCCGGTTTCAGAAAGGGACAACAGCCAGGAGGTGTGTATCCTTCTTACGAAGAAGTAAAAGAGGATTTATTGATACTTCAAAAAAACTGGAAATACCTCAGGCTGTATGATTGTGATAAGCACGGAGAAACCGTTTTGGAAGTTATTCAAAATGAAAAACTTAATTTTAAAGTAATGATGGGCGCTTATATAGAAGCGGAAATGAATAATTTGGGATGCCCGTGGGGAGGTGGAGAATATTCTGAAGAACAATTAAAGTTGAATCAGGAAAGTAATTTAAAAAAAATTGAAAAACTGATTCAACTGGGCAATGATTTTCCGGAAATTATTTTTTCATTGTCCGTTGGAAACGAAGCTTGTGTAGATTGGACAGATCATTATGTTTCTGTAAGCCAGGTAATAGCGTATGTGAATATGGTTAAAAAATCTGCCAGGCAACCCGTTACTTTTTGTGAAAATTATTTGCCCTGGTTAAATAAACTGGAACCATTGGCCAAAGTAGTTGATTTCATTTCTATACATACTTATCCTGTTTGGGAGTACAAACATATCCACGAATCATTGGAGTATACCAAGAATAATTATCATGCGGTGGCGCACAAATTTCCGGATACACCAGTTATCATTACCGAAGCAGGTTGGTCCACTAATTCAAATGGAGTAGGTATTCATCCCGAAGCTGTAAACGAAATGAACCAGAAAATATATTATGAAGACCTGATGGAGTGGACTGTTGCAGAAAATATTCCAACCTTTGTTTTCGAGGCATTTGACGAAGAATGGAAAGGCTCCAATCATCCTTTGGAACCGGAAAAACATTGGGGCTTATTTAGAATTGACAGAACGCCGAAACTGGTGATGAAGGAAGCGTACATTTCGATTGCTCAATGAGTTTATCAAAATGATACTCCTGCTCATTGAGTTCATCGAAATGAGCTTGTCGAAATGAGTTCATCGAAATGAGCTTATCGAAATGAGTTCAGCTTTCGAACGGCAGCGCTTTTTATACTAAACAACTGTGGCAGATTGAAAACTATAGTTCAAATTGCCACTTTTTTGTGGCAAAACAAATGTGTCAAATTATATCGCCACATCTAAAAAGCCACAGAAAAGTGGCAGCTTAAAATTTCAGCATATAATTGCCACGAATTCATATTAAATTGTTGAATGATTAAAGAAGTAAGAGAGTTTTACGGTATTTCACAGGAACTGTTTGCTGCTTACCTGGGAATTACAAGAAGTCATTTGTCGATGGCAGAAATCGGAAAGAGAGATATATCCGGTAAGGCAAACATCATTGTTTCGCATTTATACCTGGCCCTTCTTCAGTCTAAGGAAGCTACTGCAGATGCGAAATTGAAATCATCCCTACAGGAACAGAAAAAAAAGCTGACCGACAAAGCAGATAAACTTCTCAGGAATCGCGAATATTACCTTACACGTGCTAAAATGAACCTGGAAGAGTTACAGTCCGGCCAGGTTAAATCAACAAAGATTATAGATAGTTTGACAACTTTAATGCAATCAGACAAATTGCAGGATAAGCGTATGATGGAGATCATCAATATTCAGGCCAGAAGAATGCAGGATAATACATCTGAAGTTTATCAATTAGAACTTCAATTAAAGATCCGGGGTTTAGAAGCGGAAATTGAATATTTAAAAGATTTGAGAAGTAGCTTGTATTAAGTTATTTTAATTCCAATAAGCAATTTTTCGGAAATAAGATCAGGTATTTTTACGGGGTCTATGAATACGAATTAATCTGTAACATTGTTGAGCTGATATTTTGCACCTGCGCTTGACCAAGATGAATTCTTAATTTGATTTACTATATTAAGTTCAATTGGGTATTTATATATCATGTAAAAAATAAGGTATTGCCGCAGTAAAGATGAGATTGCGATAATTGAAGCGTTAGCTGAAAAGCTATTGAACATCGTTTCATATATTTGAACCACAAAATGGAAAGTATGGTAATAAAGGAGAAGAAAAAGAAACACTTAACTAATTCAATATTAGCAAAAATTAAATCTTCGGAAATTTCAAGTGTTGATTTATTCTGTGGAGTCGGTGGTTTAACTCACGGCCTTATCAAAGCAGGCGTTAAAGTTAGGGCGGGTATTGATTTAGATGTAAGTTGCAAATATGCGTATGAAACAAATAATAAAGCTAAATTCATCGGCAATGATATTTCAAAAATCAAGGGAAAGGATTTGGAAATTTATTGGAGAAAGGGAGAAGTAAAGGTGTTAGTGGGTTGTGCTCCATGCCAACCTTTTTCAACTCATTCAAATAAGGTCAAGGATAAGGATAAAGAGAATGGAGATAAATGGAATTTGCTAAATGAGTTTATAAGAATTATTGAGGAAACTAATCCTAGTATAATCTCAATGGAAAATGTTCCTAACTTATCAAACAAGCAAGTATTCAACAATTTCATTGAAAAATTGGAAAACCTCAAATATCATGTTTCATATAAGAATGTGTATTGCCCCGATTATGGAATTCCACAAAAACGAAGGAGGCTTGTTTTACTTGCCTCAAAATTTGGTAAAATTGAATTGATTACAGCAACCCACAATAAAAATACATACAAGACTGTAAAGGATGCTATTTTTCATCTAGAAGCACTAAAAAGCGGTGAACGCAGTAATTCTGACAAACTGCACTTTACAACTAAACTATCTGAACTAAATCTTAAACGAATACGAGCTTCATTTCCAAATGGAACTTGGGAAGATTGGGATAAAAGTTTAAGACTAGAATGCCATAAAAAAGAAACAGGAAAAACATATAAGTCTGTATATGGCAGAATGTCATGGAATGAACCTTCTCCAACAATTACAACTCAATTTTATAATTATGGAACAGGTAGATTTGGACACCCGGAACAGGATAGAGCTTTAACGATTAGAGAAGCTTCAATACTTCAAAGTTTTCCAGCTAACTATAAATTTATTGAAAGAAATAAAGAAGTCTTATTGACAAAAATTGGAACACACATCGGAAATGCCGTTCCCGTTAACTTAGGATTTGCTATTGGTAAAAGCATCAAAAAACACATAAATGAGTTGGGCAATGGATAAATTTACATTTAATATCTCTTTAAGTGTTCTCAATCACCTAGGAAGAAATTTATATCGAAACTTTATTACAGTTCTTGGGGAAGCTATTTCAAATTCTTGGGATGCAGACGCAAAAAATGTTTGGATTCACATTGATAGAGAGAAGAACTTTTTGATCATCAAAGATGATGGCGATGGAATGACCTCTGAAGATTTTCAGAACAAATTTTTAAAAATAGGTTATTCAAAACGGAAAGACGGAGTAGATAAAACTGTCTTGAATCGTCCATTTATAGGCAGAAAAGGTATCGGGAAACTTGCTTTATTATCATGTGCAAAACGCATTCATATTATTTCAAAAACAAAGAACACAGATTTTGTAGGAGGACTTATAGATAATACAGAATTAGACAATGCGATAAATGACGATTTAAACACACAGCAGTATTCTTTAGAAAATGTGGATTTAACACTTTTTGATTCTTTTAAAGATAATTTTGAAAAAGGTACTATTATTTACTTTGAGGACATCACTGATGGCATTCGTAATAGAGTCGAATATATAAGAAAGCTAGTTGCACTATTTTTTCGATTTTCTCTGATTGACAAATCTTTTAATATTTTTCTAAATGATGACCCAATTACATTGAATGAGCTAAATGAATTGTCTTTGAGTACTCAATTTGTTTGGCAAATCAACTCAATGGACGATCCATACTTAAAGGATAAAATTTCAGCAACTAGCGAACATATAAAGCAGTATAAAAAGTTGACATCTTTATTTGATATATCTGGCTTTATTGCTTCAGTTGAGAAGCCATCGCAACTAAAAATAAAACAGACAAGCGAAACAGTAACTATTGATTTGTATGTAAATGGCAGATTAAGGGAAAAAGACTTACTTAAACATATTCCATCAACAAGACTCGTTGAGAGTTATTTATATGGACAAATACATTTCAATAACCTTGACGGGGATAAAGATAGATTTACTAGTAGCCGAGAAGGAGTTATTTCAGACGACCCATTATTCAAATCATTTTTAGAAGAATTAAACTCATTAATTAGTTCGGTAATGGCTGACTGGGATGTTTGGCGCAGAGAACTAAATCAAGATGGAGACCCTGATGACACAAGAATTACTAGAAAAGAAAGAAAGTCAAGGGAACTTTTTAATACAGTGGTTGATGAATTTATTCCACCCAAAACATCCGAAAACAGATCACTAGTTGATGATTGGGTAAAGGCATTAAGCGACGATGCCCAATTTAATCTAGCATCATATGCGGAATGTTTTGTTTCTGAGAATATTTTGCGCAAGTATATAAAACACAAAAGCATAGATATTTCAAATCTTGAAATCATCTTAAAAGAATATAAAAAAAGAGAAAACACTGCACGAAATTTAGGTAATGTTAGTTTTGATATTCGTCAAGATAATGACGATTTGTATTATCTTTCTATGGATGATTTGGCTATCACGGCAGATAGACCAGGAGATAAAACAAAAGACGCCGCAATTATTAGAGACGCAAAGGCATATAAACCTATACGAGATGCAATGGCTCATACGTCAGTTTTAACTTCTATTGCTAAACAAAGCTTAAATACAACATTCGAAAATATAAAAGCACGGGTAAAAAAGCTATTAGAATAAAGCCCTTTAGCCAAAAGGTGTGCTGCCAAAACAAGGGCTTTTGTACAAATAATTTCATCACTTTAAGCTATATTGAATAACGGTTAGCGCCGTGGGGCAAATCAATTCATAAAGCAGCCAGGCAGGAGAGCTGCTATTTCTTAAAAAACCGGCTACACCAAAACTTGTACACAAAAAAACCTACCTTATATGCAAAACTTAAAGTTATCATGTACCCTTTTCTTTTCAATGCTGTGTATCCAGGTTTTCAGCCAGTTTAATCCTCCCAATTATGGTGGTTTTGCTTTGTCCATCCAGGTTGACAGTTCACATATTTTTATAATTGGCGGCATCCCTAATAAAACAGAAAAGACCAAATATATAAGTGAAGACAGATCCATGGGTTATTCCGGGTATTACCAATACCCAATACTGGCGCAAGTCTTCCGAAGGATGACTTGATGCCTCTTTAAATCTGCCGGACTCTGTCCGGAGTCAGAATGGAAATCAATTTAAATCTATTAAGCCTAAACTTCTTACAGCCAAACAATTATAGTTAATGGAGAAGAATCTAAAGGAAAATTAACCTGGGTAAAAAAACAAAGAGTTGCAGGCAAAATGGAATATTTATTTTCTTTCTATCACCACAGCTTCTAAACAATGCAAATCAAAACCCAAAACGTATACAGATGAACTATAAAAATATTTTCATTTTAATTCTGAGCATGTCATTAGGCCTTGCTTCTTACAGTCAGAAAATTATAGTGAATGGAGAAGAATCTAAAGGCAAATTAACCTGGGATGATTTTACAGGGAAAGTAAATAAGGATGTTGAATTCAATGCCTTTACATCCTATAAGTTTCATACTAAAGTAGGAGGTATAAAATTTGTCGGCGATTCTGCTATCATAGATGGGTTTGACATTATACTTTATTTTGATCATAAAAATAGCTGGGTAAAAAAAGGTAAAACAACAGATGAACTTTTAATGCACGAGCAAGGTCATTTTAATTTAGGTATTTTATGCATCAGAGAAATTAGGAGAAAATTTAAAGAAGCAAAATTTACCAAAAACAATTACAACAGTTTGCTTCAAAGCATGGTGAGTGAGTCTTCAAAAAAATATCATGAAATGGGGTTGACTTATGATAAAGAAACGGATCATTCAAAAAATGCGGAGCAACAAACAAAATGGAATAATTTCTTTTCAGGAGAGCTGGAAAAAATTTAAGATGCTATAAAAAAGTAGTTAACAGTAGTCTTGCCAAATGCAGGACTTTTGTGCATTGATCTGCACTTTTTATTCTATATTGAACAGCAGTTAGCGCCATAAACAGGCAAAATTTATGGCGCAGCCAGACAGTTAAAATTCTATTTTCCCAACTGCTACAAGCCAGAAAGTTGATTGCATGCCGGGTATCAATTATCATACAACTCAAAAATCAGGAATAATGAATAAAATTAAATTGCTTTTTACAGTTTTTGCTATTTCATTATTAAATCTATCAATAGCAAATGCCCAACCCTTTCTGCCACCTGTAATAGATTGGCATGGTAAAAGTGAATCATTAATTGCTACATCAAAAAATATATGGATTACGCCTGCAGAAAAATCAGGCTTTGTAACCACACCAGATTATAACGAAACTATAAACTGGTTTAGAAAACTGACCAATGCTTCTCCTTTACTGACAATGGTTAATATCGGCAAAAGTGTAGAAGGCCGTGATATATTCATGATTATTGCCTCAACTGAAAAAAATATTTTCGCTAAAGCTTTACAACAATCTGGCAAGTCAACATTGCTGGTACAGGCAGGTATTCACTCTGGTGAAATAGATGGCAAAGATGCTGGTATGATGTTGCTGCGTGACATTGCTTTCGGTAACAAAAAAACATTGTTGGATAAGGTAAACTTTTTATTCATTCCTATTTTGAGTGTAGATGCACATGAACGATCTTCGGCTTACAACAGACCTAACCAACGTGGGCCGCAAAATCAAGGATGGAGAACCAATGCACAGAACCTGAATTTGAACAGGGATTGGGCAAAACTTGATACCAAAGAATTAAGGGCAGTTATAAAAGTCATAAATGATTATGATCCCGTTTTATTCATGGATATTCATGTAACAGATGGTGCCGATTATCAATATGATATTACTTATGGCGGAGATGGAAAGCAAGGATATTCTCAGGGTATAAGGAATTGGTTGGAAACCACCTATCAAACTTTTACCTTTAATCAACTAAGCGCAAACGGACATATACCAGGACCATTGACCTATCCAACAAATGACAGAGATTTTTCTCAGGGAATGGTTATACAAACCGGCGGGCCGCGATTCTCTGATGCCTATGGCGACCTTCGTCATCTGGCAACTATACTCGTGGAAAATCATTCTTTAAAACCATTTAAGCAACGGGTATTAGGTACTTATGTGCTGTTGGAAAGCACCTTACAACTGCTTTCAAAAAGTGGTCAGACATTAAAAAAAATAACTGCCGCTGATAAAGCTCAAAGAGTCTCTAAGTTTCCTTTGCAATGGAAAGTTCCTCAATTTAAAAACGCGGTAGGTTATGATACCAGAACGAATCAACCCATAACTGTTGCTGCCGTTGCTCCGCCAGATAGTTTTCAACTTGCAGCTATAGATCATGTGATTCATAAATCATCAGTTACTAATACGAATTATGTTGAATGGCTCGGCAAACCTGTTATGCTTACCGTTGCAGATTATAAATCAACAGAACCATTTGATTTTATCACAAGGCCAAAAGGGTATTGGATTCCTGCTTCTTGTGATGTGATTATCGATAGATTAAAAATGCACGGTATTAAAATGGATGTTATAACACAACCCCGTGAAGTATCTGTAGAAATGTACCGGATTACTGATTTTAATTTCGGAAATGAAAACGGTAAAGTGCTGCCCTTTCAGGGACATATGCAGGTAACCGGAAATACAAAATCAGAAATGCGAAAACAATTATTACCGATTGGATCTGTCTATATTTCTACTGACCAGCCATTGGGTGATTTAGCTATAGTTTTATTGGAACCTTCATCAAAGGACGCTTATTTCAGTTGGGGATTTTTTAATTCCATTTTTGAGCGGACAGAATATATTGAAGCATATGTTATGGAGCCGATGGCAAAAAAAATGCTGGAAGATTCTCCAGCACTACAAAAAGAATTTGAAGAAAAAAAAATGAGCGATAAAGCATTTGCGAATGATCCTAATGCCATACTTACGTGGTTTTACAGCAAAACAAAATATTATGATGAGCGATATCTCTTGTATCCAGTAGGGAGGCAATTATAAGTTCGAAAAAGCAGACTTAAAGAATGATTTTAATTTTAAGAGCTTAGATTCTTAATAATAATTTCTAAATAAGTTTGAAACCTAAGCATGATGAAAAAAATATTGCAAGACCGTAGTTTTCAACTCTCAATTTTATTAACTGTTATCTTTTTAGGAACTGGTATTGCATTTTTGTTTTTAGGACTTGTTGATTACAGTTGGATACTATTTATATTATTGCCAATTGTTTTGGGGATTTCAATTGGAGCGATGCCAAACAAAAAATATTTGATTTGGGGCTCGTTGATCACAACAATTATATTGCTTATTGGGTTGTACATTCCAGGCTTATCTGGTTTATTATGTATTATTATGAGCTTACCCATAATTGTTCCGTTAATTTTTATAGGTTATGTTATTTCCCATTTAATTAAACGCTACAAAGAAATTAAATCTACTACAAGACTTTCAGTATTACTACTTCCATTATTACCTTTTATTATTGGAGCACCAATCGAACATTTTCTTAAAGCCAATAAAAAAGAAATTGTTGAAGTTAGAACTGAACAAATTTTCAATTTTACCCCAGAACAAGTTTATAATACTATAAAATCTGTTGACACATTAATTGCAAACAAACCATATTTAATGAATTTCGATTTGCCTGTTCCTGTAAAATGTATTTTGGAAAAAGAAGAAGTTGGCGGATTGAGAACTTGTTATTTCAAAGCAGGGAGGTTAAGTAATGCAGACTTTGGTAGCGGAACTATAGTAGAGAAAATCACACAGCTTGAAAAAGCTAAGGTGTTAAGAATGGATGTAATTGATTATAATTTAGTGGGACGAAAATGGATAGGATTTAAAGAAGCAATTTATTATTTTGACAAAGTGGGAGAGCGCAGTTGTAAAATGACAAGAGTTACCACATATACATCTGAATTAACACCAAGAATTTATTGGGAACCATTGGAAAAATTAGGTATACGTCAAGAACATGATTATGTTTTCAGTAACTTAACAAACGACCTTAAGAAAAAATACAACAGATAATAAAAGCGCTATCTGTTTTTTAAATAGTTGCGAACGAAATGCAATATTTTATTCAAAATATTGACTAAAAAAAATGGAAAAGTTATACATGAAATGTAGATTATTATTTTTCAGTTTATTATTGGTTCAAAATATTTTCGCACAAACAGATTCTTTAAAAGAATGGTCAATCAGTGGATATGGAGAATTATATTATAGTTATGATTTTTCTAATCCTGCAACTCATGAAAAGTCAAATTTTCTTTATAATCACAAAAGGCATAATGAACTAAATGCTAATCTGGTTTTAGTTAAAGCGAATTATTCAGACAGTAAATACAGATTTAATTTGGGTGTAATGGCTGGAAATTATCCTCAGTATAATTTAAGTACAGAGCCAACCTGGGCGCAGTTTGTGTACGAAGCAAATATTGGTATCAAACTATCAACGAAAAGAGATATCTGGATTGACGCAGGAATATTACCTTCTCACATTGGGTTCGAAAGTGCTGTAAGTGCCGACTGCTGGACTTTGACAAGAAGTTTACTTGCAGAGAACTCGCCCTATTATGAAACAGGGCTAAGGGTTTCTTATACATCACGAAATGAAAAATTATTTTTATCAGCGTTATATTTAAATGGCTGGCAAAAAATTCGTAAACCCGATTATATTCAAAAACCTTCATTTGGCTTTCAAACTACGTATAAGCCTTCAGGAAAACTTACATTAAACTATAGTAATTATTTAGGTACTGATAAACCTGACAGTTTAAATTCCTTCAGGCATTTTCATAATTTGTATCTTCAATACGAACCCTCACAAAAATTTGGATTAATAGTTGGTTTTGATGCGGGATTTGAAAAAATAAGGCATTTACCACTTAATAGTTGGTATTCTCCTGTGATAATTGTAAGGAAAAGCATCAATTTAAAAACAGATATTGTTTTTAGAGGTGAATATTATAATGATAATAAAGAGGTTATTATTGAAACTGGAACGCCTAATGGATTTCAAACATTTGGATTCTCATCGAATATAGATTTTAAATTAAGCCAAAAAATAAAATTGAGATTTGAAGGAAAAATGTATCATTCAAAAGATAAAATATTTTCAAACAAATCAAATAATAATAATATTTCTCTTACTTCAAATTTGACATTCAAATTTTGATGTTCTTTTAAGCGTTTCTAATTGAAACCTTTTTAAATTTATTTAAGGAATAATCTATGTAGTTAAGGGTCAAAAAATAATTATAAAGCGTGGTGGTTTAACTTTAACTTAGAGAAAAATAAAATTTACTTCAAAATGATATTCATGTTATGAAATTAAATTTAACATTACCGTTGATTTTGGCAGTAGCAATGCTATCAAATTGTAATAAATCAGAGGATATTGTTACGCATATTAATTGTGATGGTCTGATCACAGATACACTTGGAACCGGAGACAATGCCAAAATATTTATGCCCAATGCTTTTACTCCTAATGGTGATGGACGAAATGAGATGATTCGACCAGTACTTGTTAATATCACTTCTTTTATTTTTACTATTTATGATGGTAATAACAATATTGTATTTACATCATCTGCACCTTCACAAGGTTGGTCAACTTCTACATCTTTAAATAACTTTGAAACTTATTATTATAAAATTCAGGCAACTACAAATAATAATCATCAAATAGGAATGTGTGGTGAATTATATAAGTTATCATGTATGCCAGTTAATGCTCCCGTTATGTATTTTGAAGATCAGCTAACAGCAGCAGGTTTTACAGCTACTTCCGGTGAAATGTTGCCCAATTGTCCCTAATAATTCATTTGTAAAGTATAAGTTTAACTTAATTCAATGAATAAAATTATTTTTATTTCCAGCAATTAGCTGATAATTTATTTGTACGTTATGTTTAATTGAAGATGCTGACAGAGAACGTATTAAATTTATACCCGTTGCTGATCTCATGTAATTACACCACTTAAGAAGGTCATCCAATTATCATTCGAAATAAGAATTAATATAATTAAGAATCATCTGAATATAAGATGTATAATTTATTAAATCGGAAGATAAATTAACTGGTTTTAGTAATAAACCTTCTTAAAAATATGAGCCTGAAATTGAATTCAGTTGCTCTAAAAACTAATGCTATGTTCTTACGTTCACTTTTATTTTTATTTCTGATTGTTTATTCTTCAGCAAATTTGAAAGCGCAGAATAAACATATTATTGACAGTCTGATGCGTGAATTGGCTACAACAAAAGACCCTGATTTGAAGTTTGCAATTTATCAGCAATTGAGTTTATTTGATGAACCTAAAAAGAAGTACAAGAGCAACATGTTGCTTAACGCCGAGCTAAGCGGCAATACCGAATTGCAATTACGTACCTATAATTTGGTAGCTCAACTCGCAGAAGACTCCGCCCAATTTTATCTGGATAAAATGTTTGCGCTGGCAAAAGAAAAAAGAAATGAAGAATATCAGGGATGGTATTATTTGTCAAGCGCATTAATGCAGTATACTATAAAAAATAATGCCCAAAAAGCGTTGGAATTTGCAAGAGAAGCGAATTCAATTGCAGTAAGTAATCATTTTGATTCACTGGCCTACGAGGTAAACAGAATGACTGGTTTCATACATAATGACAAAGGGGAAAGGCTTTTGGAATATAAATCATATATGCTCCAGCTTTCACTTGCAGAAAAAATTAATGGTGGGCGTCTGGCTCTCGGAACATACTGGCAAATATTCTGGTTTTACAACAATCTTAAACATTTTTCAAAGGCAAAGGAATATGCCTTTAAAATATTAGAAAAAGGACAAAAAAAGGATTGGCCTGATTGGATTGAAGGAGGTCATCACCTCTTAACACACTACTATACAAATGTGGGGGAATTTGAAACTGCAAAATATTATTATGATGAAACCAACAAGCTCCGCAAGGAAAATAATTCATTGGTTTCTGAAGATGATGATCTCCTTGATATTTATTCAAATGCAAAAGACTATTTAAAAATGTTACATGTTTTGCAAAAAGATGACATCAGGAAGAGTTCCTTACAAAGGGATACTTCAGGGTATGACTATTATGGACAAATAGCATATTGTTATACGAAGTTAGGTATTGCAGATTCGGCATTTTATTTCCTGCAAAAAATGAAAGATGCCGGCAGCTCAAAAGAAATGCGTAAATGGGCTTATTATTCTTATCTGGGGGATTATTATAAGCTAATAAATAATGTAGACAGTGCGGCAATAAATTATTCCAAAGCAGATTCCGGTTTTGCGGCAGGTAACAATTTGATGGCCCGCATCGAAAGATATGCAAATCTGGATACGCTATTTTCACGCAAGGGTAATTATGAAAAAGCCTATTTCTACAAAACGCTGTGGATGCAATATAAGGACAGTGCAGCCGCTTTGTCAAAAGATGGCGATCTGGTGGTGTTAGAAATTGAGAATGAAAATCAACGTATGGAAACAGAGAGAAGAGCCAGTCACAATATTCAATATATGGGTATAACAGCGGGTCTTGCTTCAGTTTTTATTTTGCTGGTATTATTAGGTGTTTTTAGTTCTGGTACAGCTATCATCAGAGGTTTAAGCTTTTTTGCTTTTATTTTCTTTTTTGAATTTCTGATTCTTTTATTTGACAACGCTATCCATCAATTTACGCATGGGGAACCGTGGAAAATTCTTTCTATTAAAATTGTTTTGATTGCAATGCTTTTGCCGTTACATCATTATGTGGAGCATAAAGTAGTACATCACCTGTTGCATCGAAAGAAAGTTTCCCTTCTTAAATGGAGAAAAGTACCATTGCCAATACCTACACCTTTGGCTGATAAAAATGAAGATATATAATCTGTGATTAAAATTCTGTAAAATTTATTTCGTATACCTGTGCAATTCTTTTATTTTCAAATATTTTACATTTTTGAATTTTTATAAAGAAGTTATGTTAGATGAAAATATAAATGCTGTTAAGTTGTTTAATGAAATGGCAGAAGTTTATCAACAGAAATATATGAATGTTGACATCTATCAGGAACCACTTGGTTATTTTTTAAACAAGTTAAATAATTCAAATAAATCAATTTTAGACATTGCTTGCGGACCGGGTAATATGTTGAACTATATTGTAAAACAGAATGCCGCTTTCAATTTATATGGTTTAGATCTTTCAGAAGAAATGATCCGGCTGGCAAAGTTAAATGTTCCTGCAGCAGAATTTGAGTTGTATGATTGCCGCTGTTTGAGCAGTTTTAAATCTACATACAATGCAATCCTATGCAATTTCTTGATTCCATATTTATCAGAGAAAGAAACTGAAAAATTAATTTCAGATGTATATAATTTATTACTTCCAAGTGGTTTGTTGTTTTTTGGTTTTATTATGGAAGAAACCAATCGAAATGAAATAGTACTTTCATCAAAGGGTCATGAGGTTAGAATGAATTATTATTCCGTTGATTTTATTCAAAAATTATTTCAACAGCATCATTATAAAATTGAGTATTGTAAAGAATTTGAAAGTAATAATATTAATCAATCACAGGTTGACATTATAATGGTGGCGTCAAAACAGGACTTGCTATTATTTTAAATATAAAACAACTGCAGGAAAAAACAGTGATACATTCATTTTCCTGCAGTTGTCAGATATCTATTTAATTGTTATAAAATGTTGCATACTTCAATAACTTAATAAACCTTTAATTTATTTGTGATGTAACCTGAGTTATTTCAGATTGTGGATTATTTTATTTGTAATAAGACAGCTATCCTCATTTTATTTTATTTGTGAAAGGTAGATTGATGAAATTTCCTTTCTGTGACAGCTTGCTTTT
>JANOAO010000055.1:0-14524 GCA_031411115.1 Bacteroidota bacterium
TGAAACTGATAAAACATATGGTTGATGCAGGTGTAAGAATGGGCGTAATGCTGGGACCTATGATACCTGGATTAAACGATCATGAAATGCAACGCATCATGAAAGCAGCCGCAGACAATGGCGCAACTTTTTCTGCCTACACTTTTATTCGTCTGAATGGTTCTGTAAAAATTATGTTTCACGATTGGTTGTATAAAAATTTTCCGGACCGTGCCGATAAAGTATGGCACATGATAGAGCACAGTCACAATGGAAAAGTAAATGATAGCCGCTGGGGAGTAAGGATGCGTGGAGAAGGTGGTTATGCTGACATCATCGCTCAGCAATATAAAAAATACGGCGCTTTATACAAGCTGAATGCAGAAAGATGGGAACTGGATACAAGCAATTTCAGAAGGCCGGGTATGCAGGGAAAGTTGTTTTGAAGATAAACGCAAAGCAAATTCTTCCTCATTATAGCCTTATTTTTGTTGCTCATTGATATTCATGACAGACATCAAAGCAGCCATAACAGAACTATTTCAAAAAAACATAAAAGGAGAAATTATTTCCTTAGAACAACTTCCGCAAAGTGGCAGCGACAGAATGTATTTCAGAATACAAATTGCAGGAGCTTCGTTTACTACCTGCATCGCTACTTATAATACCAATGTAAAAGAAAACGATACTTTTTTATATTTCACAAAAACATTTTTAAAAACCAATGCGCCTGTTCCACATATCTATGCCGTAAATGAGGAACATACCATTTACCTGCAAGAGGATTTTGGAAATGAATCTTTACTCAATGTTCTGGAACAACAAGGAACAACACAACAGGTATTCCATCTGTATAAAAAAAGTGTAAAGGCATTAGCAGCTTTACAGATGAAAGCAGATGCATTGCTGGATTATAATAATTGCATCACCAGTAAAGAGTTTGGGAAGTCGGCTATTCTTAATGATCTTTTATATTTCAAGTATTATTTCCTCGACACATTAAAAGTTCCTTACGATAAAGAAGCGCTGATTGAAGATTTTGAAATGCTGAGCAATTATTTGTCATTGACCGGACAAAAATATTTTATGTTCCGCGATTTCCAGGGTAGAAATATAATGGTGAAAAACGAGGAAGTTTTTTTTATAGATTATCAGGGCGGTATGAAAGGCGCTTTACAATACGATGTGGCATCTTTATTATGGCAGGCAAAAGCAGATCTTAATGAACAATGGAAGAATGAACTTTTTGAGTATTATATGGATTGCCTCGATGAAATCTCTCCTGAAAACATTGAAAGAGTGTCTTTCCGTAACCAATACAAAGGTTTTGTGCTTATTCGATTATTGCAGGTGTTAGGCGCTTATGGTTTCCGCGGATTATTTGAAAGAAAGGCTCATTTTTTATCGAGTATTCCGCTGGCATTAAAAAATCTGCAGAACTTTATTAAAGTAAATTCTATTGATCTTCATCTGCCTGAATTTAACCGGTTATTAAATATGGTAGGCGGGGAAGAAATGGCGGAGCGTTTTTATATCCGCAAAGCTGATGACCAAACACCTCTGGTGATACAAATAAACAGTTTCTCTTTTTTACAAAGAGGATATCCTGCAGATGATTCATCGCATGGTGGTGGATTTGTTTTTGATTGCAGGGGAATTTTAAATCCGGGCAGAATTGAATCTTATAAAACACAAACAGGCCGGGATAAAGCAGTGATCGATTATATTGAACAGGAAACAAAAATGACTGATTTTCTATCCGGTGTTTTCACAACGGTGGATATTGCCGTAGAAGACTATATTGCCAGAGGTTTCGATAAGCTTACCGTAAATTTTGGTTGTACAGGCGGAAGGCACAGAAGTGTATATGCAGCAGATGCAATGGCAAGGCATTTAAGAAATAAATACAATGTAAAGCTGAAGGTCTCACATCTCGAACAAAATATTCACGAATAAAATAGTTGCATGAAGGCCATGATCTTTGCTGCCGGTTTAGGAACCCGATTTAAACCCTGGACAGATACACATCCAAAAGCACTAGCTATTGTAAATGGAAAATCTTTGCTGCAAAGAAATATAGAATATCTGCAGCAATTTGATATCAGAGATGTGATAGTAAATGTGCATCATTTTGCCGACCAAATAAAAAATGTAATAAATGAAAATTATGGCTGGGGAAGCAATATTACTATCAGCGATGAATCCGATGAATTACTGGATACAGGTGGCGGACTTATGAAAGCAAAAGATTTTTTGAAAGAAGCACCATTCGTTACCATCAATGCGGATATACTTACTAACCTCGATATTTTTCAATTTGAAGATTTTCACCAGCGATCGGATGCTTTGATATCGCTGGCTGTCACCAATCGTGAAACCAGCAGAAATTTATTGTTCAATGCAAATGATCGTTTATGTGGCTGGAGAAATATAACAACGAAGGAAGAAAAAATTGTCATTGATATGCATCCGCTCCATGAAATGGCTTACAGTTGCGTGGCCATCTTTCAGCCGGAAGTATTTGATATAATCCGGCAGCAGGGAAAATTCTCACTTACAGAAACCTATCTTGATCTTGCAGATGGAAATATGATTCTGGGATATGATCATTCCGGTGATGATTTTGTAGATGTTGGAAAACCTCAAAGCGTGGAAAGGGCAGAGATGATATTTAAATAATCTGTTTATTCTGCCGGTGCATCAAAATTATTTTTCTTTTCTTCTTTTGGTTTGATGCCAAAGTTATAACGGAACGTGAGTCCGATCCTTCTTGTATCATTGAAACGTGTTCCATTTGCAAAAATCCCTGCCTGATCAATTGAAAAATCAACAACATTTGTTTTCAAAATATCATTTACAGAAAGAATGATGTTTGCTTTTTTCTGAAGAATACTTTTATTAAAACTCATATGCAAGGCGCCAAAAGGTTGCAACTCATAAAAATTCTGAAATCCGCGTAAACGCATAAATCCATTCATCGTTATATTGAATGTGGGAGTCGCTTTAAAGTTATGATACATAAAAAACGTCCAGCTACCACGGGCATAATCGAAAGGCACATTTTGATACAATCCTGTAAAGTGATTATAATTATGCTGTGCACCTGCATAAAAAAAATATTTTTTGCCCGGAGGAATTCCTCCTACAAATCGTAAATATAATTCTTTGTTACGTCCAAGATTATCGTATGTACGATAGGCGATCTTTGTAACCTCATCCTGATAAGTAACATTGGTGAAAATATTTTTTGTCTCATTTATTCCCACAGAAAACACAGGGAACTGATCGGCCATTATATTGAATTCATAATTGGTGGTGAACTGTGGTTTGAGATCAGGATTGCCAATGTCAAATAAATACTGGTCTATAAATTTTGGATACGGATTTAATGCTTCATAAAAAGGCCTTGTAATACTTCGTCTGTAAATTAAATTTCCTGTCAGCTTAAAACCAAATAATTTTACAATTTCTCTTCTTAAATATACATAAGGAAATAAATCTGTTCGTTTAATTCCCAGTCGCGAATCAGCAGGGAAAAGTTGATGTCCTTTTATATTGGTATGTTCCAGTCGTACACCGGGCTTGACAGTAATGCCTGCAAAAGTTTTAGAAACCTGAACATACGCAGAATAAATTCCTTCTTTGTAAGTGAATTTATTGGTTTGGAAACTATCTCTCACCGGTAAATTATTTCCTCTTTGAACGGTATATTCTGCATTATTAGCTGAAAAAGAATTTACGAATTTTATACCGGTTTCAAATGTATATCCGGTTTTAATTTTATAAACCAGATCAGATTGCAGATTCAGAATATGCTTTCTGTTGGAGATGTCTCCGTTTCCGGCAACACGCACGCGTGCGGTATCTGAAAAATTAATACCATACGACTGATCATTGCCATAATTATTAAAATTATAATCCAGGCTGCTTGTCCATTCACTTCCTGTAGTATCAATTTTATATTTAGTGGAAAGAGAATTCCCAATGTATATGTTATTCCCTTTATTCTGAATATCTGAAAAACTCCCGGAGTTTGTTATTACAGTTTGTTGTTTTGATAGGAGTACATCATTCTCTGCAAAACTTCTATTTTGATTTACAGATAAACGGAGATCATAACCGAATGAAAATTTATTTGTCCATTCATTATTGAAACCTGCACTCAAATAATGATTAAAGGCCGGATAAGTAGTATACGATTGCTGATTAATTACAGATGTGTCTCTTCTGATGAAACGATCACTGTTCAGTTGTTCAAAATTTCTTTTGTTGGTGTATTGATAGGAAATATATGACTGTACATTGTTATTGCTTTTATTAAGATTGAAGCCGGTTGTGGCAGTATGATATTTACCCTGAAAATATCCTGCATTCACAGATCCATTCGTTCCTAATTTGATACCTTTTTTCAGTACAATGTTGATGATGCCACCACTGGTTCCCGCATCATATTTTGCGGAAGGGGTGCGAAGTACTTCAATTTTCTGAACACTGTTTGCAGGTAAACTTTTTAAAAGTGAAGCAATATCCGCAGCACTTAATTTTATTTCTTTACCGTTGATCTGTACGGTTGCAGGCGTTGCACTGTTCAGGTATACATTTCCATCCTGATCCACTACAGCACCCGGTGTTTTTTCCAAAACTTCAAAGGCATTGGTGCTGCTTTGTGTGAGGGGTTCAGCATCAACAATAGTTTTGTCATCATCCTGTGTTATTAAAGGCTTTCTGGAAACCACCACCACATTTTCCAGATTATTTTTTTTAGGAATTAATGAAAGGAAAATAATTGTATCCTTTCTGATTTCGAAATCAGATGTATATAAATCTACATATCCTGCAGCACTTAACTTTAAACGGTAAATACGATGATCTGCTTTAAATATAGTTTCGTTCTGCGCTATTTTTACTGTGCTGTCTTTTCCTGAAAATAAAATAACCGTTGATGGTGTATTGGTAATTATTTTCAAATCAAAAGACTGAGCGAAACCAAATGAAATAATTAGACAGAAGAAAAAAGTAAATGCAATACGCATGTAAAATATAATAAAGGCTGCAAGTTACCCTGCAGCCTTTCAAAAAAATTGTTAACTAAATTATTTCTTTTCAAAAAGTTCTTTCTTATCTACCTTTTTTACCAGTTTGCCTGCTCTTAATGTTTTGCTTACTACATCGTAGGGACCTGTCACCACTTCATCGCCTTCTTTCAATCCTTCGGTAATTTCAATATAGTTAATATCCTGAATAGATGTTTTTACCACCTGCCTCCTCACTTTATTGTCTTTTCCTACAACAAAAACGACAACGTCCAGGCTGTCATAATTTTTTGTTTTACTGTCATCAGTAGAAACAGTTTTTACGTTTTCTGTACTGTCACTTCTGTCTCTTGTTGTAACTGCATTAATAGGTATGGTAAGCACATTTGTATGGGTTTCTGTCTGGATATCTGCACTGGCGTTCATTCCTGGCCGGAAAGGGAAAGATCCTTTTCCGATCAGATCCATATAACTCTCCGGTAACAAACGGATATACACTTTGTATTGCGTAACATCTGTGGATGATGATGCTGCAGCGGAAGCAGCATTCGTATTTGAACTTGCGATCTGTGTTACAACCCCTTTAAATTTTCTATCGTTATACGCATCAATTGTGATCAACGCTTTATCACCAATCTTAACTTTAGGAACATCATTTTCACCTACATCAACACGAACTTCTATTTTAGACATATCCGCTATCCGCATCATTTCTGTTCCTGCCATCATATTGCTTCCAACTACACGTTCGCCCATTTTTACATTCATTAAACTGATAACGCCATCCATTGGTGCCACCACTGCAGTTCTGCCTAAATCTTTGTTGGCTTTGGCTAAATTAGATTGTGCATTTTGAACACTTGCCCTTGCACTCTGAACACTCGCCTGTATGCCTTTGATATTTTCTGAGGCGGCATTATAATTTGCCTGTGCACTTTTATAAGCTGCTTCCGCAATATTGAATTCATTCTGGCTGATCACTTTATCATTAAATAGCTGGCGTTGCATTTCGTATTGTCTGCGTGCCTGTTCCATGTTTGCTTTCGAAGCTTCCAGGGCTGCTTTTAAATTAGCTACCTGCGCCTCAGATGTCGCCACTTGTGCAATACTTCCCTGCACACCGCTGGCTGCCTGATCGCGTTGCAAACTATAGATATCTGCGTAAATACGTGCCAGTAACTGACCGCGTTTTACAGTATCGCCTTCTGCTACGTTTAATTGTGTGATCTCACCGCTGATATCCGGACTTACTTTTACTTCGATCTCCGGATACACTTTGCCACTGGCATTTACAATTTCAATTACCGTTCTTTTGTTAACCTGCTCTGCAGTTACTTTAACTCCTTCCGCTTTCCCAAAAGCGCCGGTTTTTGATAAAACGATAAGTAATACCAATAACACCGATACACCAATTATTACCCAGGTACTTTTTTTCATTTGATTATGTAGCTTTACAATTTTAAACCAAGTCCTTTATAAAATTCCAGCACTTTCATTTTAAAAACATAATCAAACTGGTTGATCGTATATTGTAAACGTGCCGTTAATAAATTATTTTGAGTATTGATCAGATCATAATTACTCAGCATTCCAACATTATATCTCTTACCTGCATAATTGAAACTTAATTCATTTGCAGTTACGCTTTTTTTACTTGCATTAAATTTTTCCAACGCTACCAGTGCTGCATTGTATGCCTGAAAAATATCTTGTTTCAATTTCTGGTCATCGCCCGTCAGTTGTAATTGCGCCGTTTCAACATTCAGCCTGTTTCTTAAATAATTTGATTTCAAAGCGCCGCCATTCAGCAACGGAATATTCAAGGTTAAGCCAACTGACTGGCGAAAATTATCAGAGAATTGTGTTGCTAATGGTGATTTGCTGTATGAAAAATCAAACGAAGGCTGATATACAATATAATCTGTTCCGCTTATATTTACTGAACCGATAGGAACTGTGGAAGGGGTTTTAGAATTTACCTGAAAAACCTGATCATTATAAATCGTGGCCAGGTTTCCAAAAGCAGATAGTGTAGGCAACATGGATGCTTTAGCAGATAAAACATTTTTCTGAGCAGCCTTTAAGCGGAAATCATTTACTCTCTGTAATGGCTGATTGATTTTTGCAAGTTGATAAACTGCATCCGGCTGAAGATCAGCAATAGGTTCCACCGGAATTAATTCTACAGGAGGAGTTTCTACATTAAATGGCGCGGCAGCATCCAGATTCATAAATGATTTCAATTGCAGGATAGACTGCTCATAATTTCCCTTTGCTGAAATATAATTGATGCTGTCATTGGCCAGTTGCGCTTCCAATTGTACGGCATTTAACTCTGGTAAAGATCCGGCTGATACCTGTTTGCGTACTACGGTAAGCTGGTTGGAAGTTTGTGCGATCTGCACATCCATGATCTTCATTTGTTCTTTAGTAAGCAATACCTGTAAATAACCATTTGCTGCAGTTAATGCAATATCATTTTTTAATTTATCAACGTTAGCCTTTGCCGCAGCCAATTCCCATTTGCCGGCGAGTATGGCGTTTTGCTTGCTGAAAAAATTAAAAATATCTGCACTGCTTTGTAATTGTACATTAATGCCTGTATAGGATTGTGTAATTCTTGTAAAAGTTGCCGGATCCTGATTGCTTCCTGAATTCAGACTGTAAGAACCAGCCAGATTTAAATTAGGTATCTGAGACAACCTGTTCTGTTTATAATTTATAGCAGCGATCCTGCTTTGTACATCACTGAGTTTTACATTGATATTATTTGCCATTGCATAATCCACGATCGATTTTAGATTCCAGGCCTGTTGTGCAAATGTATCTGCAGAAAAGAATAAAAAGGTGATAAGCGCAATGAGCAGCCTGCATTTTTTCATGTTACAAAAGTAGAGTTTACGTTTACAAATGTAGGATACTTAGTACAAGCGGTTATCATTTGCTTCTGATGGCATACTGAAGATTTAAAAATCAATTTGGTTATTTGATTTCAATACCAATACTTTTGCAGCGATTTAGGTTCTTTAGCCGGAAACGGTAAAAGATTAAAAGGGAAGTCCGGTGTAAATCCGGCGCTATCCCCGTAGCTGTAAGGTTGTTAATGTTTGTTGATCATCACGCCACTGTTAAAAACGGGAAGGCATCAACAGTAACCAAGCCAGAAGACCTGCCTTTATCATCAACCATATTCAAAGCTTTCGGGTGAAAAGCGTGGATTATAAAAGCAATTTGCATTTATCTTCCCCATCATTTCCTGAAAGCAGTCAACAGTAAATTATTTTCAGATGAAAAGAATTTTTCTTGCGGCTGCTGTCATTTTCAGCAGTAACATTTACGCACAAACCGACACTACAAAAAATCTGGAAACAGTTGTGGTAACGGCCAACAAAATTGAACAGAAACAAAATGAGACCGGAAAAGTTATTACCGTTATTTCAAGATCAGTTCTGGAACAAAATCGTGGAAGATCTGTTGGTGAACTTTTAAATGAACAGGTAGGAATGATCATTGGCGGTGCCAATAACAATTACGGCACTAACCAGACAGTTTATGTACGAGGTGCATCATCAGCCAACACACTGGTGTTGCTGGATGGTGTTCCGCTGAATGACGCATCAGGTGTAACCAGTGAATTTGATTTGAATACATTTGCTTTGGATCAGATCGAAAGAATTGAAATACTCAAAGGTGCTCAGAGTACTTTATACGGAAGCGATGCAGTGGCTGGCGTAATTAATTTTATTTCCCGCAAAATTGAAAAAGGTGTTCAGGCGGATGGTCAATTATCTGCAGGAAGTTTTGGTACGATACGGGCAGGTATTGGCGTACGAGGCCAAAAAAATGGCTGGCAATATTCTGCAGCTTATTCTCTGTTAAGTTCTAATGGATTTTCATCTGCTCAGGATACTTCCGGTACTTCTGGTTATGAAAAAGATTCTTTCAAACAACAGGTGGTACAATTTGGTATTGGGTATACAAAATTCAAAAATCTTGAGTTAAGGGCTTTTGGAAAATACAATTTCAACAAAGCGGATATTGATGCGGGAGCTTATCGCGATGATAAAGATTATGCGTACAATACCAAAAATTTTATCGCCGGTTTGCAGTCGAAATATATATTCAAAAAATCTTATCTCATGCTGATGTATAATTACAACCAGTATGACCGTTCTTATAAGGATGATTCACTGGATGTAGCTGGTGTGCCTTATTCTTTATCAGATCCCTATAGTTTTATTTACCAGGATGGAAAATATTACGGGCGTTCTCACTATGCGGAATTGTTCGGAAACTTTAAAATTAATTCCAAAATAAATTTGGTTACGGGAATAGATTACCGTCAAAATAATACGTCTCAAACGTATGAGTATGTTATAAAAGATCTGGGAGATTTTTCCAGTCTGCCTTTGAATCGTGACACCGCATCCACGAATCAGTATAGCATTTACGGATCCTTTTTATATAATGATCAAAAGCATTTTTCAATAGGTATTGGCGGAAGATTTAATCACCACTCTGTGTACGGCAATGTGTACACCTACTCTGTAAATCCTGCTTATTTGCTGGGGAAGTATAAAATATTTGCAAATGTTTCATCTGCTTATCGTGTTCCGTCTTTATACCAGTTGTTCAGTGAATATGGTAATAAAAATTTAAAGCCTGAAAGCTCCGTTAATTATGAAGCTGGCATACAGTATCAGTCAAAGAAAGTGAATGCAAGAATAGTAGCTTTTAAAAGAGATATTAAAGATGTATTCGCATTTTATACAGACTATACAACTTACATCAGTAACTATATAAACTATGATAGGCAAAAAGATCATGGTGTTGAATTCGAACTTACCGTAAAACCGGTGAAGGCCTTAACCGTATCAGTTAATTACGCGTACACATACGGTCACCTGGAGACGGTAACTGATGCCGGAAAAGATTCTTCGTTTTACAATTTATACAGAAGGCCCAGGCACATATTGAATGCACGTGTGGCTTATCAGGCCACAGAAAAATTTTTACTGGCTGTGAGCTCAAGAATGGTGTCATCTTTTTATGAACCGCAATATCTTGCTGACGCTTTAAAAGTAAATGGTTATACAGTGTTCAATGCATACGTATCATATAATTTAAAAAAGCAGATTCGATTGTTTGCCGACTTACAGAATATAACAGATGTGAAATATACAGATCAACCGGGTTTTAACACCAGGAGATTTAATATTCATGGTGGTTTGGTTTTCAATTTATAACGCATACATTATATCTTTCAAAAACGCTCTGTTATACATGGCGTTTTTTTTTATGACGATTAGTCTTCATTTATCATCAGAAAACGGAAACGTATATTTGTGTTATGGGAGATTTCGGAACCATATCATTTCGGGAAATTTTAACCATCACCTTTACTTTATTTGCTGTGATTGATATGTTGGGTTCAGCACCGGTACTTATTTCTTTGAAATCGAAAATGGGAGGTGAGATCAAAACCGTTCAGTCAACTTTCGCTTCTGCAATTTTGATGGTAGGATTTTTATTTGTTGGTCAGGACTTTCTTCATTTTATGGGACTTGATGTAAAATCATTTGCAGTGGCCGGCAGTATTGTAATTTTTATTATTGCTTTGGAGATGGTTTTAGGAGTGGAATTTTTTAAAAGTGATTCTAATGCACGCAGTGGAAGTATAGTGCCTATTGCGTTTCCGCTCATTGCAGGATCCGGAACATTGACTACCATCATATCTTTAAAAGCCAATTTTGATGATGTAAATATTTTGATTGGCATTTTAATCAACTGTATTGTTATTTTTGCCGTCCTTAACAGCCTCAAATGGATTGAGAAAGCATTAGGTCCTGCAGGTTTATTAGTGTTAAGAAAGTTCTTTGGAGTTATTTTACTGGCTATTGCCGTGAAAATTTTCGGAACCAATATTCAGGATTTCGGAAAATAAACTATTGTGATAAGCGTTGAGTGTTGAATGAAATGCAGGTGTTTAATTATTCAAAACTTACAACACAAAACAAATAAAGGCCTCGTAGTACAATGGATAGTATAAGAGTTTCCGAAGCTCCAGATCCAGGTTCGATTCCTGGCGAGGCCACAAAATCGGCGACATCAGTTTTATAAATCTTTTACCTCTTTTTGCATTGGATGATATTTGTCGCAGACACCGGATTTTACATTTCTTAGATTATAACAAGGCCCGCATAGGTCTAACCTTTTTTTAAGAAAGAGCGGCAATAGTTCTTTTAAAAAGCTCACTCAATATTACGTCTGCTTTTCCGGCAACAGCAATGATCTCGCTGATGTCTACCGGTTGCAAATGATCAGGATCGCATTCATCTGTAATGATGCTTACGGCCGCACATTTCAGGCCTATATGGCCGGCAACAATCACTTCCGGAACCGTACTCATTCCAACCATATCAGCGCCGATTAACCGAAGGTGCCGGTACTCTGCCCGGGTTTCCAAATTAGGGCCGGGCACGGAAGCATATACACCTTTTTTAAGGTCAATATCCATGGTCCTGGAAACGTCAAGCAATGATGTATTAAGATAACTGCTGTATGGCTGGCTCATATCAACGAAGCGGTTTCCAAATGCAGGATCATTAAGTCCACGAAGGGGGTTCTCCGGCAACATATTTATATGGTCGCCGATCAAAACAAGGTCGCCTTTTTTATATAACGGGTTCATGCCACCTGCTGCATTGCTCAGAAGAAGATACTTAATACCAAGATTTTTTAATACCCTTACCGGGAAGGTGATTTGCTGCATATTGTAGCCCTCATAAAAATGAAAGCGGCCCTGCATAACCATCAATTTTTTACCGGCGATCGTACCTAGTATCAACTGACCTTTGTGAAATTCAACTGTTGCAACCGGGAAATTAGGGATACTTTGATACGGTAATGTTTGCTCAATGGTCATGTGGTCTACGAGCGATCCCAACCCAGTTCCAAGAACCACGGCGGTTTCAGCACCGAAAAATCCCCTTGCTACGAGGAACGCAGCAGTTTCATCAATTTTTTGCAGCATATTTTCCATTTGGCAATATACGTCAGGCATAAAAACCCTGTTATTTCCTTTTTCGTATTTTACAAACACGAGTTAGCCTCATTACCACAGTATGAAGTCATTACTTTCATTTATTTCCCTGTTCTGCTTTTTTATTGCTTTGGGCCAGGGGGCTTATAAAGAGGGAGATGTAATACAGGATTTTAAAGCTGTGCACATACTGAACAGCCCCGCAAAAACAGGATCATTCAGCGGCCTGAAAAAAGATATTACCATCATCGATTTTTTTGGTACATGGTGTATACCTTGTATAAAAGCACTTCCCGTTCTTAACAGTATACAGAAAAAAAACCTTTCCCGCATAGCTGTGATCCTTATATCCACAGAAAAAAAAGAACATTTAAATAAATTTATTTCAGCGCATAAAGATCTTACATTTCCTGTTATAGCAGATGAAGGTAATACTGTAAATAACTTATTTCAACCGCCTTCTTATCCATACACCGTGGTTGTAAACAGCAATAATCAAATTATTGCCATTACAGAAGCATCTGCCATCACGGAAGAGAAAATAACAGGTTGGCTTGCTCAAAAACCAGCATTGGAAAATACCGGAATCGCAAAAGACACACCTTCACTGAAAAATAACATGTCAGTAATTGAAACCACCGTCAGAAACCCGGCAGTAGAATTGTCTGCTGAGTTTATCTACGCTTCCAAAACGGGTAATGAAACCGAAGCAATGGAATCGAAATTGGCCAACATGGATTTCAATGCTTTGCGAAATGACCTGAAGAATGATGATGATAAGAAAGCTTTTTGGATCAACATTTACAACGGCTTCACACAACTATTGCTGAGAAAAGATCCGAGTAAATATAAAAACAGAAATACGTTTTTTAAAATGAAACAAATAGCCATCGCCGGAAAGATGTTCAGCCTCGATGAAATTGAACATGATATCCTGCGTCGTTCAAAGATCAAATGGAGCCTGGGCTATCTCAACAAAATATTCCCTTCCCGAACCATGAAATCACTGCGGATCGAACAGCTTGATTACCGCATACACTTTGCGCTGAACTGTGGTGCCAAAAGCTGTCCCCCCATTGCATTCTATAATCCTTCAGCTTTAGACACACAGCTTGAAATCGCAACCGGGGCTTATCTTGTAGGAGAAGCTGAATATGAACCCGCTAAGAATTCCCTGAAACTCCCTGCCATCATGAGTTGGTTCCGGCGGGATTTTAAAGGAAAAAAGAACATGCTTCAACTCGTCAAAAAATATAAAATAGTGCCTGAGGAAAAACAACCTTCTATATCTTTTAAAAAATATGACTGGAACCTCTATTTAAATAATTATAAAAATTAATTTATGGCAAATCATTATTACAACGCGGAAGACCTGGCTAAATTCGGCAATATCGGAGAATATCAAAAAGAGTTAGCTGATAAATTTTTCGGCTGGTATGGTGCTGCATTTGCAGACGGTGCACTCACTGCAAAAGAAAAATCCCTTATTGCACTTGCTGTGGCGCATGCTGTACAATGCCCATACTGCATTGATGCCTACAGCAGTGATGCTTACGAAAAAGGATATAGCGAAGCGCAGATGATGGAAGCCGTGCACATTGCAGCAGCTATTAAAGGCGGAGCAGCATTGGTACACGGTGTACAAATGATGAATAAGGTAAAAGAAATCGCTATGTAAAACGGCATGATGAAATCATTAAAAGCAGAACATAATAAACTGTCCGATGTAGAGGAGCAATTGCTGGTATTGGAGCAGGGAACACATAGCGAAGACCTTTATCGCATCATACCTTTCCAGCAAAAACTGGAGGAGTCTGGCCTTTATCCGCTTAAAGCCACGCAGGTGGAAATATTGCAGATCAACGTTGGTAAAATGTGCAACCAGGTTTGCAGGCATTGCCATGTGGATGCCGGGCCCGACCGGAAAGAGATCATGACTCAGCTTACTATGCAGCAATGCATAGACGTGGTAAAAAATAATCCTTCTTTAAAAACTGTTGACCTAACAGGCGGAGCCCCGGAAATGAATCCTGACTTTCGATGGTTCGTGGAACAGCTCAAAGCAGCAAATGAAAGCATTCATATCATAGTACGCTGCAACCTCACGATCATCAGGGCAAATAAAAAGTATTATGACCTCCCTGAATTTTTTAAACTGCATGGAGTTGAAGTGGTTTCCTCATTACCCTTTTACAGCAAAGACAGAACTGACCGGCAGCGTGGCGATGGTGTATTCGAAGATTCCATTACAGCTTTAAAGGCATTGAACAAAGTAGGTTATGGTGTGGAGGATTCCGGTTTACTTTTAAATTTAGTTTACAATCCTGCCGGTGCTTTTTTACCTCCTGCCCAAACAGGCCTTGAACTGGAATTCAAGCAATCACTGAAAAAAGATTTCAATATTGTTTTTAATAATCTTTTTGCAATCACCAATCTTCCTATAAGCCGTTACCTTGACTACCTGTTGCAA
>JANOAO010000056.1:0-33011 GCA_031411115.1 Bacteroidota bacterium
CCATTGATTGTTTTACAAGGTTGCGGCCATTTTTTGGGGATTGCCTGCAGCAAATGCAGCATATGAATCATCTTGATCTTGAAAGTCGCAAGGGCAAAGCCCCGGGAGGTTACAATTGCCCGCTTGCTGAATCTGGCGCTCCTTTTATTTTTATGAATGCGGCAGGGCAAATGCATGATGTTACTACAATGGTTCATGAAGGCGGGCATGCAGTCCATTCCTTTTTAGCCCATCATCTGGAACTATCCGGATTTAAGGAATATCCGATGGAAATTGCAGAAGTAGCGTCGATGGCAATGGAACTTTTCAGTATGGATCACTGGGAAACTTTCTTTAAAGATGCCGATGACCTGAAACGTGCAAAAATTCATCAGCTCGAAAGAGTCATCACCATTTTTCCCTGGATTGCCATCATAGATAAATTTCAGCATTGGGTGTATGCCCATCCTCTTCATACGCATGAAGCGCGAACCGCTGCATGGGTAGATATTCTGGCGGAATTTACAGAAGGTGTGATTGATTATTCAGCACTTGAAAACTACCGGGCCAATGCATGGCAGCGACAATTGCATTTATTTGAAGTTCCTTTTTATTATATCGAATATGGTATTGCACAATTAGGCGCAGTGGGCATGTGGATGCAATACAAAAATGATAAAGTAAAAGCGTTGCAGAATTATTGTAATGCTTTAAGTCTCGGTGGTACGGAAACACTTCCGCAATTATATAAAACTGCTGGACTTGAATTTGATTTTTCTCCTGAAAAAATTAAGGTGCTGATGGATTTTGTAAATAAGGAAATGGATCAGTTACTGTAATTATTTGCAGTCATTACATTTTCCCGTTACCACCATGGCTGATTGCACAGGCTTAAAACCTTTGGGAAGTTTTACATCCGGTACGGTCACTTCATCCAGACAAATAGTTTTGTTGCAGGCTATGCAGATAAAATGCACATGATTATCATGATGATGTCCCTGCTCACAATTGTGTTTGCATAATGCATACAATATGGAATTATCCGTAGTGGGGATTTGATGGATGATGCCCTTATCTACAAAGGTTTGTAATGTTCTGTACACCGTTACTCTGTCGAATGCGGCATCTGTTTGTTTTTCTATATCAGCATGCGCAAGCGCACCTTCATTATCTAAAAAAAGTTCCAGTATTTTCTTTCTGCCTTCAGTAACGCTAAGGCCATTCTTTTTTAAAATATCGAGATTATCAGCCATATTAATTAGGATTGTTTCCAAATCCGTTCATAAATCTTTTTGTGCTTATTTTTTCTTTCAGAAGACTTTCAATATCAGCCAGTAGTTTTTCAATTTCTTTTTCTTTCAGCCCATCATAAATCCCTCTTACTCTGCGGTTTTTATCAACCAACGCAAAAAATTGTGTATGTATAAACTGATCTTTTATATTTTGCAACGTATCCGGATTGCCGTTGTCAATCATATATCCCTGTCTTGCCATTTTGTATAATTCCGTTTTTTCACCGGTAACAAAAAACCAATTTGTTTTGGGAACAGCAAGCACTGAATCTGTGGGTTTGGAAACAGAATAGCTTCCATTACTGTAATTCAGTTTTCCATTGATCATTGTGGCGGCGTATGATTTTAATAAAGGCAGGCTGTCTACTTCCGGTTGGCAGGTATGGGAAACAATGGCAAAACCCTGCTCATCTTTATATTGATTAAAAACCCGGCGCATATTTGCATTCATTTTAGGACAGATGCCTTTGCATGTTGTAAAAAAATATTCAGCAACATACACTTTGTCTTCCAACGCATCATTACTGAACGAACTTCCGTCATAATTTACAAATGAAAAATCCGGAACATAAGGATTGATAACGGTGAGTTTAGATTTTGAAAAATCATAATCCCTGAATACAAAAAATAAAAAAACACCCGCAAGCAAAACAAAAAATCCGATATAGATGAGCAGCTTTTGCTTCATATGAACAATTATTTTGCAAAGGTAGTATCAATCCAAATTATAAAACCAGGTTTAAAAAACATTTGCAACAATATTGCAAATGCTTTTTATATTTGCAATAGTATGAAGTTAAAACTGAACTGGGACGGATTAGGAATTGCCACATCAATAATATGTGCCATCCATTGCGCCCTGCTTCCGTTGCTGTTATCTAGCCTTCCATTATTTGGCATCAATATCATACACAATTCTTTTTTTGAATGGCTGATGATAATGATAGCGATTTCAGTGGGCGTTTATTCACTTTCTCATGGATACAGAACACATCACCGGCAAATTTTACCGATTGTATTTTTTAGTATCGGGGCCATCTTTCTGGTGATCAAACAATTCATGCATCCTGAATTTATGTTTTTGGCAATTGCGGTGATCTGCATCATCAGCGCACATTTTATGAATTACCGTTTATGCACGAAGAGCAAATGCAGTTCCACACATCATCAGCATTAAATTTTTCTTTATCTTAATAGCCTAATCACTTTCACATGAAATTTATTTTCCTGCTTGCATCTCTATTGTTCTTACAAAATACACATGCACAAAATAAAGATGAACAAGTTATCCGAAATGCACTTTCCGTTCAGATGGATGCATGGAATAAAGGCGATCTTGAAACGTTCATGAGTACTTACTGGAAAAGTGATTCACTAAAATTTATTGGAAAATCAGGCGTTACGTATGGATGGAAACCCACGCTTGAAAATTATAAAAAAAGTTATCCGGATAAAGAGTCAATGGGCATTCTCAACTTCGAATTAATTGAGGTAAAACGTTTGTCGGTTCTATATTTTTATGTTACGGGCAAATGGCATTTGAAAAGATCGGAAAGTAAAGGAGATCTTGGCGGTCATTTTACCTTGTTATTTAAAAAAATTAAACAGAAATGGGTGATCGTCTCAGATCACAGCAGTTAATTAAAAATTCCATTTTTTCCGGATATATCTGATGAGAAAAAATAAAGAGGTGAGAAAGCAAATGTAATACACGATGTTTTTCCAGCTGGGCGAGCCTTCAAAAAATCCCAGATCGAAATATATTCCTATCAGTACATTGATCATCATCCACAACAATACAGTGGAAATGGTTTGTACAATCATTATCAAAAATAATTTAGGATCACTGTCTCTGTCCATACAAAATTTATTGCAATAATAATTTAAAGAACGCTGTACTGTCTCCGTTAAAAACGTTGAAGTCTACATAATTATCGATTCCATTTACCCTGCCCGTTTCGTTGTGTTGCCAGAACGACCACGAGCGCTGAATTCGAGGCTGATCCTTCACTTTATAATGAGCGATCCATAAAGGATAATCATCAAACGCACCGGCCAGATATAGGTTATAAAAATCAATATTAGTATAGATGATCGGTTTCACGCGGTAATATAATTCGACAGCATCTAACCATTCGGCAACATTTTTTCTCACCGTTAAAACGGATGCACCAAAATTGCCTTCTACATCCAGCACAGGTGGAAGATCATTGCCAGAGATTTTTACTTTATCAATAAATTGTTCTGCCTGGCTTTTTCCACTTTTAGAGGAAAGAAAAAAATGATAAGCGCCTCTGATAATACCCGACCTTTTAGCTTCCCGCCAGTTGCGTTTAAATTCTGGATCTGTATTATTAATACCTTCAGTTGCTTTTATAAAGGCAAAGCCGATTTTCACTTCATTTTCCTGCATATTTTTTACAAGATCCCAGGATATTTTTCCCTGATACCGACTTACATCAATTCCATGAATGACATAATTCACGGGAAGGTCAATTCCAAATCCAGCATAATGTGCAAACGATGGTGATTTATAAAATTTCGAATAATAAAAAATAACGGAAAGTAAAACCAGCGACAAGGCTGTTATCAATAAAGGTTTCCAGATACTTTTCCGTTTTCCTCTCCGCTTCGTCTTAGCCATAACACATCAACGGATAAATTGTTTTGCATATCGGAAACTGCCGCTCACAATACTGATATGATATACTCCTTTTGCCAGATTATACAATGGAAGGTAATATTCAGCATATCCATTTACAAGCGGAATATTTTTTTGAATAACTTTTTGTCCCGCTGCATTGTAGAGCAGAAGTAGTGCACTATTTGCATTCATATCCTGAATCAAAATTTTTGCAGGATCTGAAAGTGGATTAGGGAAAATGCTTATTTCGGCAATGCCCGGTTCTGCTGTTGTTTTTATTGTAGTATTGTTTTTGCTGATTAGCCATAGTTCGGGATCCACCATAACTGTATCTGGTATAAATCCGATATTTTCCATAAAAATTTCTCCATTGCTGTTATTATGTACCGTAATTAATTTTTGCTGATTAGCATTTTTAAAAAGTAAAGGAACAGGCATAGCAAAAAATGAAACGGATGGATGTGAGGTGGTTTGATTTAATTTGATCCGTACACGGCTGCTGCCGAATGAATTCCACTGAACAGTATAGGAAGGAAATCCTTCTCCCTCAAACCATTGCTGAAAAAATTGGGTGAGTGATTGTCCGCTTACATTTTCTAAATTTCTTTTAAGATCGGTAGTTCTGGCAAAGCCATATGTTAATGCAGGATCAGACTGATAATTTCTGATACCTCTGAAAAAAGCACTGTCGCCCAGTTTCAATCGTAGCATGTATATAAGATAGGAGCCTTTGTTATAGGATAACCGGCCGCTGAATATTCTGCTCACACTTGTAGTATCATTTACTTTGACAGATCCGCCGGGTTGAGAAGTAATATTGTTAATAACAGATCTTCTGTTGGCAAGAATATTGGCGGGATATTTTTTCTCCATATAATAGGCTGCGAGATGCGTAGCAAATCCTTCATTCAGCCAAATATCTTCCCAGATAGCACAAGTGATTTTGTCGCCAAACCATTGATGCGCCAGTTCGTGTGCCATCAAACCTTCGTCTGGTGTTACAATAAAGGTAGAAGTCTGATGCTCCATTCCGCCGCCCCAGCCAAATTGTACATGGCCGTACTTTTCTTTTTTGAAAGGATATTCGCCAAATGTTCTGTCAAATAATTGCAAAGCATCTAATACTTGTGCAGTATTATTTTCGAACATAACCCGGCTTTCAGGATAACAATAGGTGACCATTGGCATCTGACGGTTTATCAACTGTACCGTATTGCCGAATACATCATAATTTGTAACTGCAAAGCAGATGAGATAAGTGGCGATAGGATATCGATGTTTCCAGAAAGTAATCGTTCTGCCTGCATCATAAGGTTGTTCATATTGCAATAAACCATTGCTGGCTGCTTTGTAAGCAGATGGATGGATAATATAAATATCGATTGAATCTGTTTTGTTATCCAAACCATTTTTGCAGGGAAACCAGTCACGGGCACCATAAGGTTCGCTTAATGTCCACATAACCGGTACACCTGCGTGCGTGGTATTAATAAAACTGCCGAAACCGGTATTGGGAGGAACGCCATGATAAAAAATAGTTAGAGAATCCGTTGTGCCTGCAGGAATGGCAGAAGAAAAATTTATCGTTACAATATCTGGTGATTGTGTAAATGATAAGCGGGTGTTTCGTTGAATAATGCTGTCAGTAATTAGTGGCGATTTTAGATCAAGCGTGATAGCATCTGAATTATTTGTTACGGTATAGTAAAACGTTACAGCCCCTGCGATTGATCTTATAGCTGGGTCAACCTGCCATACACATCGCATATAGTGAATGTTGAAATTTGTTGATGCTGCAGTTCTGGTTCCGCTTGAAAAATAGGAGGTACGTGCAGCACCTTCCATTTCTGCTATATCATTATTGCCTTTCCACGCTTTATGTTGTGCTGATGATGAAATGTTGAACAGTATAAACGTGAGTACAATTAATATTTTAATTGGCTTTAATATACAAGGCAATAAGATTCTTCCATCGACGTTTAAGGGATGTGTTCGCTGAGAATATTGGCGAAGCTGTATCATTTTGTAATAATAAGAAATTGTACATGAAAATTTGCCTATTCTTAGCATTCATCTTCTACATTAACGCCTCGTATGCGGGATTAACTGATACCTGTAAAGAGGAGAATCAAGCGCCTGAAATGATTTGCGCCAATATTGTTTTCCCTGAAATGCTTTGTGGAAATGAAGACAAAGCCATAGATTATATTGCCCGGTTTTCAGCAGCCAGAAAAAATTATATTATCCGCATGTTTAACAAAGGCAGAAAATATTATCCAAAAGTTTCTGCGGTATTAAAAAAGGAGGGCGTTCCGGAAGAGTTTTGGGTGCTGATGGCATTGGAAAGTGCGTTTGAACCGAAAGCTGTTTCAAAAGCAGGAGCGGTGGGATTCTGGCAGTTCATGAATCCTGTTGCAAAAGAATACGGTTTGAAAATCGACGAATCTGCAACAACATTAAAATCGAAAGTCAAAAAGAAAAAGCCAGAGGTAAAGAACTTAGCCCATAGAAAAATCGTTGATGAAAGAACAGTCTTTTTAAAATCCACAAATGCTGCAGCTCGATATTTAAAGGACAGATCACGCAACCTTAACAATAATTGGTTACTTATTGCGGCAAGCTATAATTGGGGCGTGGGAAACGTGTGGAATGCCATGAAAAAAACCGGCTTGGAAAACCCGACTTTTTGGGATATTAAAAAATATGTACCGCAGGAAACGTTAGCATATGTAATGAATTTTATTACACTTAATGTTATTTATCATAACTACGAACAATTTGTAAATGGAACACTCGTGTTTTATGATATGCCCATAAATAAAACCAATGATTTTTATTCGGGTTATAAAAATGAGATGCCGCTGGTATCTACTGATTAGAAAATATCACTGTTCTCTGCACATCATTAATTTATGCATTATAGCTAAACACGAATTAGATTCTGTCGGGATCGTGTTCAAATCCAACAATTCGGTCTGGAAAGATGTGATGCCGTTGGCATCTGGGTTACCGTTGGTATCTGGTGTATTAATTAGGTGATTTCCACAATTTTATTATACCTACATCTTTTTAATTCTTAAGAGATTTTACCATTGTACAATTAACAACGTTTTCTTATCCCGAAGGAATTCAATTTTGTTACAACAATAGTTTAATACGAATCAACCCTCCCAGGATTATTTAAATCCAACAATTCGTTCTGGAAAGATGTGATGCGGCTGGCATCTGTTTTATTAATAAGGGATTTCAACAATTTTATTATCTCTACATCATCTTTATTCCAAAGGAATTCATATTTGTTACATCAATAGCTAAATTCGAATTCGCCTCTGGAGAGGTCGTATCAAAATTCAACAATTCGTTCTGGAGAGATGTGAAAAGGCTGGAATATGTTTTATTTTAGTTGATTTCAACAATTTTATTATCTATAAATCTTCTTAATCCCAAAGGGATTTCATATTTATAACATCATAGCTAAATACGAATTCGACCCTGAAGGGGTCGTATCAAAATTAATCTTTATAAAATTATGCTATAAGGAAACCTCCATAAATCGCTTTTGTAGCATTAGTCTATCTTTGCTGCATGCCATCTTTCAATTGGAATGATACAGCTAATCTACTTGGAAAACTCACACCGCTAAGGTTGTGGAATGGCATTAAATTATTGTCGGGCTTTTATGCGAGCAGAATATTTAAAAAACCGATACAATGGGGATTACCAATAGCCATCTCATTTGAACCTACAACCAGTTGTAATCTCAGATGTCCTGAATGCCCTAGTGGATTACGGGCCTTCTCCCGGGATACCGGCATGCTTGAAAAAGATTTTTTTAAAAAAACAATTGATGAGATTCAAAAGGAATTATTATATCTCACTTTTTATTTTCAGGGTGAACCGTATTTGAATAAAAGTTTTTTGGATATGGTCTCTTATGCATCGTCAAAGAAAATTTATACAGCCACTTCCACCAACGCTCATTATTTAACTGACGAGATTGCTAAGAAAACAGTAGAGAGTGGTCTTGACAGACTCATCATTTCCATTGACGGAACAACACAGGATGTATACAGCAGTTATCGTGTGGGTGGCAATCTGGAAAAAGTTATAGAAGGTGCCCGCAACATAGTAAAGTGGAAAAAACAATTGAACAGTAAAAAGCCATTTGTGTTTTTTCAGTTTCTGGTGGTAAAGCCCAACGAACACCAGATAGACGATGTAAAAAAGCTGGCGAAAGAAATTGGTGTGGATGAAGTACGTTTTAAAACTGCACAGGTTTATGATTATGTGAATGATCCTAATCAGTTGATTCCTGAAAATATTCAGTATAGCCGTTATCGTAAACAGGCAGATGGTACATATGTTGCAAAGAACAAACTGGCCAACCGTTGCTGGAAATTATGGCATGCCAATGTTATCACATTTGATGGCCTTGTTGTTCCCTGCTGTTTTGATAAAGATGCCATGCACCGTTTGGGAAATCTGAAAATGCAATCATTTAAAGAAGTCTGGTTTAACGATAACTACAAACAATTCCGGCACCAATTAATGAACAGCAGGCAAAATATCGATATCTGCTCCAATTGCAGTGAAGGTGTTTCTGTCTGGAAATAACATCTACAATGGACGCACAAAAGTTATTCAATGAGCGGGTACGTCAGGTATTGTTGCTATTGCTCATTATCCTGCTGGCTTATCTGATGATAAAACAATTGTATGTTTTTCTTCCGGGTGTACTCGGCGGAATTACTTTATACATCATGAGCCGTAATTTATATTTCAGGCTTATTTATCAGAAGAAATGGAAGAAAGGCGGCACTGCTTTATTATTCATTTTAGCGTATCTCATTATCATTGCAACCCCTGTATATTTTTCTATTCAGCTCATTTCCCCAAAGATTAATGAGTTGATCAATAACCAGGAAAAAATTATTGAAGGATTAAAAGTTTTTTCTGATAAGATCACCGCTAAAACGGGTTTTCAGATACTTACAGAAGACAGTGCCAGATCGATCTCTCAAAAAGTAACAGCATTGGTTCCCAAACTGCTTAATAGCACGGCCACTGTACTCACCAATCTCATTATGCTTTTCTTTTTACTCTATTATCTACTGGTAAATGGCCGGGAAATTGAAAAATATATCACCGGATTTATTCCGTTCAAATCCGGTAACGTAGATAAACTTGCGAAAGAAACAAAAGTTATGGTCCGGGCCAATGCGCTAGGAATTCCGATCATATCAATCGTGCAGGGAATATTTGCTGCATTGGGATATTGGATATTTGGAGTGGAAGAGTGGGGATTATGGGGTTTTGTAACAGGCGTTTTTGCATTTTTCCCAATCGTTGGAACAATGATCATTTGGATGCCCCTGGTAATTTACACTTATACTTCCGGCCATAATTTAATGGCAACCGGGCTGGCCATTTACAGTGTTGTGGTAACAGGCAATGTAGATTATATCACGAGGCTGGGTCTGATGAAAAAACTCGGTAACGTTCATCCTATGGTTACTGTGTTAGGCGTAATTGTGGGCCTCGGTTTATTTGGATTTATGGGTTTGATATTTGGTCCCTTGCTGGTAAGCTATTTCCTGATCATGGTAAAAATTTATATGAATGAGTTTACAGAAAACCTGCATCAGGATCACGATTCCAAAATGAATGTATAAAAAAATTCCATTATTCAATGTTTAAACATTAACTTTGCATTAAACAAAAATTATGCAAGACATTAAAACATTAGTTGAGGAATTAAATAATATGATCCTCGAAGGGAAAATTCTCGATGCTTTTGAAAAATTTTATGCAGATGATGTAGTAATGCAGGATAACGATTATCCCGCCAGAAAAGGAAAAGAAGAAAACCGTACTTATGAAGAAGCTTTCGTAAATGGATTAACGGAATTCCGCGGTGCAAAAATTCTGAATACTATTATCAGCGACGGAATAGCGGTAATTGAATGGTGGTTTGATTACACCCACAAAGATTATGGTGTACGTAATTATAAACAAGTGTCTGTTCAGCGCTGGAAAGACGGAAAAATTGTAGAAGAGAAATTTTATTACAATTATTAATAAGAATCATTTAAAGTCTGCCATATAATTGGCAGGCTTTTTTTACTTTGTGCCAAAGAGATGAAATGAGTTTAGAAAAAGATATCAACCAGTCGAAATTCCGGAATAATTACCAGAGGGGAATTGTGAACCTGATTTACACTTTTAACTGGATGAATGAAAAAGTAAAATTCATCTTCGATAAAGAAGATATTACCGCACAGCAATTTAATATTTTAAGAATTTTAAGGGGAGCCGGAAAACCTATTTCCACCTTACAGATCAGGCAACGTATGCTTGATAAGATGAGTGATACCAGCCGAATTGTAGACCGGCTTGTTTTAAAAGGCCTGGTCAAAAAAAATGTCTGTCCTGATGATAAACGTCTGGTAGATGTTTCCATTTCCGATAAAGGAAAAAAACTTCTCGCTAACCTCGACCAGTATGAACCTGAAATGGACAGCATATTCGGGAACCTTAACGAGTCTGAAATCAAAACATTGAATAAACTGCTTGATAAAATTCGCAGTTCTGAAAACTAGATCTTACTGCTGTTTATGGCAATAACGTTAACGGTAAACGCTTTCCCTCCAACCGGTCTGTTGCTGAAACACTTCCTAATCTGAAACGGAAAGGTATTCTTGAAAATTTTTCAAACTTTTTTTCCTGTTTACACATAAATCCAAAGTTTTCTGTATAAAAATTCCCCGGAATGAGTGATGGGAATGGCAGGTATGAGTGATGCTTTAAATGGCTGAAATCCTTTACAGGTAAGCGTTTCAGGGCATTAGTATCCCTGTAAAATTGAGCATTTGATATTAATACAGCAAAAATCATGCAAATGATAAAAAAAGTTGCTTTGATATGAGGTTTTACACAATGCACTTTGTAAATTTACTACTCAAACCCGGATATGTCCGGTTAAAATTTTTAGTTATGGCACTTCACCAAAGTCTCCAGCAAAAATTACTTCAGAAATTATCGCCGCAACAAATCCAGTTAATGAAATTGCTGCAGGTTCCCACGGCAATACTGGATGAAAGAATCAAAGAGGAAATAGAGGAGAATCCTGCTCTGGAACAGTTAGAGGAAGGGCACGATGATGAATTTGAAAACAAAGATGAATTCGCAGACGACAGCGAAGATTTTGAAAAGGATGGCAGTGCCGAAGATTATGAAAATTTTGATATCAACGATTACGTGCATGAAGGGGATGATGATATCGGAGATTATAAACTGCGTGATGATAATTATCCGGAGATCGATGATAACCGGGTGATTCCGCACAAGGTGGAAACGAGTTTTAATGAATTAATGTTACAGCAACTGGGCTTATTAAAATTATCGTCTCATCAGCAAAAGATCGCCGAACAAATAGTAGGAAGCCTGGATGATGACGGATACCTTCGCCGCGAAGTTTCATCAATCATTGATGATCTTGCCTTTCGACAAAATGTAGATACAGATGAAGAAGAAATTAATTCTATCATTCATCAGATACAGCAGTTTGATCCGCCGGGAGTGGGTGCAAGAAATTTACAGGAATGCCTGTTGTTACAATTAACCCGTAAAAGAGATCAGCAGCAAAATGTTGATATTGCCATCAGGGTAATCGATAAATACTTTGATGAATTTACAAAAAAGCATTACGAGAAAATTCAGCGTGGACTGGATCTGAATGATGAACAATTACGTGATATTATTTCGCAAATTGTAAAATTAAATCCTAAGCCGGGTGGAAATGTTGGAGATCAGAATAAAGGAGAAAATTATGTAATCCCCGATTTTTTTATTGTAAACAGTAACGGCAAACTGGAGCTGACACTCAATAGCAAAAATGCACCAGATCTTCGCATCAGTGAAGGTTACCGCGACATGCTGAAAGATTACGATAAAGGCACTAAAAAAGATAAACGCCAGAAAGAAGCTGTATTATTTATCAAACAAAAAATAGATTCTGCGAAGTGGTTCATTGATGCCATCAAACAACGCCAGAATACATTGATGAATACCATGGAGGCCATCATGAATTACCAGCATGAATTCTTTTTAACGGGCGATGAAACGGACCTTCGTCCGATGATCTTAAAAGACATAGCAGAAAGGACTAATCTTGATATTTCTACAGTCAGCCGTGTTGCCAACAGCAAATTTGTTCAAACGGAATTTGGAACGTACAGATTGAAATTTTTCTTCAGTGAAAGTTTACAGACTGATAGCGGAGAAGAAGTAAGTACACGGGAGGTTAAAAAGATTTTAACAGGCCTGATAGAAGACGAAAGCAAAAAACATCCTTACAGTGATGAAAAGCTAACAGAAATGTTGCAGGAAAAAGGTTATAATATTGCACGAAGAACCGTTGCTAAATACAGGGAGCAATTAAATATTCCTGTGGCACGTCTCAGAAAAATATTATAATACATGGATCTTGTCAGGAAGCAGGCATTGCCGCTCACCATCTTTTCAAAATTGGTATCGTATGTTTTACATCCTTTACTAATCCCATTATATGTTACCTGGTTTTTGGTATATGTGCATCCGACTGCCTTTACAGGTTTTTCATGGATGGAGAAAAGACAAACTCTTTTGATCGTTGGATTGAATGTAGTTATGTATCCTTTAATTAGTGTGTTGTTATTAAAAGCTGTTGGATTTATTGATTCGGTTTTTATGCACACGCAGAAAGACCGAATCATTCCTTATATGGCGTGCGGTATTTTCTTCTTCTGGGCATTTACAGTTTTTCGCCAGCAGACCCATTATCCAGCTATACTCACCTCCTTTTTATTCGGAATTTTTTTAGCTTCTTCTGCAGGATTAATTGCAAATATTTATTTTAAGATCAGCATGCATGCCATAGGTATGGGAGGGCTCGTAGCTTTTATGATCATTTTAGAAAGATCAGGAAGTTTGCAGATGTCATGGCCGGTTAGTGCGGCTATTTTACTGGCAGGGATAGTTTGTACGGCAAGGCTTATCATCAGCGATCATTCTCAGAAAGATATTTATGCAGGCTTAGCCGCTGGTTTTATTTGTCAGATCGCTGCGGCTATTTATATTCTTTAAACCTTTTATAAATGAAGGAGCCCCGTCCAATACCGGGGCTCTTCGTTGTCCTGTAGTGCCTAACAAAAGATTTTTAAAAATCCATGTGCGTTGTCAGGCTTTTATTTTTTTTTCGGAAAAGAATTGTAGAAGCATTGTTTGGGGATGTTTCCTTCTTCATAACCGGTCAGCAATTGTTGCGTGATATATAAGCGTAAATGCTTAAAGAATATTGTGTAAAAATCTGGAACACAATAAAATTTATCAATTATTTGCAATGGCTTTTCTTCCCTGAAAAGTTCTGTAAGCCACTACTGTACTGATCAGCATAAAAAAAGAACCTAATAAAAATGCAGCTCCTGAAAAATGAACCGGCGCATTTTTCTTTGTGAAATAAGAAAATACACCAGTCATTAACGGAGGTCCAAAAATAGAAGTAAGACTGATCAATCCTGTTAATGCACCTTGCAATTCGCCTTGTTCATTTGATGGTACATTTCCGGAGATAATAGATTGTAACGCCGGTCCTGCAATTCCACCCAGGCAATAAGGAATTAAAAATACAAACATCATCCACGTGGAAATGCAAATGCAAAAAGTAAAAGTCCTAATGTGTATAGTAAAAGTCCTGCATAAACACTGTTTTCATTACCAATCTTTGGATTGATCACGCGTACCAGTCCGCCCTGCACCAATGCAACTAATACACCTACAACACCGAGCGAAATCCCGATCATCTTTGTATTCCAGTTTAACTTTTCAATGGCAAAAAAACTCCAGTTGCTTTGAACTGCGTGCGATGCAATGTAGATCAGAATGAAGCACAAAATCAATCCGCCTAATGCAGGGTATTTGTTGAGGTTTTTTAAAGAACTAAAAGGATTAGCTCTTTTCCATTCAAATGCACGGCGATGATCTTTTGATAAAGACTCCGGCAATATAAAATATCCATACAACCAGTTCAAAAAACTAAGTGCGGCTGCTGCCATAAAAGGAATACGGGGCCCAAATGAACCGAGCAATCCTCCTAATACCGGACCGATGATAAATCCCAAACCAAATGCGGCGCCTATCATTCCAAAATTCTGGGCCCTGTTTTCATGGGTGCTGATGTCAGCAATATAAGCGGAGGCTGTTGTGATGCTTGCACCCGTAATTCCTGCAATGGCTCGTCCTACAAATAACCAACCTAAGGTAGGCGCAAATGACAATAGCAAATAATCCAATCCAAAACCAAACAATGAAAATAACAATACAGGCCTTCTGCCAAATTTATCACTGAGGCCACCCAATACAGGTGCAAAGAAAAATTGCATCAATGCATACGTAAGTGTAAGCCATCCTCCGAGTTTTGAGGCTTCACTGATAGTTCCATTAGTCAATTGTTGAATGAGCTTCGGCAATACGGGTATGATGAGTCCTAAGCCGGTAATATCAATCATTAGCGTAATGAATATAAAACCGATGGCTGCTTTTTTGTTCCTGAACATGTTTCGCAAAATTGAGGGAATTTTACAGGAGTTCCCAAACTAAAATATCTGAAACTGTTTATTCCTTTGAATGTTGATTTTGTATATGATTGTATTATGCAGATAAAATAAATTTATTATCCTTCATTCATCTTTATAGTTATTCGCAGGCTGAAATGTTTGGTATGCCTTTATTTTAAATCTATACTTCATAATGAACAACCAAGGTCCCTACTCAACTTGAGTCAATTTCAAATTACCCTCATGATTTTGTAATTTTCCCACCAGTATTTTCATATGTTCTTTTCCTAAAAATTGCATCATGTATTTATAGAAATGACTGTAATCGTAAAATCCCCTCTGTTGTAAATTTGCTGACAGGCCTTTGGAAAGTCTTTCCAGACATTTTCTTGAGCGCAGAATCTGAAGGCTCTCTTTGCAACCAAGGCTGGTGTACTGTTCGAAATACCGTTGCAATGTTCGCGTGTTAATAGCATACTCTTTGGAAATATCTTCAATTTTTTGTGTGAAGTTATTTTCATGAATACAACGGTCGAGTATTGAAGAAACTATTTTAACTGATTTAAATTTAGCATCTTTACTGATCATCGGCATAAAATATTCTTCGGTGATCTTTACTCTTTCCTTAAATGAAATATTTTCTTTTATCGATTGCAACACTTGTTTGTCGATCAGGTACGACAAGGGTGTCATCGATTTTTTATATTCAGCGAAATTCACCTTTTTTTCAAAAACAACGGGTGAAATTCTGAATTTGATTCCGAAGAGAAGATTGTTTTGCTGATGGTGGCATTCTATAGATTGGTGTCTTGGTAAAAAACTGTCGTTACGAATCTGGTATTTATTTTCACCGATCTGCATCGTAAATGGTGTTCCGGCATTTACCAGATAACTGTATCCTGTGTTAGGAAATAGATAGTCTGAGAAACCTTGCGGATGTTGCTCCCACAAATGCTCAAATCTGGTCTGCCAGAAAAAATCTATAAAAAAGGAAAGTGGTGGAGATGGAGTTATTCGGTAGTAATTATTTTCAAAATGGTCGGCATTAAAAAATTCTGTGTGACGCATTGCATTATTCAATAATGATAACCCCGGTTACGGTGGGATGCTGTACGCAATAATAAGGATAAACACCTGTTGTATCTTTTCTGAAAACAAAGGAAGTATGTGGAGCAATTGGTCCGGTTTTCAAAAAGCTGGTATCGTAACTGTTGAAACTGTGTGTGCTGTCATCATTATTCACAAAAGTGATAGATCCACCTCTGATAATTCTTAGAGAAGATGGGGTTACTTCATTGGAGTTAATAAAAATATAATTGCTTGGCAAATTACCGCCTGCCGGATTTGAAATTCCACTCTTTTTTTCACAGGAAATAAAAAATATCGAAACGAAAACCAAAAGCGCACAAAGAACAATCTGTTTCATCTGTAAGAATTAGAGGGTGTAAGTTACAAAATTCTTTTGCAGTGGAAAAATGCTGAAAAATGTTAATAGGGCATTTAAAATACTGGCAATGGGAATATGGATATAATTTACCCTGTCCGACATCTTTAGGTGTCGGACGAGAGCCGTTTAAAAATACTTATAAATGTTTACGTCTATTTGTAAACATTTTATAGTGCTATTTAAAGTGAATTTTTGAAAAACGTATTAGATCCTAAACAAAATTTTTACCTTCCGGATACCCATATTTATTTCCCCACAACAATTTCAAGCAACAAACTGCATCGTAACTTTACAGAATGTTTAGATATTTAGAAGGGTTGAATGAGCCGCAATTACAGGCGGTTTTACATAAAGATGGTCCGCTTATGATCATTGCAGGAGCAGGCAGCGGAAAAACCAAGGTACTTACCACCAGAATCACACACCTGATGGCTGCACATGGCATAGATTCTTTCAATATTCTCGCACTTACTTTCACCAATAAGGCGGCGGCAGAAATGAAAGAAAGGGTAGAGAAGAATCTACATAATTCTGAAGCACGTAATTTATATATAGGAACTTTTCATAGTGTGTTCGCAAGGATTTTAAGAAGCGAAGCGCCAAAACTGGGATATCCCAGCAATTTTACAATTTATGATACCGACGATGCCAAGAGTGTAGTAAAAACAGTGATCAATGAATTGAACCTGGATGATAAACAATACAAACCCAATACAATTTATAACAGAATTTCTGCGGCAAAAAATGCATTGGTAAGCCCGGCAGATTATGCCAACGATGGCATGTTGCAACAGGAAGATGCAAGAGCCAACCGGCCGATGATGTGGCAAATCTACGCCGCCTATTGTGAGCGTTGTTTTAAAAACGGCGCTATGGATTTTGATGATCTGCTTTTTAAAATGTTTGTGCTGCTTAAAAATTTTCCGGAATCCCTGAGTAAATACCAGCATAAATTTAAATATATATTAATAGATGAGTATCAGGATACCAATCCTGCGCAGTATGAGATCATCAAATTACTGGGTGCCATGCATGAAAATGTGTGTGTGGTGGGAGATGATGCTCAGAGTATTTACAGTTTCCGCGGCGCTACTATTCAGAATATCTTACAATTTCAGAAAGATTATGATGATACGGAAGTGATTAAACTGGAACAGAATTACCGCAGTACAAAAAATATTATACACGTTGCCAATGAAATAATCGGCAATAACAAAGGTCAGATAGAAAAAAAATTGTTCACCGATAATGTAGAAGGTGATAAAATACGGCTGGTGAGAACGATGACGGATAATGATGAAGGTAAAATGGTGGCAGATGCGGTACAGGAATTAAAATTGCGCAATCATTTTTTCAACAAAGATTTTGCAATTTTATATCGTACAAATGCACAGAGTAGAAGCTTTGAAGAAGCGCTTCGCAGAATGGGAATTGCTTACAGAATATACGGAGGTATCAGTTTTTACCAGCGTAAAGAGATCCGCGATTTTTTAGCGTATTTAAGAGTGATTGTTAATCCGAAAGATGAGGAAGCTTTAAAGCGCATCATCAATTATCCGGTTCGCGGAATTGGAAAAACAACAGTGGATAAATCCGTACTGTTTGCCAATGAAAGAAATCAGTCGATGTGGGACATTCTTTGTAATGCATCTATGTTTGGTTTTAAAAGCGGCACACTCGAATGCATAGATACATTTGTAACAACCATCAAAATGTTCCAGAGCGAATTACAGAAAACCAATGCATATGATCTGGCAGTACTGGTAGGAAAAAGTACCGGAATGGTAAAAGAATTATTCAACGATAAAACTACAGAAGGTCTCGCAAGATATGAGAACGTGCAGGAATTGCTGAACTCCATAAAAGAATTTACAGAAACACCTATGAACCTAGAAGACGGTGAAGTAGGAGATAAAGGATTGGGTACTTACTTACAACAAATTGCGCTGGTAACAGATGCGGACGATAATAAAGAAAATACGGATGTTGTTAAACTGATGACGATTCATGCAGCAAAAGGGTTGGAATTTCCGGTGGTGTTTGTAGGCGGACTGGAAGAAACACTTTTTCCAAACGCCATGAGCATCAACACGCGGGAAGAACTGGAAGAAGAACGCCGATTGTTTTATGTAGCCATCACAAGGGCACGTCTGCATTTATATCTCAGTTATTCTAACGCCCGTTATCGATTCGGTCAGTTGCAGCAAAACGAACCCAGCCGTTTTATAGAAGAGGTTCCGGAAATATATGTTGATAAGAGTTATGCCGGTGTAGCGTCCCGAAATAATCAGAATACCGGATGGGGATCTTCTAATGGCAATGCTTTCAACCGTATGCAGCGTGGATTTCAGGCACCGGAAAGGCAACCGGCTAAAACAGCCTATTCTTCTTCACCTTCCCGCCCCGCATTGAAAGAACATGTTCCCACTGAGAATTTTATGCCGAGCGATCTGGCAGAATTAAAGGCAGGAAATAAAGTGGAACATCAGAAATTTGGTTTTGGGGAAGTAACCAGGCTGGAAGGTTCATCCCATAATCCGATTGCCACCATTTTATTTGAAATAAACGGTGAGAAAAAAATTATGCTGAATTATGCGAAGCTGAGAATTGTTGAATAAAATGTTAGATAATTTAACGACAGAACCACACAATTTTCGAAATCGGAAAATATACAATGGTTTAACCTTTAAGCTTAAAGCAAAACCTTCAGATGTTTTAACTTTGTAATATTCCGAAAGGATAAAAATTTCAGAAATATGATTAAAACAGGCAATCCGGTTATTAGTATTTATACAGAAATGACTCCTAATCCGGAGACCATGAAATTCGTGGCCAATAAATTATTATACCCGGGAAAAAGTATCGATTTCCCGGATGAGGCCAGTGCTAAACCATCGCCGCTGGCGCAGGAATTATTTACATTTCCTTTTATACGTTCTGTTTTTATTGCCAGCAATTTTGTTACGTTAACGAAATCGACAGAAACAGAAAACTGGCAGGACGTAATTCCGACCATCAAACAATTTTTAAAAGATTATCTGGAAGGCGGAAAAGTTGTGGTGAATGAAGATGAGGTGGCTTCCATGAAACAGGAAAGTAGCAATGAGGTGAATGCAGATGATGATGATGTGGTAAAGCGCATTAAAGAATTACTGGAGAATTATGTAAAGCCGGCCGTTGAAATGGATGGTGGTGCCATTCAGTTTAAAAGTTATGAAGAAGGAAAAGTGAACCTGATGTTACAGGGAAGTTGCAGTGGATGCCCTTCTTCTATGATTACCTTAAAAGCAGGCATTGAAGGTATGATGAAGCGAATGATTCCGGAAGTGAAAGAAGTAGTGGCAGAAGCCGAATAATTTTATCTTTAATAAATATAATATGGTAAGTGAGAGCTTACCATTTTTTTTGCACCAAATGCTTATGAGTATTTACGATATATGGCAACAGTTTTTTTCAGATATAAGGCATACAGGCCTGCTGGAATTTATTGCGGTAACAGCCGGAATTGTAAGTGTTTGGTTTAGTAAAAAGGAACATATACTCGTATATCCTGTAGGATTGATCAATACGATAATTTATGTTTATATCAGTATGAAAGGAGGTTTGATCGGCGAAGGCGTTGTGAATGCATATTATACAATTATGAGTATCTACGGATGGTATTTATGGACAAAAAAAAATCCTTTACATCAAAAAATATTGCACATCACATCTGCCTCACCAAAAGAATGGCTTCAACATATTTTGTTTTTTATTGTTTTTTATGCGGTGATTTATTTTTCACTGGTGGAACTGAAAAAGAATTTTTATCCGGGTGCCATACCATGGGCTGATGCATTGGCAAGTGCAACAGCTTTCACAGGAATGTGGCTGATGGCCAAAAAAAAACTGGAAAGTTGGTACTGGTGGATTGCCACAAATATTGCATCCATTCCTTTGTATTTTGTGAAGCATTACGTATTTACCAGCGTGTATTATTTTGTATTGCTGATACTTGCATTTGCAGGCCTGGTAGCATGGAAAAATAAGATGAGTTATGCCAAAGAAGATCGTGATCATTGGTCCTGAATCTACAGGAAAAAGTAAAATTTGTGAGGAGTTAGCCCGTCATTATAAAACAGTATGGGTTAAGGAATATGCCCGTGAGTATCTGCTGAGCAACGGTAAGGCATACACCTACAACGATCTTTCGATAATTGCTGAAGGACAAATTAAAAATGAGGATGAAATTTCATATGCTTTATCAGAAAATGAAATGCTGTTCATTGATACAGATTTGCAGGTGATGAAAGTATGGAGTGAATTTGTATTTAACACCTGTGATCTGAAAATCCTCAATGGGATCGTTCACAGAAAATATGATCTGTATCTTTTGATGAACACAGATCTTCCCTGGGAAAAAGACGAACTCAGAGAATATCCACAACCGGAGATAAGGGAACAATTATATCATCATTATTTAGATACACTGGTTCAGCAACAAATTCCTTTTAAAATTATTGTTGGTACGGGTAAAACAAGAACAGTAAACGCTGTCAATTTAATTGACGAATTTTTTACAACATCAGTGTAACAATTCCTGTACATCCGGATCGGAATGCAGATTATTCATCTGACGAATTAAAATAGCTGAACGAATGGATACATATCTGCTCAACGGCTTTACTGTATATTTTTTAGGATTGGGTAAGCAAGCTGCTATTTGTGCGGCTTCTACCTTGGTAAGATTTTTTGCATCTTTATTGAAATAGATTTTTGCGGCAGCCTGCACTCCGTAAATCCCTCGTCCCATTTCAGCAACATTCAGATACGTTTGTAAAATTCTTTTTTTATTCCAGATATTTTCGATCATAAAAGTGAAATATATTTCAAGGCCTTTTCTGAAAAAACCGCCATGCTGCCATAGGAAAACATTTTTTGCAACCTGCTGACTGACCGTGCTGGCGCCCTTTATTTTCTTTGGATGTTTCTCATTGTATTTGATCGCTTTTTTAATACTCTTTATGTCGAAGCCATTATGGTCAGGAAACAACTGATCTTCTCCTGCTATTACCGCTAATTTTATATTGTCTCCCATTTCGTTATAACCAATCATGTCTCTGTGAAATCCATTACCTTTTACAACGTTCACCACTTGTGTGATAGTTACCGGCGGGTTTATCCATTTGCAGATAATAATATACACGAACTGCAAAATAAATAGCCAGGTAAAAATCCTGAATATTTTTTTTCCGATTGAAGTTTTGGTTTTGTTATCAGTATTTTTTTCTTTCATTACGGAGTCATGTCCATATACTCAAGTGTATATCCTTTTTTGCCGATTATAATTCCCTGCGCAGCACTTCTATTCAATAAATATCCGATACCGGTTAATACGCCTGCAGCCGCAGCTAATTTCCAACTGAAATTATTTCTGTCAGCCACATATACAACGCCACTTGCCAATAATAATAAGGTACCGCCACCCATTAAAGAAGCACCGCTGGCGGAGAGATTGAATCCTTTTTTCTTTTGTGCACCCATGTTGGCAATATCTTTATAATGATACTGGTAACGGTAACTTCCTGCGGTATCTGTAATGTAAGTTCCTAATGTGGTGGGCAATTGTTGAATCACATATTCCTGAAGAAATATAGTATCATTATAAATTCTTGTTACCGTTGCATTTTTGTACACACCAAATACAGTGCTGAATTCGATCTGCGATCCTGCGAAGAAAGTTTTTTCTGTTTTTCCTTTTCTCTTTAAAACTAAAATATCAGATGGCTGTGCATGACACCATTGAACGGTCATTAATAATAGTATGCACATCATCTTTTTCATCCTTCAAAAATTATTAAATCAGGAAGGTTTCCTCGTGTATATCACGCCAACGATCAGCGCTGTTCCAAAGATCAAAAATAATAATCCCGAAATTTTATTGATGATCCGAATATTTCTGTCAGTTAATTTTTTTCTGAGTTTTCCTGCAAGGTTTATTTTTAAAATATCGGCCAACATATTCAGTGATAAACAAATAGTAAAGATCACAATTTTCTGATCCATAGTATTGGTAAGTGACTTAGTAGTTGCAGCAAACCATAAGGCAATTACACCTGGATTTAATGTGTTTATCAGAAAGCCTGTGATAAATAATCGCAGATGCGTAGTGCTGGTTATTTTGACTCCGTTATCTAATTCTTCTTTGGTGTGAAATTTTTTAAAGAACAAATAATAAATTCCCAGCGACATTAAAAGTCCACCTCCCGAAATACCGATTATGGTTTTATAATTAATTAATTCTCCTAAAGTTTCAGAAAATAAGTTGGCAGTAAGTACCCACATGATATCACTCAGCCATACACCTGCAATAAAATAAAATGCGGCTGCAAGTCCGTAATTAATCCGCAATTTTATGATGGTGAAAATTACCGGACCAACCGAAAACACCAATGCCAGGCCCAGTAGTATTCCTGAAAAAATGGCATCCGTCATCTTAGAAATTAAGCGTTCGTAGTTTTGTTTGCTATTTTATAACGGGAAAGAAATGCGTTCCAGTCGTCCAGCATCTTTCCTTTTAAAACGCGTGGGAATTTATGTTGTCCGCCAACTTTCCCTTTTGACTCCATAAAATCTAAAAATATTTTCTCTGGTAATATTTGTCCGAGAACCGCTTTCAATGCATGTTTTCTTTCCACCTCATAATCATCGTTCAACAGTTTTAATTTTTCATCTAACAGACGAATAACTTTTGCCGAATCCAATGTGTCATCTGTTGCTAAATACCACTGATGTGCAAAGAAATTATCATAAGGGATACCACATACCGTAAATTCCGGAATACTAATGTTTAGTTCTTCGGCCACCATCTCTATGGCTTTATTCATATTATCCACGCTGAGATGTTCACCCACCAGACTTAAAAAATGTTTTGTTCTGCCCGTGATGATGATCTCACTTTTTTCGCGGTCAACCAAGCGAACGGTATCGCCGATAGCATAACGCCATGCACCGGCATTAGTACTGATCAGTATCGCATAATCTTTATGCTCTTCAATTTCATGAATCATGTAAGCTTGGGCATTTTCGATCATATTACCTTCTGAATCAAAATTATTGTCATCAAAAGGTACAAATTCAAAAAAGATATTATTATTCAGAACCAGTTGCATTCCTTTTGTATGCTGACGATTCTGGTAGGCCAGAAATCCTTCACTGGCAAGGTATGTTTCAATGTAGATGATCGGTTTGCCTAATAATTTTTCAAAACCTCTTTTATAAGGTTCCATCGCTACTCCTCCGTGAACATAAAATCCGAGGTTTGGCCATAATTCATGGATGTTATTGAGTTTATATCTTTCAATAATCTTCTCTATGCATAATTGCAGCCATGCCGGAACACCTACAATAAATCCGATATCCCAGTTGGGTGCATTCTCCACGATTTCTTCCAGTTTCTCCGACCAGTCACGCACTTTGGCGATCTTTTTCCCGGGTTTATAAAAACCTAAACCCAGAAACCAGAAAGGAATATTTTTTTGTTGAATACCACTCAGGTCACCAGCAAAATAGGTAGGTCCTTTTTGTAATTCCGTACTGCCGCCGAGCAACAGCCATCCTTTACCGATAGCACTCTTTGGGAGGTATTCATAACGGGTAAGGCTGAGTAATTGCCGGATACTTGTAACGGTATTGCTTCTTAAAAGTTCTTTGGTGATGGGTAGATATTTACTGGCAGCTTCACTGGTGCCGCTGCTTAAAGCGAAATATTTGATAACGCCGGGCCAGCAAACATCAGGTGTTCCTTCGCGGGTTTTATACCACCATTCATTATAAATTTTACTATAATTATAAGTAGGAACTAATTGCTGGAATCTCTTACCTGGATGGCGACTGAGTAAAATCTCGTCGAATTTAAATAATTGTCCGAATTGTGTAAAACGGGCTTTCTTTAATAATTTCTTCAACACCTTCATTTGCTGCGACCTTGCATCGCTCACGGGCAAATGAAGAGCTTTGGCTATGTACGCAGGAAGTTTAATGTCAATTATACCCATTCAGTTCACTTTGTGAGGAACAAATATAAAACATTATGAGCCCCCAACCTGTGAGGTCCTAACCGTGTTTGTGTTTTAAAGGATGTACATGATCCGGATGTCTCTTTGGTGTTAACAGGGCAAATGAAATCGCGGCAATTCCAACAATGATATTAAAATATGCAACGGCGCTATTAACATTTAAAATGCGTACAATTAATTCATCCGCACCGGGAATGAGATATAAAAGCCCGACTACGGTTAATAAAATACCAACATATAAACTAAAGGTGCGTGCATGATTTCTTAAACCAACATATAAGCCTGTAAAACCCAGTAAAAGATGTATGAAGGCATGTAAAATATTTGTGGTGAATATCCCAAATACAACAGGATTAAAAAATCCCCAAAAACCTTCGATAACTAAGAAAGCGCCAAGGACGATAACAAAAATATTTACAGCAGTTAAAGGATGTTTCATATTAAATGATTGATGTGTTCAGTTTACATCAAATCTGCATCCATAAAAAGTTGTATATCAATTACGGCGTGTTTATTGATGTGATATTAAAAAAAAATTCATGTCAGAAAAAAAGCAATTCGGTGTGTGGATAGACTCACACCAGGCAGTTATAGTAGGAAGAGAGGAGATTACCAGTGGACCGTTTAAGATACTGGCTCATGAAAATGCCGATGCAGATCATTCAAAATTATTTAAACAAATTACCGCTCATATGCCAAATGCGCAGGAAATTCATGTGACCGGTACCGGAGATTATCAAGAGCAGTTTATTAATTATCTGGCTGGCACCCCTCAATTTAAAAATACCGCTGCTAAAGAGAGTACTTCCAATAAAATGAGTGACGAAAAATTACTGGAATTCATTAGCGCTAAATTTAATTAGGTTAATACTTGCTGATTAGTTCAGCTTATATATTTGTTGATAAGGTCATGGTGAAAACTTCGGAATTTACCGCGACCATATCTTTTTACAAACACAACCCGCCTCCCGTATCTTTTATCCCGCATCCCCATCCCGCCTCCCGCATCCCCATCCCGCCTCCCGCCTCCCGTATCCCGTATCTCGCCTCCCGCAACCCGCCTCCCGCATCCCGCATCTCACATCTCGCATCTCGCATCCCGAACCCCTTTTTTCCATGTACGGTACTCAACTACACTTTATTTTAAGTACGTTTGCCAATACAAAAAAAAATACTCATGAAGAAGTTTTTTCTTTCGCTTGTATTGATTGCAAGTTTATTTCAGGCACGTGCCGATGAAGGTATGTGGCTGCCTATGTTATTAGGTCAGCAGGTTTATAATGATATGGTGAAAAAAGGTTTGAAACTTACTAAGGAACAATTGTATTCAATCAACAAAGCTTCCCTTAAAGATGCGATCATTATTTTTGGTGGCGGTTGTACAGGCGAGATCGTAAGTAACCAGGGTTTGATCTTTACCAATCACCATTGTGGTTATGGTGCTATTGCTGCAGCCAGCAGTGTGCAGAATAATTATTTGAGAGATGGTTTTTATGCTTTTAACAAAGATCAGGAGATTAAAAGTTCTTTGACTGTTCAGTTTCTCGACAGAATTGTAGATGTAACAAAAGAAGTGGAAGAAGGATTGAAAGGTCTTGCATGGGCAGATCGTATAAAGAAAATTCAGGAAGTATATAAAACAATTACGGATAAAGTAGCTGATAAAGAAAACGGACTGGCCGGCAGGGTTTACAGCATGTTTAACAACAACCAGTATATCATGTATGTATATAAAACATATCGTGATGTACGTTTAGTGGGCACGCCTCCGGAAAGTGTAGGAAAATTTGGTGGTGATACAGACAATTGGGAATGGCCTCGTCATACTGGTGATTTTTCTATTTTCCGTGTTTATGCCAACAAAGATGGTAAGCCGGCCGAATTCAGTAAAGACAATGTGCCTTTAAAGCCTAAGCATTTTCTTCCGGTAAGTATCAAAGGAATTAAAGATGGTGATTATGCCATGATTTATGGATATCCGGGCAGCACCAACCGTTATGAAACTTCTAATGGTATCAAATTAAAAAATGAAATTGAAAATCCATCATTAGTTGGTTTGAGAGATATGCGTTTAAAGTATATGCATGAGCAGATGATCAAAGATCCGGCGATCAAATTAAAATTAGCTTCTGATTATGCAGGTATTGCCAACTACTGGAAATTCTTCGAAGGTGAAACCAAGCAATTGGTGAAGTTTGGTACATACGATCAAAAGAAAAAATACGAAACAAATTTTACAAAATGGGCTGGAGGAAAATCTGAGTTTGAAAATATTTTTTCAGAATACGATAAGAACTATACTGCATGGACGCCTTATGCAAAACATCGCCAGTATGTTCGGGAAGGTATAGTTGGTTCTCCCTTAGCTGCATACGCTTCTTCATTGATCGCACTGGAAGCTACCATGGTAAAAACCGGTGTAGCAGAAGCAGATCTTAAAAAAGCAATGGACGCAGCAGATGCTTCCCATAAAACATTTCTGGAATCCCATGATCGTGCAAGTGATGTTAAGATTCTGGCGGCTGTGGCCATGATGTATTACAACGATATTGATAAGAGCCAGCATCCAATTGGTTTTTATGAGAAACTGAAAGCTGCTTACGGAGATTTAAATGATGAAGCAACCTATAAAAAATGGGCGGAAGATGTATTCAGCCGTACCATGATTTTAGATAATTCAAAATGGACAGCCTTTATGGCAAAGCCGGATGCTACTGTATTGCAGGGAGATCCTGCTTTTGATTTCGCAGCCACATTTGTAAAAAATTACAATAACAAATACGCCCCTTTATATTCTGAATTTCAGTCAAAAAATAATGAACTGGCCCGCTCTTACATGAAAGGAATTATGCAAATGAATCCGGCAGCCGTAAATAAAATGTATCCTGATGCAAACTTCAGCATGCGTGTTTCTTATGGCAATGTAAAAAGTTATAAACCACGTGATGCGGTTGCTTATGATTTCGTTACTACATCAAAAGGAATTCTTGAAAAATATATTGCAGGTGATTATGAATTCGACCTTCCTGTGAAACAAGTTGAACTGCTGAAGAAAAAAGATTTTGGCCAGTACATGGACAAAACCCGTAAAGACCTTGTAGTTGGTTTTATCACCACCAATGATATCACAGGTGGTAACAGCGGAAGCCCGGTAATTGATGGAAATGGAAATTTGATCGGATTGGCATTTGATGGTAATTATGAAGCATTAAGCCATAAGATCGCTTTCGATAAAGATTTGAACCGCACCATTTGTGTAGATGTTCGTTATGTACTTTGGTGCATCGATAAATTAGGTGGCGCAACTAACCTGATCAACGAATTAAAATTGGTTCGCTAAACGTAAAACAATTAAATACTTTTGAACCGCTGCCCGCAAGGTGGCGGTTTTTTAATTAGAAAATTTTATGACAGTTCAGGAATCTTATAATGAATGGGCACAGCAATATGACAGCAATGAAAATAAAACGCGTGACCTCGAAGCCATTGCCTTACAGCATATACTGCAACAATTCAATTTTAAAAATGTACTGGAAATGGGTTGTGGTACAGGAAAAAATACCGCATGGTTATCATCGAAAGCCGAACATATTATTGCAGCAGATTTTTCAGAAGAAATGATTCGCAAAGCGAAAGAAAAAATTAAAGAAAAGCATGTTGAATTTCTTCATTTTAATATGCTATCAGATTGGAATTTTACGGCAGCTTCTTTTGATCTTATCACGTTTAGTCTGCTGCTGGAGCATATAGAAGATATATCTATCATCATAAAAAAAGCAGCCACCTTTTTATTGCCAGGCGGAAGATTATACATTGGTGAATTGCATCCGTTTAAACAATATAACGGGTCGCAAGCAAAGTTTGAAACAGATAAGGCCACACATCTGGTGGATTGTTTTATTCATCATGTTAGTGATTATGTTCAGCCTGCTATTGATCAGGGATTGGTGTTGGAAAAATGCACAGAATGGTTTGATGAGGGAAGTCAGTTACCACGGATACTGGCTTTGCGCTTTCGTAAATTATAAAGGTGAAGGTGGTCGTCCTTTTGTAAAACCTTATTTTTGCAAACTAAATTTATAAAATGAAAAGAGGTCCGGTATCAGAATATATACAGCATCATTTCCGTCATTTTAATGCGGCTGCGCTAATGGATGCTGCAAAAGGATATGAAACACATTTGCTGGAAGGTGGTAAAATGATGGTGACGCTGGCGGGTGCTATGAGTACTGCAGAACTGGGTTTAAGTTTTGCTGAAATGATTCGTCAGGATAAAGTGGCTATCATCAGTTGCACCGGTGCCAACCTGGAAGAAGACATCATGAATTTAGTGGCGCACAGTCATTACAAGCGCGTACCCAATTACCGGGATCTGAATCCGCAGGATGAGTGGGATCTGTTAGAAAATCATTACAATCGGGTTACAGACACCTGCATCCCGGAAGAAGAAGCATTCAGAAGATTACAACAGCATATTTATAAAATCTGGAAAGATGCGGATGATAATAATGAACGTTATTTCCCGCATGAATTCATGTACAAAATGTTGTTGAGTGGCGTACTGGAACAGTATTATGAGATAGATCCAAAAAACAGTTGGATGCTGGCAGCCGCGGAAAAAAATATTCCTATTGTAGTACCAGGTTGGGAAGATAGTACCATGGGAAATATTTTTGCATCCTATGTGATCAAAGGCGATATGAAAGTATCTACCATGAAAAGCGGAATTGAGTACATGGTATGGTTAACAGAATGGTATCGTAAAAATTCAGAAGGAAAAGGTGTGGGATTTTTCCAGATCGGTGGTGGAATAGCTGGTGATTTTCCAATTTGTGTTGTTCCCATGATGTATCAGGATCTGGAGTGGACAGACGTTCCTTTCTGGAGTTATTTCTGCCAGATTTCTGATTCAACAACATCTTATGGTTCTTATTCAGGTGCCGTTCCCAACGAAAAAATCACATGGGGGAAATTAGACATTCATACACCTAAATTTATTGTAGAAAGTGATGCAACAATTGTGGCTCCTTTAATTTTTGCGTGGGTGCTGGGTTGGTAGTGAATGTGTAAATGTGCGAATTAGAAAATTAGTGAATGTGCGAATTAACGAATGTGCAAATTGGAAAATTAGTGAATGTGCAAATTGACGAATGTGCACATTCTCCTCATTCTCACATTCCCTTCATTTGCACATTTGCACATTCTCCTCATTCCCCACATTCCCACATTCACCTCACATCCCTAGGCACCGGTAAATCTCTGCTCAGCATTAAATCTCTATTAGCCATTTCCCACGCTGTGTAAAATATCATACGGGCTCTCTTTTCATATAATGCCCACGTAATCTTATCCACAGTATCCGTTGGTTTATGATAATCAGCTTTCAGCATACCGTCGTAGAAAAATAGAACGGGTACGCCTTTACGTGCAAAGTTGTAATGGTCGCTTCTGAAATAAATACGCTCCTGGTCATTGGGGTCATCAAACTTATAATCAAGTGTAAGATTAGTATATAATTTATTCATTCCTTCGTTGATCAAAGGTAATTCTGTACTGATCTTATCATGGCCAACAACATATACATAATTCAAAGTGTCGTCGAGCTTTCTTTCGGTATCAATTCTGCCGATCATATCGATATTTAGGTCAACCGTTGTTTTTTCCAGCGGATATATAGGATGATCGCTGTAATATTCACTTCCCCATAAACCTTTTTCTTCGCCGCTTACCGTCATAAATACTATCGTACGACGTGGACCATTTCCTTCAGCTTTAGCTTTTGCAAATGCTTCCGCCATATTTATTACCGCACATGTTCCGCTGCCATCATCATCAGCTCCGTAATAAATTTTGCCATCCCTTATTCCTAGATGATCATAATGCCCTGTAATAAAAACGTATTCATCTTTTTTATCAGAACCTTCTATTACACCCAGCACATTACTCGCTGTAATAGTTGAAGTTGATTTTGCATATTCAATTTTTATTTTGCTTTTTTTAGAAAAGTAATTGTAATTGTTAAATGGCTTTGCCTGTTTTGCGATGCTGATTAGACTATCGCTTTTTACGCCTAAAATTTGCCTGGCAAACACATGTGAAATTGCGGCATTCCATAACGTTGCCTTAGCAGGCTTTTCGCGGGGATAATATACATTGGTTTTTTTTGAGTTCTCTATCATCTTTGCACCAAAAATTTCCATTAAAGGACTGATCACCAAAACTGCTGCTGCACCTTTTTTAGCTGCCGTTTCAACTTTTTTGGAAATACCAGGATAGGTCCAGTCACTGGACTTATTGTTGTTGGAAATAATATATTTTCCATTCAATTTAGGTTCACCGGAAAATATAATCACCACCTTTCCTTTTACATTCAACGATGTATAATCGCTGTAATTTTTATCATCTATACCATATCCGGCAAAAACAAATCCATCCGCTTTAATTTTTGCGGAATTATTATTATTTAAATTGATTACATAATCTTTACCAAATGCGGCTTTGTAATCTTCTATTTTTATTTCTGCTTTAAGTAAACTGTCTTTGTGTAAAGGATATTCCTGCTGGTATGAATTCATAGATGCAGGATAAGCTAAACCTATTTTTTTAAATTGCGCTTCAATGTATGCGGCGGCTTTTCGCTGTCCTTCCGTTCCTGTTTCTCTTCCCTGCATTTCTTCACCGGCAATGATCGTAAGATGTTTTTGCAGTGTTTCGGCCTTTATAATATTTGCGTATAATGTATTGGTTTGGGAGAACCCTGCAATTGTAAATAATACAAATACAGGTATCAGAATTGTTTTCATGATATTTTTCAGTCAGTTATAAATTAAGAGAAGCTTTTGTTCAAAGAAATCAACACGGAATTTTATCAACTCGTAAAGCATGTCTTCCGCCTTCGAATGCAGTATTCATAAAAATATCCAGCATTTTTTCGGCATCGCCATCTCGTACAAAACGTGCAGGTATACAAAGGATATTTGCATTATTGTGTTTGCGCGCCAGTTCTGCCAGTTCTTCGCCCCAGCAAATGGCTGCACGCACACCCGCATGTTTATTTGCGGCAATAGCCACACCGTTGGCACTACCACACAACAACACACCGAATGCATAGTCTCCGCTTTCTACGGCATCTGCTACAGGATGGGCAAAATCAGGATAATCCACTGAATCTTTATTGAATGTTCCAAAATCGCGAAAATCCATTTTTTCACCTTCTAAAAAAGAAATAAGGTCTTCTTTGCAATCAAAGCCGGCATGATCGCAGCCAATGGCAATAGGCTTGCTTTTATCAAATGTGTACATGGTAAATCGTTTAAATACTATCAGCTATAAAGTTAAACAACTACCTACCATTAACTCCATTCCTTTTCAACTTTCGCTTTTTGTTTATCAACCTTTGCAGTTAGCAGCACACTTATCTCAAATAAAACAAGCAGTGGTATCGCTACAATCAATTGGCTCGTCCAGTCAGGTGAAGGTGTAATTATGGCCGCAAGTACCAGTATAATTACAAAGGAATATTTTCTCGATTTTCTGAGTAAACCAGCATTGATAATTCCAATTTTAGCCAGTACATAAGCCAGTACGGGCAATTCGAAAGAGATGCCACATCCTAAAATGATGTTATTGAGTGTATCAATAAAATCATCGAGCGTTGGCATGTATTTATAAGCACCTGTAGTTCCTAAAGTAAAGTTTGCGAGAAAATTAAAGGTGAATGGAGCCAGCAGGTAGTAACCGAACAAGGCACCCAGAAAAAAACAAAGAGACACCCATAGAATACTGCCTCTGGAATAAGCTCTTTCTTTTGGAGATAAAGCAGGTTTAATAAAACGCCATAATTCCCAGAATAAATAAGGAAAGGCAAGGATAAGTCCGCCAATCATAGAAATAGACAAAGCAGACATAAACGGCCCGCTGATTGTGTTTCCCTGCAGCGGAATGTCAACCGGCGGCATGCACAGCGCATCTCCGAGATGTAATTTTTTGCCGAGTTTACACAGCGCACTATAAGTAAAAAAAGTGGAGCGGGCAGGAGCATAAATAATATTATCAAATACCCAGTCTATTTTAATGAAAATGGCGATCATGGCAATTAACCAAACGATCACGCCTCTCACTAAATGCCATCTTAGTGCTTCCAGGTGATCCACAAAACTCATTTCATTTCCTGAATCTTCGTTGGTTCCGCCTTTTAGTCTTCTTAACGAAAATTTTCTTTCTATATATGACACAATTCCAATTTGGTGCGTAAAGGTACTATTCCTACAAGTACGATGTTAATCTCTTAAAAGTTCATGGATGAGATCAGTAGTATACAATTATCTAAAAGAGAAGCCCCTGTAGAAACAGGGGCCGTTTACCAAAACTAACTGCTTATGAGAAAATTGACTATTAATGTAGTTACGATAATAATTACAAACAGGATGCCAAAAGAATTAATAAACAGTTTAATAAAAGGTAAAAAAAAGTAGCAATTTTTAGTTTGCTCTCTATCAGTTCTTTATTGCTGTGCAGTTAGTTTTTCTGCATTTTCTGCAAACTGCAACGAATCCAGAAATTCCTGCAGTTCACCATTCAGTAAAGCATCCAGATTATAAGAAGTAAGTCCGATTCTATGGTCCGTAACCCGCCCTTGCGGAAAATTATACGTCCGGATTTTCGCACTTCTGTCGCCTGTACTCACCAGGCTCTTACGCATATGAGAAATGGCTTCCTCTTGTTTACGCACTTCTTCATCATATAGTTTGGTGCGCATCATGTCCATTGCTTTTTCTCTGTTGCCGAGCTGGCTTCTTTCCGTTTGGCAAACTACCACAAGGCCGGTAGGTTTATGCGTTAGAAACACTTTAGTTTCTACTTTATTTACGTTCTGCCCGCCTGCACCACCACTTCGTGCCGTTTCCATTTTTACATCGCTTTCCTTTAATTCAAAATCCACTTCTTCCGCTTCCGGCATTACGGCAACTGTAACAGCACTGGTATGCACACGTCCGCTGG
>JANOAO010000057.1:0-2683 GCA_031411115.1 Bacteroidota bacterium
ACGTTTGAAATCCTGTGGTTTAGAATAAGTACGTAAACCCGGACGGCTTACTCTTTCTAATTTCTGGATCACCGGAATTTTTGTAGAAGGATCATACTTCAGGGCTATTTTGATAAGGCCTTGTTTGCTGTCTTCTTCAAATTTATATTTAAGGATATATCCTTTATCGTATAAAATCTCTGTGATACGCTTTTTAAGATTGCTAGCCGGTATTTCAACTACACGGTGGTTAGCCATCTGTGCGTTACGAATTCTGGTTAGATAATCTGCAATTGGATCAGTTACCATGTTTATTTCTATTAAAGATGTTATTATAATATTTGATTCGGGATTTGTGATTGGGGATTCGGTATATGCCATTCAGCATCTCGTTTCCTGCATCTCGTATCTCGTTCTACCAGCTTGCTTTTACCACACCTGGAATTTTTCCTGCCAGTGCCATGTCTCTGAACATGAGACGACTTACACCAAAGTGCCTCATATAACCTCTTGGGCGACCCGTTAGCTGACAACGATTCTTTAAACGAACCGGTGAAGCATTTTTAGGTAAGAGATCCAATGCTGCATAATCACCTGCTGCTTTCAGGGCTGCACGCTTTTCAGCATATTTGGCTACCATTTTGGCGCGCTTTACGTTCCTGGCTATGATGGATTTTTTTGCCATATTAGTTGTTGTCTTTTTTAATAGCGTTTTTGAAAGGCATACCTAATTCTTTCAGTAATTCGTATGCTTCTTCATTTGTATTTGCGGTAGTAACGAAAGTAATATCCATACCCGTGATCTTATTCACTTTATCGATATCTATTTCCGGGAAAATGATCTGCTCTGTTACGCCCAGTGTATAGTTTCCACGGCCATCAAATGATTTGTCATTGATACCTTTGAAATCACGTACACGCGGAAGAGAAACAGAAACCAGACGATCGAGGAATTCATACATTTTCACACCACGTAGTGTTACTCTTGTACCAATCGGCATACTCTTACGTAATTTGAAGTTGGAGATGTCCTTCTTTGATAACGTAGCTACAGCTTTCTGGCCGGTAATGTTGGATAATTCATCCACAGCAATATCGATCAGTTTTTTATCAGTAACCGCACCATTCACACCACGGTTCAAACAGATCTTTGTAAGCTTAGGAGCCTGCATTACTGTTTTGTAACTGAATTTTTTCATTAAAGCAGGTACAACTTCTTTCTTGTACTTATCTGCCAATCTCGGAGTATTTGTTGTTGTTTCCATTATTTAATTGCCTCCCCTGATTTTTTTGCGATTCTTACTAATTTACCATTCTCACGTGTTCTTTTCACTTTTGATGGTCCGCCGGTTTTTGCATCCCACAACATCACATTACTGATGGCTATCGGTGCTTCCTGCTTAACAATACCACCTTTTGTGTTCTGAGCGGTTGGTTTGGTATGCTTGGTTACGATGTTCACACCTTCTACCAATACACGTGCTTTATCCACGATTACTTCTAACACTTTACGGGGCTTTTTCAGATCCTTATCTTCACCTGTGATCACCACAACTGAATCGCCCTTTTTGATGTTGAATTTCGGTTTAAATCTTGTACTCATTTTTATTGCTTTATGGAAAAGTCAGAATCTAAATTAAAAAATGAAGAGCCTTTAGAGCTGATAACTTTTTTGTTGATTTACTTTTCCTTTTTACTTTTTCTTTTTACTTATTAAAGTACTTCAGGAGCCAGTGAAATAATTTTCATGTATCCCTTATCTCTTAATTCACGGGCAACCGGGCCGAAGATACGTGTACCTCTTGGCTCATCTGCGTTGTTCAGCAATACTACAGCGTTGTCATCGAAACGGATGTAAGATCCGTCCTTACGACGCAGCTTATTAACCGTGCGAACAATTACCGCTTTACTTACTGTACCTTTTTTGATACCACCTGCAGGCATAGCATCTTTAACAGTCACAACAATCTTATCACCGATCCTGGCGTAGTCCTGTCCACTGTTTCCTAACACACGGATACACAACACTTCTTTGGCACCACTGTTATCTGCTACGTTAAGTCTGCTTTCTTGCTGAATCATTTCTTCTTATTTTGTTTTGAGTTTTGGGTTTTAAATTTTGAATGAAATATTCAAAACTCAACACATAACACTCAAGTTTTATAATATTATTTCACTTTTTCAACCACCTCAACCAATCTCCATCTTTTTGTTTTGCTCATCGGGCGGGCTTCCATGATCTTTACCGTATCCCCGATGCTGCACTCATTCTTTTCATCATGTGCATGAAACTTGGTTGTTTTTTTAAGGAACTTACCATAAAGCGGATGCTTTACTTTTCTTTCCACATTAACTGTAATGGTTTTATCCATTTTGTTGCTGGATACCACGCCAATTCTTGTTTTTCTTAAGTTGCGCTGAATGGTATTTGTTGTTGTTGCTTCCATCATTAATTATTTTACCGGATTAAGCTCCAATTTGTACTTTTCTTAATTGCGTTTTTAATCTTGCCACATCTCTTCTCAGCAGTTTAATGCTTTGAGGATTCTCCAGCGGAGCGATAGCATGAGCGAAACTCAGTTTCTTCATACGCAGTTCATCTTCCTGGATGCGAGCCTTCAGATCCGCTTCACTTAAACCGGTAAGGCTGTTATTAAAATCTATTTTCTTTAACATGTTCGTTTATTTGATATTCTCTTTAATA
>JANOAO010000058.1:0-51748 GCA_031411115.1 Bacteroidota bacterium
GATTACTCTTAAGGATTTCGAAATCGTTGTAGTGGAAGTTTGTGTAGAAACCTGCATAGATGTCTGTTTGTTTTTAAAAAATAAGTATAAGTATATCCGGTACAGTTGCCTGTACTGGCAGTATTAAAATGTTATCAGGGGAATGCTTTTTTGTGTTGATGATTATTCGGAAGGATTGAAATCGGGATGTAAATATAATAAGTAAATGTATGTGTTCAGGAAAAAATCTATACAATCTTGAGTTAATACTGTTATAAATGTTGTAGTATAATTACTACTAATTTATAAAATCTTTCATATAAAGGTTTATTGTTACAGTTTTTTGGAAATTTATTATCCAAGACAATGTATATTAAAACAACTTGCTAGTTTTATTACAGATTTAGATACCCAATCTTCCCGCCTGTGAACGGTGGAAATAAAATGATTAAAAAAGATGAGAGCAGCCACCTGGACCTGGTGAATAATTGAAGTTATAAAAAACAGCAAAGTGTCGGAAATATGTCGAAGTGATAAAAAGAAAAAGGGTTTCATTTTCTGAAACCCTTTATTGTTTTGCTCCCCCTTCAGGACTTGAACCTGAGACCCTCTGATTAACAGTCAGATGCTCTAACCAACTGAGCTAAGGAGGAATATGCTTTTCCCAACTTTGATGTAAATCGCAATTGGTCGGCAAAAATAGAGATTTATTATTCTTAAAAAAAATGTTGACTAATTTTTTTTGTCTTTTTATTCTTTCAATTTATAAAAACTGATTACTCTTCCAGACCGATATACCACCCATCATCACGTAATTCCATTTTATATACTTTCAAAAAGTACCCTTCCCCGCTGGTATTTCTCCCGTTTTGAAGTGAAAACCTATAATGATGCACCGGACACACAATATTACCCAGCGCATCTACATATCCTTCAGCCATTAATCCACCGGCATGTGGACATCTACTGGAGCATGCATGCCAACGGTCTTTGTACTTTGTGATACAAATTTTTTTACCCGCAATTATTATCTCTGCAACATTTCCTGTAACAGGTTCCTCCAACTTATACCAGCTCAGCATCAAAAGAAATATTCTGCTTTGTAAGGATACCGGATGCGGTACATGTCTCTTACTTTATTGAGAATAGTCTGACGCAACTCATCAATATTCATTTTCTCTGTGGCAGAAACAAATACACAATTCCCTTTTGTTTCTGTCTGCCACCTTTCTTTGAGTTCGCGCAAAATATCCTGCTTCACCTCTTCTTCCAGCCACTCATCAAATGTGTTGGCTTCATATTTATCCATTTTATTAAAAATAGTGATCGTAGGTTTTTCACCTGCACCTAATTCATGCAAAGTTGAATTCACCACATTTAGTTGCTCTTCATATCGGGGATGTGAAATATCCACTACGTGCAACAAAATATCTGATTCCCTTACTTCATCCAATGTACTTTTAAAACTTTCTACCAGATGATGTGGCAGTTTACGAATGAATCCAACGGTATCACTTAATAAAAAAGGACTTTGTTCGAATACCACTTTACGTGTGGTAGTATCCAGAGTGGCAAATAATTTATTCTCAGCAAACACTTCACTTTTACTCAGCAAATTCATGATGGTGGATTTCCCTACGTTGGTGTATCCAACCAGTGCCACTCTTATAAATTCACCTCTTTCTTTTCTTTGGGTAAAAGATTGTTTATCTATCTCTGCCAGCCGCTTTCTTAATAAAGCTATTTTATCCTTTACAATCCTTCTATCTGTTTCAATTTCCGTTTCTCCCGGTCCGCGTGTTCCAACGCCTCCGCCTTGTCGCTCTAAGTGTTTCCACATACCTTTAAGCCTCGGAAGTATATACTGATATTGCGCTAATTCAACCTGCGTTTTTGCCTGTGCCGTTTTTGCCCTTGCTGCAAAAATATCCAGAATAAGATCTGATCGGTCAATTGTTTTTTTCTCGATGGCTTTTTCAATATTGATGATCTGCGAGCCCGTTAATTCATCATCGAATATGACAATATCTATATCTCCCTTTGCTAAAATATATTGCTTGATTTCTTCGAGTTTTCCTTTTCCTAAAAAAGTTTTACTGTCCGGCTTCATCATTTTTTGGGTGAATCGTGCAACAGTTACCGCACCTGCCGTTTCTGCTAGAAAAGCCAGTTCATCCAGATATTCAGTTACCTGCGATTCGGTCTCATCCTTCTTGATCATACCAATTAGAATTGCACGTTCTTCCCTGGCGATATGTAGTTTTTTCTCTATCAAATTATTTGTTTAACCTGTTACAAACATAAAACGTTCCGATGTTATACCGGAACGTTTAAATTTATATTTTTTTCAGCATGATTTATAATTTGGCGGCTTTCTTAGCATCCATCCATTTCTGTAATGTGGCGCATCCCTGAAAGTCTTTATCTATTTCAATGTGATAGGTTTTTATCTTCGTTTTAAACCATGTTTCCAGCGCTTCTTCCTTTTTTAATTCCAGTGCCCGTGTCGCAATTTTGCTGTAATCATCTTTCATATTTTCGCGGTGTGGTTGAGAGCGGCTGATCAGATAAACAATACGCACACCTTTTTTTCCTCTTTCATCTGTAAATTCAACCGGTGTAGAATATTCACCCGGGTTCATGTCGCGAATCATAGGAATAATATCTTTATCCAACTGATCCAGCGTTAAAAAACCTGAACCATCTCTTCCCTGTAATCTACCTGCTGTAAATTTACTGGCGTCATCTTCACTGAAACGGCTGACAGCAGTACCAAATTCCATCGTACCGGCAATCAATTTCGCTCTTACAGAATCCAGTTTATTATATCCAGTTTTCAACTCCACCTGCGTAACCTGCGGAACTTTTAAAATATGACGGATCACTGCATCATCTCCCGTTCTGCTTACCAATTGAATGATGTGGTAACCAAAACGTGTTTTAAACGGAGCACTGATTTGGCCTTCCTTTAAAGTAAAAGCTTTTGACATCCAGATCGGATCAAAATCCTTATTGTTGCGGTTAACTTCGTACATACCGCCCCGTTCCTTACTTCCGGGATCTTCTGTATATAAAGAGGCAATTGTTTTAAAATCTCTTTTTCCGGACTCTATTTGTTTTTTATAATCGTTCAATTGCTCAATCGCATATTCTTCTGCATCACGGCTTGCTTTTGGAAAACTTACAATTTGCCCGATCTCAACTTCAACTTCATATAAAGCCAGACTATCGGGTGAAAGTTTTTGAAAGTATGCCTTTACTTCATTAGGTGTGATCTTTACATTCTCCACAATTTTATTCCGCATAGATTCTGCGAGTTTGCGCTCTCTGAATCCTTCCCGGAAATCTTCTTTTAACTGGTATACGGAACGTTGTGCTACTCTTTCCAACTCATCTTTTGAACCATATGCATTGATGAAACCGCGGATCTGATTATCTATGGCCAAATCAATTTCTTCATCTGTAACCGGCAGTGAATCTTTTTCAGCCTGCAGCACCAATGCTTTAATGCCCATACTTTGTTCAAGCGTTAAACATTTTGCATCCGGCGGTAATTCCACACCCTGTCGCTCCATATCCATCAGTGAATTGGTTACATCACTCTCCAGAATAATTTTATTACCAACAACCGCAACGATCCGGTCGGCCACTACCTTTTTAGGCTGCGCTATCACAGTTGAAAAGGAAGCAGATAATAAAAGGACAGATGCAAACTTTAATATGCACATAAATTCAAACTATTTAACGAGCGCCAAAATTAACCTTGTAATGATGGATACAAATAAGCCAATAACCCTTTAACAAAATATTGTAGGGTTATTGGCTTGTAAAATTATAAAGTACGTTTTACTTCCACTTCTTCGAAAGCTTCCACTATATCACCTACTTTAATGTCATTGTAATTTCTGATTACCAAACCGCACTCCATACTGGAAGTTACTTCCTTGGCATCATCACGGAAACGTTTCAAACTTCCCAGTTCACCGGTATAGATTACGATACCATCGCGAACCAGTCGGATTCTGTTATTACGTGCAATTTTTCCATCGAGTACAAAACAACCGGCAACGGTAGCTTTATCAAATTTGTATGTTTCTCTGATCTCTACATTCGCCAGTATCTTCTCTTCTACGGATGGTTCAAGCATACCTTCCATCGCACTTCTGATTTCTTCGATGGCATTATAGATAATTGAATATAATTTGATCTCAATTGCTTCCGTTTCAGCAAGCCGTGCTGCCTGCATAGAAGGACGAACGTTGAAACCAATGATGATCGCATCCGAAGCATTGGCAAGCGTTACATCACTTTCTGTGATGGCACCTACCGCTTTATGAATCACTTTAACCACGATTTCTTCCGTACTTAATTTCTGCAGAGAATCACTAAGTGCTTCAACAGATCCATCCACGTCACCTTTAATAATAACATTCAATTCTTTGAAATTACCTAAGGCTAAACGACGTCCGATCTCATCGAGCGTAATATGTTTCTTGGAACGAATTCCCTGTTCTCTTAAAATTTGCCCGCGCTTGTACGCTGTTTCTCTTGCCTCTGCTTCATCTGCAAAAACTTTGAAAGTTTCACCGGCCTGCGGTGCACCATTCAAACCTAAAATTAAAACCGGTGTTGATGGCGGAGCCACTTCTATGCGCTGATTTCTTTCATTATACATGGCTTTTACCTTTCCGAAAAATTGTCCGGAAACAATCATATCACCCGCACGTAATGTTCCATTTTGTACAAGGATCGTTGCAACATAACCACGGCCTTTATCGAGCGATGCTTCAATAACGGTTCCACTAGCCGGTTTATTCGGATTAGATTTCAACTCAAGAAGATCTGTCTCCAATAATATTTTTTCGAGTAAATCCCCCACGTTGAGACCTTTCTTTGCACTGAGTTCCTGGCTCTGGAATTTACCACCCCAGCTTTCCACGAGGATGTTCATACCGGCCAGTTGTTCTTTTATTTTTTCGGGTTGTGCCCCGTCTTTATCAATTTTATTGATGGCGAATATCATCGGAACGGATGCAGCCTGTGCATGCGAAATAGCTTCTCTTGTTTGAGGCATCACCGCATCATCTGCTGCAATAACAATAACCGCTATATCCGTCACCTTTGCACCACGTGCACGCATTGCCGTAAACGCTTCGTGACCGGGTGTATCCAGGAATGTTATCTCACGCCCATTTTCCAGTGTTACTTCATACGCACCAATGTGCTGTGTAATACCTCCGGCTTCGCCGGCAATTACATTGGTATTTCTGATGTAATCGAGCAATGATGTTTTACCATGATCTACGTGACCCATGATGGTTACAATCGGCGGACGGGAAAGTAAATTTTCCGGTGCATCTGCTTCTTCATTTTCTTCCAGCTCTGCTGCATCATCCACACCTATAAATTCTACTTCAAAATTAAACTCACTTGCCACCAGTTCAATAACATCTGCTTCTAAACGCTGGTTGATACTCACCATAATACCAAGGCTCATACACTTACTGATGATGTCTGCAAAACTTACTTCCATCAAACCAGCCAGCTCACTTACCGTAACAAATTCTGTTACCTGTAATTTATTGCCTTCAATTCCGTTTGCGCCGTTGTGTTCGGCCATTTCTTCGCGTTTGGCTTTACGGTATTTAGCCTTCAGGCTTTTTCCGCGTCCGCTTCCACCGGCCAGTTTCGCCTGCGTTTGTTTCAGTTTATCCTGAATTTCTTTTGCATCAATTGTTTTATCTTCTCTTCTGGCAGCAGGAGCACCGGCACCCGTCCTTTGCGGGAAACGGTTACCACCACCTTGTTGCTGTCCGCCTCTCTGGCCTCCGCCGCCACCCTGCATAGGAGGACGATTACCAAATCCCTGACGTCCAGGATCGGGAGGCATAACAGTTCCAGGTTTTTTCTGAAGCGGAATTCTTTTGCGTTTATGTTTTTCGTCGTCTTTTTTAGGACGTGTATCATTTTCAACAGGCAAATCAATCTTGCCTAAAATTTTAGGACCCGTTAATTTCTGAGCTTGTATATTTTCAATCACCGGAGGCAGCTCTTCTTTTGGAGCCTCTGCTGGTGTAGGAACGGGTTCCGTTTTTGGCGGTGCAACAACAGCCTTAGCTTCTGGAGCTTTCTCTTTTGGAGCAGGCTTCACCGCATCTGGAGTTGGTTCTGGTGGTGCCGTTTTTTTAGTTGTTTTTTTAGGACGTGTGGAAGAATCGATTGCAGATAAATCAATTTTATCAATGATTTTTGGAACGACCAATTCCGGTGCGTCAATTTTTGTAACCTCAACCTCTTTAGGTTTCTCTTCTGCCACAGGTGTTTCTACAGGAGGAGCCGGAGTTTCCTTTACCGGCTCTGCTGGTTTTTCTTCAACCGGTGGCGGCGGAGGAGGAGGTGGTGGTGGTGGAGCTTCAACAACTACTGGTTCCTGAACTTTTTCCACAACCGGAGGTTCTTCCACTTTTACTTTTTTCTCTTCTTTCTTTTTAATAGAAAGATCTTCTTCATCTCTTTTCTTCTTCTGATCAGAAGCGGAAGCTCCTTTTGGAAGTTCAAGTGCTTCTGCTTTTTGTTTTGCTGCTTTATCCTGCTGAAATTCGGATTGCAGCACACGGTACATTTCCACCGAGAGCTTTGTACTCGGCTTTAGGTCATCCGCATTAAAACTTTTCGACACAAGGAAATCTATCAGCGTGCTGGTGCCGATATTAAATTCCTTGGCCGCAGCCATTAACCTGGGTGTATTTACTTCTGACATTCTTATTATTTCCTGTTCTGGATCTGACTTGATCCGAAACAATTATCAATTTTAAAATTTAACCGTGCATAAGTTATGCAATGATTATTCCTTTTCAAATTCTTCTGAAAGAATTCTTCGCACATCTGCGATGGTTTCTTTTTCGAGATCTGTTCTTCTTTCCAGTTCGTCTGCCGAAAGGTCAAGCACAGAGCGGGCTGTATCGCAACCTACGCGTTTCAATTCATCTATAATCCAACCTTCAATTTCATCTGAGAATTCTTCCAGATCGATATCAAAATCATCTACTTCACCTTCATTATCACGGAAAACATCAATTTCATATCCGGTTAATTCGCAGGCCAGTTTAATGTTCACGCCTCGTCTGCCAATAGCCAGCGAAACCTGATCGGGCTTGAGGTACACATTTGCATGCATTTTTTCATTATCCAGATCAATACTGGTGATTTTAGCCGGCGTTAAAGAACGTTGAATCAGTAACTGAACATTCGTTGTAAAATTAATAACGTCTATGTTCTCATTTTTCAATTCACGAACAATTCCGTGAATACGGCTTCCTTTCATACCCACACAAGCACCAACGGGATCGATCCTGTCATCATAACTTTCCACTGCCACTTTTGCTCTTTCTCCCGGATCGCGAACGATTTTTTTAACCACGATCAATCCGTCAAAAATTTCCGGTACTTCTATTTCCAGTAATTTCTCCAGAAATGAAGGGCTGGTTCTGGAAAGAATGATCACTGCCTGACTATTCTTCAATTCTACTTTCTTCACAACTGAACGAACAGTTTCTCCTTTTTTAAAATAATCGGATGGTATCTGCTCCGACTTCGGCAATAGCATCTCGTTGCCATCTTCATCAAGTATCAGCACTTCTTTTTTCCAAACCTGATAAACTTCTCCTGTAACTATTTCACCAACGCGGTCTTCGTATTTCTTAATTAAAATATTTTTCTTCAGATCATTGATGCGTGCAGCCAGTGTTTGCTTGCCGGCAAGGATAGCACGACGGCCAAATTCTTTCTGGATATCCACTGCTTCGTACAATTCTTCCCCTACCTGATAATCAGGTTCGATCTTGATCGCATCCTTATATTCAATTTCCGTAAGGGTGTTATACAGATCATCATCATCCACAATGGTTCTCCTGCGAAAAATTTCCAGATCACCTTTCTGATCATTCACAATCACATCAAAGTTTTCATCGCTGCCATATTTTTTACGGATGAGTGTTTTAAACACATCTTCCATCACTTTCATAAGTGTAGGCCTGTCGATATTTTCGGCTTCCTTAAACTCCTGGAATGAATCAATTAAGTTAATACTTGCCATATTCTTGCCGGCCTGAATAGTCATCCCCGACGGCAGGGGTTTTTATTTGTTATTAAAATTAATCTGAACGATTGCAACTTTTATATCTGTAAAAGGTATCTCTACCTGATGAACAACTGCTTTTTTGTTTTTTCCTTCGGTGAATTCAAGTAAAAGCTTCTCTTCGTCAATACTTAGGAGTTTACCCGTAACTTTTGAGTCGTCTGTTTTAGTAACTTCTATTTCCCTTCCCACATTTTTAAGATACTGACGGTGCATTTTTAAAGGTTCGCTTAATCCGGGACTGGATACTTCGAGCGAAAAATTTCCATCAGGATATAATTGCATTTCTTCAATAGTACGGTATAAGGTTCTGTTGATTTTACCACACCTTTCAATGGGTAAACCAGCATCTGCATCCAGGTAAACTTTTATATTATTGATCGGCTTGATCTTCACATCTACCAAAAAAATATCATCCACCAGTAGTGGTGCTAAAATTCCTTTAATTGTCTCGAGTTGTTCTTCCCTGCTCATAGTCTATAATAGAAGAAGGGAACACCCCGGTTCCCTTCATTCACTTTTTCGTACTGCAAATATAGAAAAATATATGTTTCTGCAAAGAACTTCTTTCCATTCTTCAAATTTAACGGTGAAATCTGCAACCCGTTCCTAACTTTGCCTCCATGAATGTTTTACGGATACTTTTCGAACTGTTTGTGATCTATATCATTTATAAGGTCGTGGTTGATTTTATCATTCCTATTTACCGGTCTACCCGTCAAATGAAAAATACCATGAATAAGGTACAGGAACACATGAGACAACAACAACAGCAACAACAGCAACAACAAGCTCAACAACAACCGCCTAAAATGGACATTCCCGGCAAAACGCAAGTTAAAAGCGATGACTATATTGATTACGAGGAAATAAAGTGATCTTGCTTTTTCGAAGGAAATGGTTTTATTGATCGTCTATAGTTCCAGAAATATAATTTATGAGATATAGACTGCTGTTGATTTTATCATTCTTTTATTTTTCAGCCCTTTACAGCCAGACACAGGTGATCAGTTCCTGGTACAGAAATACCACGGGAGCAACTAATCCCACACCGGGCTATACAACGTTACAATGCGATGTTCAGAGTGTATAATATACGGCAACGGATGCATATGTAAGTTCTACCAGTATCCCATCCTATTCATTCGGAACCAGTACACCTTACTGGCCGGGTAATCCGGGTTCACCAACCGCACAAACACTCAGAACAAAGTTTACAAGAACACCGGTGGTTAATTCCGGCGTAAAAACCAATACCGGTTTAGGTGCGATCGGTTTATGGATCAATGGAATGGCATTGTTTAACGCAAAAGATGCTTTTTACTGGAATGGTTCAGGTTTCTCGATGGGCATTTCAGCAACAGGCTGGAACCGGAATGCGTATTACTGGGAAGGTGCCAGTTTTGACCAATGCAATGGGCATCCTGCAAATGTTTTATACCATAACCATGTGTATGCCATTTGCATGACCGCAGAAAATGCTTCTATACATTCTAAAATTGTGGGATATGCCATGGATGGATTTCCTATATATGGACCTTATGCTTATACCAATACAAACGGAACCGGCGCTATTAAAAGAATGACGAGCAGTTATATATTAACCAGCAGCACCTCCAGAGCAAGCGGCACCAATGGCACCACAACAAACGGACCGCCAGTAAATTCAACCTATCCTCTAGGATCTATGTGTGAAGATTATGTATATACTTCCGGAGCAGGAGATCTGGATGTATATAACGGACGGATATGTGTAACTCCTGAATATCCTTCCGGCACCTATGCTTATTTTGTAACCATTGATGCATTAAATGTTCCGCAATATCCCTTTGTAATAGGACCGAAGTATTATGGTGTAGTGGCTTCCACCAGCACGAGTGCAACAATTCCGGTTGGTGCCACCTTGTACACGGGACAGTCACTTCCGGTAGACATTTATGATTTTACCGTTTCTGTGAATAATAACAGAACTGCGTCAATACGATGGGTTGTGGGAACAGAAATAAATGTGGATCATTATGAAGTTCAAAAAAGCAGCAGCGGCTCTGTATTTACAACAGTACAAAATGTTGCTGCTACCAACAATAGTAATTACCAGGCAAACGATGAGAATTTAGCTGCAGGAAAATTTTTTTACAGAATAAAAACGACGGACAGAGACGGAACTTATAAATATTCTTCTATTGTAAGTATCAACATTGCCTCTTCCGGCATACTGATCATTCATAACAACAACGCTAAAGATCTTTTAACGATTCAATCAGATAAGGCATTGGTGAAAAGAGATGTGATACTGATAAACATGAACGGGCAGATCATCCAGAAAGGTGTTTTGCAGCAAGGCATGACGTTATTGAATATGAACATACAAACCGTATACAACGGTGTATATGTGGTGAAGGTTACAGATGGCAAAAATACCACGACAGCAAAAATAATTCTAGGTAATTAATGACAAGATCATTCATCATATATCTCTTACTGATCTTTAGCTTACATGTATCTGCACAAAATTTTAATTTATTATTTCGCCATTATGCCGGCGATTCTGGACTGTCAAAACAAACAACTTATTACAATTATTACAACCAGCCTTTTTCAGTCAGCAAATTCAAATATTACATCAGCAATATTTCACTAACCTCATCAGACGGCTCGTCCATTTTTTTTGAATACTCCTATTTAATAGACAATGACGATGAAGAAAGTCAACAAATTATTTTACCGGTTGGGAAAGTACAGAATTTTTCTTCTGTAGAATTTATCATTGGAGTGGATAGTCTTCACAATTGTTCCGGTATACAAAGCGGAGCACTGGATCCGTTGAACGGAATGTTCTGGACCTGGAGTTCAGGTTATATATTTTTAAAAATGGAAGGAAAATCAGCTTTGTCAACATTGCCTAAAAACATGATCGAATATCATATTGGTGGGTATGCTTCCCCAAATACAGCCATCAGAAAAATTAAGATAGCACTTAACAAAACCAATTCTGCAATATTGAAGGTTGATGTAAGTAAATTATTATCGGCAGTTAATAAAATAGATTTTAGACTAATTCCCTCCATTACAGGACATGAAAATGCAACCATCATGGCTGATAATTTTTCATCAATGTTTATTTTATAGGAATGAAAAAGTGGACCACGATAGTGCTGATGATGATGTGCCTTTTTACGGGGTTCAGTTTTATAACAGATGAATGGAAATGGGAAAAACCAAAAGCATTTCCTCCTCCTGTTTATAATTTTAAAAATAATGAACCTACTAAAGCGGGATTTGAATTGGGTAGAAAATTATTTTACGATCCCATTTTATCTGCCGACAACAGCACCAGTTGTGGAACTTGTCATCAGCAATTTGCGGCATTTGCACATATCGATCATGCATTAAGCCACGGTATTGGTGGACGGATCGGTACCAGAAATGTTCCTTCACTTCAGAACCTTATCTGGAACAAGTCTTTTATGTGGGATGGCGGCGTTAATCACCTGGAAGTACAACCACTGGCGCCTATTACCAACGAAAATGAAATGGGATCAAAATTGCCGGATGTAATTTCAAGGATAAAATCGGATGAAAATTATAAAAAATATTTCCTGGCTGCATTCAGTGATTCAATAATAACAACTGCAGGAATCATGAAAGCAATGGCACAATTTACTGGTATGATGATCAGTGCCAACAGCAGGTATGATGCTTATATTGCAGGAAAAGAAAAATTTACAGAGGCAGAGAAGAACGGGCTGAAAATATTTACAGCAAAATGCGGCAGTTGCCATCCTGCACCTTTGTTCACCGATAATGATTTTCATAACAATGGAATTGCATTTGATTCAGCGTTGAATGATTATGGGCGAAAACACATTACACAACTGGAGGCAGACAATCATAAATTTAAAGTGCCTTCTCTGAGAAACGTGGCTGTTACCTTTCCCTATATGCACGACGGAAGGTTCAATCGTTTGAAAGAAGTAATGGATCATTATTCAAATCTCAACAATCTATCTGCAGATGCTGCATTATTAAAAACTGCTTCAATGAACGATAAAGAAAAAAAGGACATCATTGCTTTTTTACTTACACTTACAGACGTTCAGTTTTTGAATGATAAACGTTTTTCAGACCCGAATCAACCCTGAGTATTTAAAAGGGACGGAATCACATTTTCGATCAGCTCTCCTTTTTGCAACAGGTGTGTTTCCCAGTTTAATTTTTCAGCCGTTTCTATATTATTAAAAGAGTCGTCAATAAACAATGTTTCATTTGCTTTGATGGAAGCATCTTTCAAAATAAAATCAAAAATATTTTGGTTAGGCTTTCTCAAACCAATCTGGTGAGAATAATATGCTCTGGTAAAATACGAATCCATAGACCGGCTGTATTTCGCTTCAAATAATTTGGTGAAAGCTGCGTGATGAATAGCATTGGTATTACTTAAAAGAAATACATTATACGCTGCCGATAACTGTTCAATAAAAATAAAACTGCTCCATCTGAAATCTAGCAACATCGCATTCCAGGCCATTGTGATCTGTTCAGTTGTAACCCCATTTTTTATGCTTTTCATTTTTGTAAAAAAATCAGTATTCGAAATTTTTCCTGTCTCCAGATTTTCAAAAAGTTCATCTGCAGCATATTGTGAATACATTTCAGTAAAAGCGTCGTATCCTAATTTTTCAAATGCAGCAGAAGTGAGATGATAATCAATATCAATCAGTACACCACCTAAGTCCAGCACAATATTTTTGATCTCCATAATTTCATCCAATGTTTAATCCTCCAAAATGTTAAGCCGCAAAAATATAGTAATGTAAGGAACAACCTGTGAGGTTGTAACCTCTCGCTGATCCATGCGATGCGGTACAAGTGAGTGACACAACGAAGTTGCATTGAAATACAAATGCCGGTTAACAGCATCTCAAAATTTGCTTTGCCGGAACTGTTGAATTATAAAAATTGTTGATTAGTGTGACAATGGCCGCTTTTTGATGATACCACCTTTTATATCCTTCACACTGTTCATCACCAGAAATGCATTCGGTGTAATTTTATTGATCTCCAGTTTTAATTTATTCAACTCCAGCCTTGTAATTACGGAATAAATAATATCTACTTCCTTTGTTTCACCACTTTTTCCATAGCCTCTTTTGCCACTATACACTGTAACACCTCTGCCAAGTTTATTGATAATCATTTCACGGATTTCTTCGCTGTGTGAAGACACGATTGTTACACCGATATATTCCTCTATCCCTTCTACAATAAAATCCAGCGTTTTAGATGCGGAGAGATAAGTGATCATTGAATATAAAGCCACTTCTACAGACAAAAGATAAGCGGCCGCAGAAAATATGATAACGTTAATGACAATAATAATATCTCCGATGGTTGTTCCTAGTTTTTTACTAAGATATATGGCCAGTACTTCTGTACCATCAATTACCGCACCACCCCTAACGGCAAGACCAATGCCTGCACCTAAAAAAAATCCACCAAATACGGCCACCAATAAATTGTCGTTGGTTACATTAGGAAATGTTACCAGTGCCAGACAAATGGATAATCCAATGATCGCCAGACTTGTTTTAATAGCAAACCTTTTTACCCATGATAGTATAGGCAAGCACAATGAATGGAATATTGACACAGATAATTAATATGTATAACGGAACGCTGGTAAGTGCAGATAACAAGAGCGATATACCTGTTGCGCCTCCATCAATAAAATGGTTGGTCAATAAAAATCCTTTAAAGCCAAAAGCTGCCGATAATATACCTGCTACTACCAAAAAAAAACTTTTGAATTCACTGATAACAGTCAGTTTTGATTCTCTGTATTTTTTTGCGGACCTGTAATGTGAAATAATTTCCTGCTCAGTCATAATTTTTTATTCGCCTGCTTTCAATTTAATAAAGTTGAATCAGATGACGAAGAAAAAAATGAATAAGATTTACAACGAATAGGTTTTACATGAATCCGGTTGCATAACAATTTACTGCTGTGAAAATAAATTATGCAAATAATTTAATTGGTTATTGCTGGATAATTTCAGCAAATGAAAACTTAATAAAGTTAAACCTGACAAAAGAAATTTATCGAATGATTGAATATTTTACGTCCATTATTGATAGATCAGATATTCTGAAGTTCCATTCTGATAAATAATATATACACCTTTAACTGAAGGCATTTTATTAATAGAAATTAATCGTCCTGATAAATCATATATGCGGTACGGTGCATTCTGAACATTCATCATTACAATTTGTGAATAATTTACCTGTCCTGATAATTTTACTACTTTATTTCTAAAATAAGTTCTGCCATTTGGCGAATACTGAAAATTTCCTGTTGCACGATCAGAATGAAAATAGTCGGAAAAATGTATCCCATCAAATGAACGCTGGATGTTCACAGATCTGAATTCCGGCATCCTGATATTCCAGTAAACCATATTATTACGGACGTTGATGGCATTGTCATCTGACGCTAAAATAACGGCAGGCGTTGACGTAATCGAGAGCGTATACTGACCGGTATTTCCATATTCGGCTTTACCAAAAACTTCAAGTGTATAGGTTCCTGCAGTAAGTATGGTATTAATAATTGCATCTAAAGTTGCAGGATCTTCATACACAATATTGTTTAAACGAATTCTTAAATCGGTATTTCCACCTGAAACGCCATTGATATTCACCTGTGAATGTGCTGGTACAGTTAAAATAATTGTATCAATTTGTTCAGGTTGTAAAACTGCAGATAATTGAGCGGAAGAACTCAGCGTGTGATTCACCAAACCTGTTTTGGGCCGCATAGTTATGTTAGCGGTATTACGCATAACAGAAATGTTATCTTCGCTTGCATTACAGCTATACGTTTTACCGTTATACCAGGTGGTTTGTAATTTATTCTGCGGCGTTCCCATAATCGGCGCCCACTGACCAGCCCCCATATTAGGATTAGAGATAACGTTACAATTACCATCATATAAAATCTGGGTATTCAATCCCATGGTGATGCCCACTGCTTTAGAACATTCCTGGCCAATACTGTTTGCATCGCCGGATAAACGATCTGTAAATACAAAACAGGGAGTTCCATTATTCATGATGGAATTAAAAGACTGAAAGGATGCTGCGTTATTCTGACCGAGCATCCAATAACTTGTTGGCGTGATGATTACGCGCATTTTACTTCTGAAAGCTGCGGCGTTATACCTTGCTTCATCAGTTGTTACATTAATATTGAACGGTGAAAAGTCTTCTGCAACAATATCAAACACTTCACGGATCTCTGCAGTACTGAGGCCAGGTGATTGTGAATTAATGGTTTGTCCGTTAAACCACCAGAAGTCGTTTACAACTTCTCCGTCAAAATCAAGGTAAATTATTTTAGTGCTGGATGGATACGAATTAAGAACGGGAATTTGTGCAAATAAAAAATTAGATGAGATAAGTAAAAACAGAAAGAGTGTTTTTTTCATGGTTTTATGATTGGATAAATGGATGGTTAACGTTAAAATTATTATTTTATTTGTTACAAAACTCATCCTTCCTTTGAAATAATTATTTGTTGTTGAATTCGGTGAAACCCTCTCCTACTAAGCATTTGATACTATGGATGTTATTAGAAATATCGTAAATAATATTTTTTAAACTTTTTTATAAAACCATTAAACCAGATGATATTTTATATAATCATTTAATAAATTATATAATAAATTAAAGATATCTGAATCAAATTATTTCGAAAGGATGTATCCCCTATATTTTATTTTCTACTGCTGCAAATAGAAAAGTAGTAACGGAAGCCTATACTTCTTCCTGACAGGGATATTTTTAAAACCCAGTTCAATTGATGAGTTCAAAAAAACAATTAGTGCTATGATGGAATATTGGCTAAGATATGCCGCCCCAAATAACTTTCCCGAAGACATTAAATATTTAAACCCATAAAATATATCTGTTGCACTAACCCATAAAAAAAACTCCTACAATCAAGTAAGAGTCTTTGGTAAAAGTTGTGGGCCCACCTGGGCTCGAACCAGGGACCACCTGATTATGAGTCAGGTGCTCTAACCAACTGAGCTATAGGCCCTTTGCAGGAATTACTTCCCGGCGGGAGGCAAAAATAAGTAAAAAAGGTTTGATATCTGCCATCTTTTTGAATGAAATAATCAAAAGGAAAAGTCCCTTTCTGAAAACTTTTCCAGCTTACCCTGCCTTACATTAAATATGAATGGTAATATCTGTCTGCCGTGTAAAAAGTAAGGGCATAAAAAAGGGACCAAGATAGAAATCTAGTCCCGCTTTAAATCCAATATCCTATGAAAAACCGCCGCAAAAGTACGCCGCAATTTTTTCTCCAGCAAATGATTTAATGTTATTTCTGTATTAAGTTATACACATTTGCGTCAATACGAAACGTTGTTACTGGCGCGTATACCAAATAGGTGCAGTGATGATTCTTTTTCCATCTGTTTCCGTAATATCCAGGTAATAATATCTTGTATTTCCTGAGGTAAGCCCCGTATCCGTATAATTTAAAGTACTGCTGGTAGTACTTGTTAACTGCACGGCATTGGTGCCGCTTCCCGGAACTCCATACATGATCTTTACAGAAGATATAGATGCACTGGTTATAGTACTGATATTAATTACCGGAGCACCGCTCTGTGTTATCACACTTCCCATAGGTTTAGTGGAAATGCCGAAACTGATTCTCGCTGCACAATCCTGCGATGCATAAAATCTTCTCTGCCGCATGCTGGATAATAAATTTTGTTTGGTTAATGTTGGCGACAGAATCACCAGTCTTGAAGTAGCTGTTTTACCAAACGTCATATTATGGTTATCATGATCAACCGTTGGTCCCACTTTATAGCCTTTAGCCAATAGGTTACGATAATAACTTAAATATTCCATGGGTGTGCCAGAGGGATCAGAATAAGTGGTGTCTGTTGAGAAAGCAGGTCCGCTTTCAACTGCAGATCCAACGAGCGACTCATCAACCATGCTATTAAACGATCCCGTTACCAGGTTGTTATAATCGGTGCTGTTCGGATGCGCCATATAACCAAATGCATTACCATTGCGTGCTAAAATTTTAAATAAACCATTGGTGCCGGTATAATCACCTTTTGCCACATATATCTGGTAATTGTTGGTTTCCCATCCAATTAGTGAATCAATACCATACACCACCACATGACCGCCGGTTGATATAGTTCCCCATTCCATTCCATATAAGGCTACAAAGTCGTTAGAAGTGGACGCATTGGCCTGATTAACACCGGGTTGCCAGTTGCTGATACTCATCCCTGCCTCTGCGTGATTATGTTCGGCAATGCCCAGAAAATCCATACACAATGCCGTTTTTGCAAAATTAAAATCGTCTGTTGGTGTTTTGTTGGTGTTATCCGCATTACCATCTGAATAGGAACTATGAGAATGCAGATTTCCAAAATAGAAATTTAATGCGGATACAGGAGGTGTTGCCGTTTCCTGATTGCCACTCAACGGTGTGGTGGTTCTGTATTTTGGTCCGCCAGTACAACCCGTACTGTTAAATGCGATCACATAAAAATAATAAACAACGTTAGCCGTTAAACTGGTAGCCGTAAAGGTATTGGAAGCATTGGCAATTACCGTTGCATTTCCTAACGTTGATCCGCCAGCATAACTTACACCATCCAACGGTTGCTGTGTATATCCGGCAGTTGTGGTCATTAACACCAGGTATTGAGATGAACTTGCCGGAATAAATGATCCGGTAATTGCATTATAAGAAACGTTAGTAAAAGTTAAATTAGTTGCCTGTGATGTTGGCAACACACAAGCAGATGATGTTGTAGATTGATTTCCGGTTAAAGCTGCAGATTGATATACCGGTCCGCCTGTACATAAATTATTATTAAATCCATATACATAAAAATAATAAACCGTGCTGGCTGACAAAGATGATACGGTAAAAGTATTGCCTGAATTACTAACTACCGTTGCGTTACCCGTTGTTGTTCCTACATTATATATAACACCGTTAACCGGTTGTTGCGTTAACGTAGATGAAGTACTCATCAACACCAGATGGCCGCTTCCATTTCCACTTGTAAATGTGCTGGTAAGTGCGGAGCTGGTAACTGATGAAAATACCAGTGAGGTGGGTGCTGTGGGTACTACACATGGTGGCATTAAAGTATTTTGAACTCCCGACAAAGGCGAACTGGTTTGATAAACAGGGCCTCCGGTACAGGTGCTATTATTAAAAGCATAAACAAAAAAGTAATAGGCTGTATTTGCATTTAGGGAGTTGGCTGTAAAACTATTTGCGCTATTGCTGATCACTGTGGCATTACCCAAAGTTGTTCCTCCAGTATAACTTGTTCCGTTAACCGGTTGTTGCGTTAAGGAAGAGGATGTACTCATTAACACAACATAGCCGGATGCAGATGAAGGTGCAAATGTTCCTGAAATTGATGAAGTAGTAATGCCAGAAAAGTTTAGATCAGTTGCCTGACCAGACGGTGCTACGCAGGGCAACATCAATGTGCTTTGAGATGCGGTTAAAGGTGAAGTCGTTTGATACGCGGGACCACCTAGGCATGTTAAATTGTTATATGCAAACACAAAGAAGTAATAGTTGGTATTGCTGGAAAGAGAATTAGCAGTAAAACTATTTGAACTGTTATTAATAACAATGGCATTACCAAGGCTTGCACCACTTGTATACATAACACCGTTAACCGGCTGTTGCGTTAAAGAGGAAGAGGTGCTCATTAACACCAAATAACCGGTTGCACTCGTAGGTGAAAATGTACCCGTGATAGATGTCGTGGTAACTCCTGAGAAATTTAAATTAGCCGCTTGTGAAGACGGAGCAACACAAGGTGGTAACAAGGTATTTTGTACCCCTGATAAAGGAGAACTGATTTGATATACCGGTCCGCCAGTGCAAATGGTATTATTAAAAGCGTATACAAAAAAGTAATAGGCAGTATTGCTGTTTAAAGCATTTGCGGTAAAACTGTTTGTACTATTATTGATAACGGTTGCATTACCTACACTCATTCCGCCTGTATAACTAACCCCGTTTACCGGTTGTTGGGTTAAAGAGGATGAGGTGCTCATTAACACCAGATATCCGGAAGCGCTGGTGGGTGTAAAAGTGCCGGTAATGGAAGAGTTGGTTACCCCTGAAAAATTTAAATTACGGGCTTGTGCTGACGGAACAACACATGGCAACATCATTGTACTTTGAGATCCTGCCAGCGGATTTGCCGTCTGATACGTATTACCACCAGAACAGTTGGTATTGTTATAAGAAAACACAAACACATAGTAGCTGGTATTACTGCTCAGGGAACTTGCTGAAAAACTATTAGAATTATTAGCCAGAACAGTAGCATTTCCCAGGTTTGTTCCATTCGTATAGCTAACACCATTAACTGGTAATTGCGTCAAAGATGCAGAACTGCTGATTAGTATCAAATGCCCGGTTGCTGCTGCAGGTGTAAAGGAGCCGCTGAAACCTGAAGGGCTAACATCTGAGAAAATCAAGCTGGTAGCCTGGGATGATGGTGCAACACAAGGTGGTACGAGTGTGGCTATTGAACCCGTTAAAGGTGTTGTACTATTATACGCCGGACCACCTGAACAACCCAAAGTTTTAGCCGCAAAAACATGAATGTAATAGTTGGTTGAGGAATTTAATCCTGTAGCGCTAAATGAAGTGCCGCTTCCATTTTGAATTACCTTACCGCCGCCCATGGAATCATTTAACTGGTAATTCATACCATTTACCGGAGAAGCAGTCAAGGAAGAAATACTACTGATCAATACCAAATATTGGTCTGCCCCCGACCCTGTAAATGAACCATTGATACTGTTAACGGTACTGGTTCCAAAGCTAAGGCCTGTAGGCTGTGTTAAGGGAGCTGTACATATAGGCAGCGTGGTAACGGAACCTGACAAAGGATTACCTTGATAATATCTAATGCCTTCCGGGCAATTCTTATAGGCATATACACTAAAGAAATACTTTGTTGCAGGCGATAAACCAGTAGCTGTAAAACTGTTGTTGGTGGTATTAGTTAAAACAGTACCCGTTCCAAATGTACCTCCATTGGTGTATTGTGTAAACTTTGCCGGGAAAAATTTCAGGGATGCTGTTGTACTTTTTACAATTAAATATCCATCTGCTTCAGGTGAAACCGTAAATGTTGCTGATAATACATTGCTTTGAACATCGCTAAAAACCAATCCGGAAGGTGGGTTTAAAGGCGGTAAACAACAATTGCATGACTGTGCTGAGAGATTTCTGCTAAAACTAAATAATAGGATAACAGACAAGAGGAGTTTCATATACACTGGCTATAAAATAATCGGCTAAAATATCACAAATTCGCCATATAACCCAATAAGGGTAGTAATTCAGCATCCATACATCCCAAAAAAAGTTATCTTCGCCGCCGCAGAAAACTAAATAGCCAGTTTAACCTTTACTTAACCTCTCACCCTTATAGTTTTGCTGCACAAAATTAATTATGAGAAGACTATTAACGCTTGTTCCTGCTTTACTAATCACCTGGTGCTCATTTGCTCAAACTAAAAAATCGTTCAATCTCGCTAATCGTGCAGCCGATCATTTTGTTATTCAATTAAGTTCAGACAGATTACTGGGTCTGCCGGATAGCATTAGTAGCCATGTAAAAGGATTGAGCAGAGGATTGAATGTTTATGCCATGATCGACAAACCGTTTAAGAGCAATCCGAAACTTAGTATTGCATTGGGAGTTGGAATTGGCAGCAGCAGTATTTATTTCAAAAGAATGTTTGTGGACATTGTCGCAACTTCCCCTACTTTACCTTTTGTAAACCAGGATACAACTGCACATTATAAAAAATTCAAACTGTCTACTTCCTTTCTGGAAATTCCCCTGGAATTCAGGTATTCTTCCAACCCTGAGAATCCCAACAAATCAACAAAAATTGCCATAGGTATTAAAGGCGGAACCATGTTAAATGCACATACCAAAGCAAAGGAATTAAGAAACGCTGCAGGTGCAACTGTGAACGGCGCCATCTGGAAACAAAATTCGAAAAGTTACTTTAATACCACCCGAATCGCTGCAACTGCACGGGTTGGATACGGAATTTTTTCCTTATTTGGTTCTTACACGTTAACGCCTCTGTTTAAAGATGGTGTTGCTGCTCCTGATGCAAAAACTTTACAGATCGGCTTACAGATCAGCGGCCTCTGATAATTAAGATTAATTAACTATAATATGTCCCGGCTTTAGCCGGGATTTTTGTTTGCTGTAAACCGAAGGATTAATTTCGTTTACACTTTTAATATCATGAGCGACGCAATCCAACATGAATGTGGCCTTGCTTTCATCCGGCTACGAAAACCTTTTAGTTATTATCAGCAACATTACGGCTCTGTTTTGTATGGTTTAAATAAACTATACCTGCTGATGGAAAAACAACATAACCGCGGCCAGGACGGTGCAGGCATTGCCGCAGTTAAACTGAATACGGAACCGGGCTATCCTTTTTTATACCGGTTGAGAAGTAATGCTACCCATTCTATAGCCGAACTGTTTAAACAGGTATGGTCCGATATTAAAGAAGTTGAAAAATATCAGCCGGACATTTTACAGCATCCCGGTTTAATGAAAGGTCATATTAATGTAATGGGTGAAGTGTTACTGGGCCATCTTCGTTACGGTACACAGGGAAAAAATAATGTGGAATTCTGTCACCCATTCATCAAAAAAAATACAATCCCTTCCAGAAATATTGCACTCGCCGGAAACTTTAATCTGGTAAATAAAGATGAACTGTTTGCGAAAGTAAATATTGTTCCTGCCGATTTTGATTGTGAAAGTGATCTGGCGGCTATGATGGAAACCATCTATCATTATCTCGTAAAAACAGATGAAGAACATCCGGGCGAACCAGACATAAGCACGGTATTAAAACAAGCCGTTCCTTTATTTGATGGCGGATTTCATTTTGCCGGCATAACCGGAAATGGCGATGCGTTTGTTGTAAGAGATGCGCATGGTATCCGTCCTTCTTATTATTATATAGATGACGAAATTGTGGTGGCTGCCAGCGAAAGGCCTGCCATAAGAACGGCATTCAATCTGGGAGAAGATCAGGTTAAAGAACTGATGCCCGGTTGTGCATTGATTGTTCGGAATGATGGCACTTGTATAGTTGAACAGGTTGTGGAAGCGAAAGAAAGAAAAGCCTGCAGTTTTGAGCGGATTTATTTCAGCAGGGGAAGTGATGAAAAAATTTATCGTGAAAGAATTGCACTCGGTTATAATTTAAGTTCTACCGTTTTACAGGCAATTGATTATGATCTCCGAAACACTATTTTTTCTTTCATTCCTAACACGGCAGAAATTGCATTTTATGGTTTGATTAAAGGTGCAGAAGATTATCTCAATAATATTAAAGTTGAAAGAATATTAAGCTGGGGGAAAGATTATGATCCTGAAAAATTAGCAGAGATGATTCATCGCAAAGTTCGTATCGAAAAAATTGCGATTAAAGATGTGAAGCTCCGCACTTTTATTACTGAAGATGCAAGCCGGGATGAAATGGTGCAGCATGTATACGATATAACTTATGGAACCGTTCGGCCGCAACAGGATACATTGGTAGTAATTGATGACAGTATAGTAAGAGGAACTACCCTTAAAGAAAGTATCATTCGCATGTTAGGCCGGTTGCAACCAAAAAGAATCATCGTGGTTTCTTCCGCTCCGCAAATCAGATATCCAGATTGTTATGGCATTGATATGAGCAAACTGGGCGACTTTGTAGCTTTTCGTGCGGCTATAGAATTGTTACATGAAACTTCTCAGTCGTTGATTTTAGAAAACTTATTGTTGCATTGTAAAACACTTGAACAAAAAGGTGAACTGGATTCAGAGAATGTAGTGAGAAATATTTATAAACCTTTTACTACAGAAGAAATATCAAATAAGATCGCTCAACTAATTACACCAATGGATGTGCATATACCTGTAGATGTGATTTATCAGACTATTGAAACTTTACATGAGGCATGTCCAAATAATAAAGGAGACTGGTATTTTACTGGCAACTATCCAACTGCCGGTGGAAACCGCGTTTGTAATACCGCTTTTATGAATTATATGGAAGGAAAAAACGTAAGAGGTTACTGATCATTTAAAAATATCGTTCAGTATACCCGCGAGATGTATGCCGCCTTTACGCAGTTGATCATTAACTGTGTTGATATATTTAAAATTGTAATTGTAACTCAGTTTTTCTTCCTGTTTTACATCCGCATAAATTTTTTCTGCAATCTGGTATGATTGAAAAAACATTTCCGTTAATGTTTCTTTTTGTAATGCCTTTTTTTCTTCTGCGTTTGTAAAATTGATGGCTTTTACATATTCGGTATAACTTAATTGCTGAAAGTTGATGAGTTTATCATCCCAGATCTGATGCAGATTTACATTATCATTGAACCATAATAATTTAATACTATTTCCACCTCTGTCTTCTGCTCTTCCCACATGCATAGGCTGATGAATATCTCCGATAATATGTATCAGTAATTTTAAATATTCTGCTTTTGTTTTATTGTCCAGTACCTGATATTTTAACTGGTCACGCAAAAATAAAATTTTGGTGTAGGCATTTACAGAGGTATCTGATTCCAGCTTGTTGATAAAAGTTTCTTTATCCAATCCGCCGGTAATATTTACATAATGCCAGGGACTTAAATGATTATAAGCAGTATCAGATTTAACAAAGTCTGCCCAGTTACTACTCATAGCAACAGATTCATTTCCCAAAATGGCTTTTATCTTTTTTTTGGCTTTGGAAGACAAAAAACTGTCTGCTATTTCTCCCACAATCCGATGGCCAAGTGTTCCCCAGGCAAAACCGGATAGATGCAAAACAATGATAATACAGCAAAGTGAAATTCTCTTTAACATTATTTATATTTAACTAGCTTAATACTTAAATCTACATACATAACTTCACAATTTTAGTAAATGGCACGATATTGCTCAGTATAACCTAAACATTTATATGAAAAAGATATACTTCATTTTTATGCTGCTTGCTTCAGTTTCTATTGCTTCGGCACAAGGAAAATCAGGAAAAGCTAAAGTTAAAAAAGAAAAACATGCTAATCACGAAACTGTTAATCATGGAAATGGGGAAGGAAACAACGAAACAAGGGATAGAGTTACCCAAAGTAGTAATGGAAAATTATCAAAAAATCAACCCACAAATGTAACTGCGGCCTTCCAGCGTGATTATCCAAATGCGACTAATGTAGTTTGGAGTAAATATAAAGGTGATTGGACTGCAACATTTGGTAACGGAATTTTCCGTTCTACTGCTGTTTACCACGCTAATGGAGAACGCCGGGATACAAGAACTATTATCCGCAGAAATAATATTCAGGGTGATGTTTCCGTTTGGGACCAGATTTTCAGAAAAAATAAATTACAACAGAATAATATCATACAAATTGAACAACCTAATTCAGGAAATGTAATCTATCGTATATTAAACACCGCAGGTACTGCATTGTTTTTTAATCAGTCTGGCGCACCGGTGAATTATAATTATTAATCTGATTGCAATATCTTTTCAGGTAAACTGAAATATGAAAACTTTATGCATCATACGGCATGCCAAGAGCAGTTGGCCTCTTGGCATTGCTGATTTTGACAGACCTTTAAATGAAAGAGGTAAAACTGATGCCCCTGAAATGGGAAAAAGATTGTTTAAACGAAAAATACCTTTGGATATTTTGATCAGCAGTCCTGCAAACCGGGCATATACAACCTGTACTTTGTTTGCTAAAGAATTAAATTATGCAATAGATAAAATTGAAGTAGTTCCGGAATTATACCATGCACCTTTAACTACTTTTGTAAATGTTGTGCAGCATATTGATAATAAAAATAATGTTGCTGCTATATTTTCACACAACCCCGGCATTACTGATTTTGTAAATTCGTTGATAGAAAATGTAAAGATCGATAACATGCCAACGTCAGGAATTTACGCAATTACATCAGATTCTGAAAACTGGAGTTCATTTTTTAATTCTGAACTCCGGTTTTTATTTTTTGATTATCCTAAACTGCATTGATTTTTACCATCTGCTATATTTTTTTATAAAAATATACGGCTGTTTCTATGGGATTGTTATAATACGCCGGTGTTATTATGTAACCGTTGTTAAGATATAAATTCATGGCAGGTTCCATAGTTTGCAGCGTGTCTAAACGTATGGCATCATAACCGCATGTAGCCGCCAGTTTCTCTGCTTCTTTTAAAAGTTGGGTTGCTATTCCTTTTCTTTGCCAGGCCTCCTTTACAAATAATCTTTTCATTTCAGCGTTGTTATCATCCAGTTTTCTAATGCCTGCACATCCTACAAATTTTTTATCATAAGTACAAAGTACTATTCCTCCTTTTGGAAATGCATACATGTTAGAGAGTTGCGATAATTCCTCCTCTACATTTTGAAAACTGAGGTCGAGATTTAACCATTGAAGATATTCTTCAAAAAGTTGCCGAGCTGCCGCATATTCCTGATTAGATGTGGCTATAATAAACTCAGGCATTTTTCTTTTTTTTATTCGCAAAGTATACACCTACAAAAATCATTATCCCTGCAAGGATACTATAAAGCGTAAATCGTTCACCCAAAACAAACATGGCAATCAGCGCTGCAAATACGGGTTGAGTATAGATATATGAACCGGCAACAGTTGCTCCTAATATTTTTATACCATACACATTGAAAATATAGGCCAGCAATGTACCTGCAATCACGATAAATCCCAAAACCAAACTATCTGTGAATGCGAAATTTTTCCACGGGATTTGCTGAAATTCATTCCAACAGAAAGGAAGCATCATAAATAACCCAATGGTAAATACCATTCGTATCACGGTTAATGATCTGTATTTACTCATCAACGGTTTTACCAGTATAAAGTAAATAGTGTATGAAATGGCGTTCAGTAATATCAGTATATCTCCTAAAAAAATATCAACTGCATCTCCATGCACATCCCGGCTGGTAATCAAAATAAAAGCTCCTGCCAGGCCCAATACAATTCCAGCGATCCGTTCGCCACTGATCCGTTCATTTAAAAATACAGCCGCAAAAATGGTTATAAGTATAGGGGTAGTGAGCATCAGTAATGATGCATGGATAGAATAGGTGATAGATAATCCTTTAACAAAAAGCAATTGGTTAATTGCAATACCGGTTAATGCACAGGCAATAAAACGCCAGCCATCTCCCTTTTTTATTCTTGTAGGAGACTTACTGCTAAGAGCAAGTATCCATAAAATAAGTACGCATCCTCCCACCCTTACCAGATTGAGTGCAAAAGGCTGGATCAGATTTTTATTGATTAGGAATTTGATCGCTGTAAAATTTATAGCGAAAAATATGTTGGTTGTCAGTAATGCCAGATGTGCTTTATGCCGATGTCTCAAATCCCTTTAATTTGTGGCAAATATCGGAGCAAACGGGATATTATCCATTAACAAAAAAGCCGCTCCAGGAATGAAGCGGCTTGTATTTACTAACACAACCTATTTTGAATTTTAAGATGCCTGCAATTCTTTGATCTTTTCCCGGATCTTAGCTTCGATTTCGTTTGCCATACCCGGGTTATCAACCATCAATTGTTTTACAGATTCCCTGCCCTGACCTAATTTGTCGGAATTGTAACTAAACCAGCTTCCGCTTTTCTGAAGAATGCCGAGGTCAACTCCCATATCTACAATTTCTCCCACTTTGGAAATTCCTTCGCCGTAAACAATATCGAATTCTGCCTGGCGGAAAGGTGGAGCCACTTTATTTTTTACCACTTTCACTTTAATATGGTTACCTATGATCTCATCTCCATCCTTTATTTGTGCCATTCTGCGTATATCCAATCTTACAGAAGCATAGAATTTTAATGCATTACCACCAGTTGTTGTTTCAGGATTACCGAACATCACACCGATCTTCTCTCTTAACTGATTAATAAAAATGCAGCAACTGTTCGTTTTGGAGATTGTAGCAGTTAGTTTCCTTAAAGCCTGACTCATCAGCCTTGCCTGTAAACCCATTTTACTGTCTCCCATTTCTCCTTCCAGTTCCCCTTTTGGAACGAGAGCAGCCACTGAGTCAATTACCACCACATCCAACGCCCCGGAAAGGATCAGACGGTCTGCAATTTCTAATGCTTGTTCTCCATAATCTGGTTGAGAAATGAGTAAATTATCTATATCTACACCGAGTTTCTGAGCATAATTGCTGTCAAATGCGTGCTCTGCGTCAATAAAAGCACACATTCCGCCTTTTTTTTGCGCTTCGGCAATCACATGAATGGCGAGAGTGGTTTTACCGGAAGATTCCGGGCCGTAAATTTCTACCACACGCCCTTTAGGTAAACCGCCGATTCCTAAAGCAACGTCTAAACCTATTGATCCTGTTGAAATAACTTCTTGTTCTATTATTCCTCTGTCACTCATCATCATTACCGACCCTTTTCCAAAATCCTTATCGATCTTGTCCATAGTCAGTTTTAAAGCCTTTAATTTTTCTGCGTTGCTCATTTTTAATAGTTTAATTGATGTATCTGTTTCGTAAAATTATGTGCTGCCACAAAAGTAAATATTTTTATTATACCAACACTAATTTATTTAGTATTTTTTTTCTAAATATTTTAGCGACAGCAATTTTCATATAAACAAAGACCGCATTTTTTTTCCAACTAAACTATAACTATATCAGGGAAATATTGGGTTATACGTTATCCAGTTCGTACAAAGAGTCGATATGAGTGCCGGCTTGCATTTCAAAAACGGGCTTCAGAATTCCATCTGATAGTCCATACACCCAGCCATGTAAATCCGGTCGTTTATGCTGCTTCCATGCTTTTTGTATTATAGAAGTTTTAGCCAGATTTAAAACTTGTTCTTTTACATTCAATTCAGTTAGACAATTGACCCTTTCTTCTTCTGTTTTAAAAGAATCCACTTCTGCCCGGTGTAAACGGTAAGTATCTTTGATGTTATTGAGCCAGTGATTTATGATACCATAATGCGTTTGCGACATAGCCGCTTTAACGCCACCGCAACCGTAATGACCGCAAACAATAATATGTTTTACTTCCAGCACTTCCACGGCATATTGTAAAACGCTTAAGAAATTAATATCGGTGTTCACTACCAAATTGGCAATGTTCCTGTGAACAAATATCTCTCCCGGTTCTGTTCCGGTGATTTTATCTGCAGGCACGCGGCTGTCGCTGCAACCGACCCACAAAAAATCAGGACTTTGCTGAGAAGATAATCTTTTGAAATATTCCGGATCTGTGCTTAATCGATCTGCAGCCCAAGCTTTATTCTCCAATAACAATTTTTCGTATACCAACATGATGTTTAATTTTTTTAATGTGCGAGATCATCTTGCATTTCTAATTTTTGTTCTGCAGATATAATGATCTCTGAAATAGACGGATTGTGAATAGATTGTTTTATCTGGACTGTGATATTTTTTAAATGGGCGTGTTTCATAAAATCATTCAGTGTATCAATAATATCCCGGTCAATAAATTCTGCTCTTGTAATATCAATGATAAGAAATGAATTTTCCGGAACTTTTTCCAGTGAATATTTCAGTTTGGGTTTTGAAAAGAAAGATACATCTTTCCGCAGCCGTACTAAATAATTCTGATCGTTATTCACCATAAAAATAGACGATTTGAAATTGCTTTTGATAATGTAAAATATACCTGTAGCCATACCTATCAGTACACCCGTAAGAAGATCGGTGATCACAATAGCTGCGATGGTTACAACAAAAGGAATGAACTGATCCCATCCTTTTTTATAATAGTCCTGGAACACCGGTATTTTAGTAAGCTTGTAACCTGTAAAAATAAGTATAGCTGCCAGTGCCGCTTTGGGAATGGTATTGAGTAATTGGGGGAAGAACATAACAAATAACAATATTAAAATTCCATGAAATATTGTACTGCGTTTTGTTTTAGCTCCAGCATCCACATTAGCACTGCTTCTTACTATTACACTGGTTACCGGAAGACCACCAAGCATACCACTCACCATATTTCCTGCACCCTGTGCCATTAACTCCCGGTTTGCCGGCGTAACTCTTCTGAGCGGATCTAATTTATCGATGGCTTCAATACCCAGCAAAGTTTCCAGAGAGGCAACAATAGCCAGTGTAAAAGCAGTGATCCATACATCTGAATTAGTTATAAAATCGAAGTTAGGAAACCGGAAAAAAGAGAAAAAACCATATATAGACCCCGCAATTGGTATGTTCACCATGTGATCAGATTTTAATCCCTCTCCGTTCATAGAAATAGACAGCATGTTAATTCCAACACCCGCTAATACTACCAGCAAAGGACCGCTCAGGTAGGTGGAAAAAGTTTGCTTTTTGATCCATTTATTTTCATACACAATCAAAATGGCTAATCCTGTTAATCCTATCACAACCGCTACAGGTGTAATAGCTTGAAAAGCATTAATAACAGATGAGAAAGTATTTTCTCCGGATGGCTGTACAAAATTTTCATCTCCTTCAAAATCAGAATCATATCCAATCAGATGCGGAAATTGTTTCAGTATTAGAATAATACCAATAGCAGCCAGCATTCCTTTGATCACACAATTAGGAATATATTCTCCTATAATTCCCAATTTTAAAACACCCATTAACATTTGAATCAGGCCTGCAAGAACAACGGCTAAAAAAAACGCTTCCACCGCAGGTAATTTTGCAACGGCTGCAAATACAATTACGGTTAAGCCTGCAGCAGGACCGGTTACACTCAACTGACTGCCGCTCAACATACCTACTACAATTCCACCTACAATACCTGCTATAATTCCGGAAAACTCATCCAGACCACTGGCTACGGCAATACCTAAACAAAGCGGAATGGCCACTAAAACTACTACTACTGATGATCTGATATCATTAGGTAGATTCTTTACATATTTTTTCATAATTACAACAAACGATTAAATAATAGACAACGTACAGTAAGTAACTGTACAAATTTTGGTTTCTAAGGCACTATTTAAATCGTTGCTTTGGGAGGAGGAGAGATGAGTTCAAAATGTACAACAGGTAATTGTTCAGCTGCAGAAATAAGATAAACAGTTGATATCTTTTTATAATAAACCGGAGGAATACAGTTTGTATGATGTAAATATTCTTCCTGAATTACTATTGAAGAAGATGAAGTTGATTTTTCCTCCAATGGTGTTTGCTCATCTTCTTGCTGGTGATGACAACTAATAGAATCGGAAGTAGGATATATAAAAAAATTAGCAGAGGTTAATAAAACCAGGCAGTTGCATAAGAAAGCAACAGATAGTACTTGTAAAATAGATGACCTTGTTATTTGCATGTGTGACTAAGAGATGCAAAAATAACGCCTTTTAAAAATTTCAGATCATAAATTATTACATATTTAATCCGCCGCAGGCGCTGATGGTTTGACCTGTCACATAGGTGGATAGTGGCGAAGCTAAAAATAAAGCAACGTTGGCTATATCTTCACCGGTGGCAAATCTTCCTAATGGAATTCCAGCCTTATATTTATCAGCACCTTCCCCTTCTTTAAGATAGCTTGTCATATCGGTCTCTACAAATCCGGGCGCAATGGAATTACAACGGATATTTCTGCTCCCTAATTCTTTTGCTACACTTTTTGTAAATCCTATAATGCCTGCTTTACTGGCTGCATAACTGCTCTGACCGGAGTTACCCATTTCTCCGATCACTGAGCTCATGTTGATAATACTTCCCTGTTTCGCTTTCATCATTGGCCGGATCACTTGTTTGGTCATGTTAAAAACACTTTTCAGATTAACCTGCATCACATCGTCCCATTGTTCCGGTGTCATTCTCAGCAACAAATTGTCTTTTGAAATACCGGCGTTGTTCACGCAAATATCAACGGTACCAAAAGTGGCCATCACCTCATTTACAAAAATTTCGCACGCTGCAAAATCACCTGCATTACTTTGATAAGCTTTTGCCTTCACACCCATTGCGATCAGTTTTTCCTGCAATACGGTAGCACGTTCGGCACTGCTGTCGCTCACATACGTAAAAGCAACATGTGCTCCCTGCTCTGCAAATTTTAGGGCGATAGCTTCTCCAATTCCGCGGGCAGCCCCGGTTACGATGGCAACTTTATCTGAAAGTAATTTCATAATGTATGGCAAATATAACAACCTGTGAGGTCCTAACCTGTGAGGTTGTCAGAAAGTAGTTTTATTTCATCAATATATAATCTCTCATTACTCAGCCGTGGTACTTTATGCTGCCCTCCCATTTTACCTTTACTTTTCAGCCATTTTGTAAAAATACCTTTGGGCATATTGTGAACTACAGGCAAACGAAGGGCAATGTCTTTATGGCGTTTTGCTTCGTAATCGCTATTGATATTTTTCAATGCCTTATCTAATTCAACAGTGAACAAATGCATATCCTCCGGTTCTTTTTCAAACTCTATCAACCATTCATGTGCACCATTACTTTCCTGGGTAAAATAAATGGGTGCGGCTGTATAATCTTTAACGATGGAATTTGTTTTGGTAGCGGCGATGGAAATGGCATGGTCTGCATTATCAACAATCACTTCCTCGCCAAATGCATTCATATAATGTTTTAATCTGCCGCTTACAATAATGTGAAACGGATGCACACTTGTAAACTGTATCGTATCTCCCACCAGATAGCGCCATAGCCCACCCGTTGTACTGATAACAATTGCATAATTTTTTCCGATCTCCACTTCATCCAGTCCAATTGTTTGCGGATCCTCTTTTCCATATTCTTCCACAGGCATAAATTCATAAAATATTCCATGCTCTGTATAAAGTGTCATGCCCGAATCTTCCGGTTTTTCCTGAGCTGCAAAAAAACCTTCGCTCGCATTATATATTTCTAAAAAATTTACCGGCGCACCAATAATATCTTCAAATTGTTTTCGATATGGAACAAAGGATACACCGCCATTGATATATAATTCAAGATTGGGCCACACTTCTTTAATCGTGGCTTTTTGTTTTATGTCGAGAATACGTTTTAACAATAAAAGTGTCCAAGTAGGAACTCCCGCTATTGAGGTTACATTTTCATTAGCCGTTGATTGTGCAAGCTGTTCTATTTTATCTTCCCATTCATCCAGCAAAGCAATACTAAGTTCAGGCGTGCGTATCCACTGTCCCCAGAAAGGACTGTTCTGCATAAGAACCGCACTGAGGTCTCCGCAGGAAATATCATCGTTTATTTTACTCACCTGATGTGAACCGCCTACCACCAATCCTTTTCCGGTTAACAAATCACTTGAAGGAAAATTTTTATAGTAAGTGGTCAGTACATCTTTACTCGCCTGAAAATGGTTCAACTGTAAACTCTCTTCGCTAACCGGAATAAATTTGCTTTTATCACTGGTAGTGCCGCTGCTCTTGGCAAACCAGTTAACGGGCGTATTCCATAAAACATTTTCCTCTCCATCCATCATACGGCTGATATATGGCCGGAGGGAATCATAATCCTGAATAGGAATTGTTTTTTTAAAATCACGGATATTAAATAAGGTAGAGAAGTTATGTTGTTTTCCGAAAGCGGTGTATTGTGCTGCTGTAACAAGATCCTGCAATACATCACGCTGCGCTGTAACCGGATGATTCATCCAGTTGTCAATTCGCCACAAACGCATGCGGGCAAGCCTCGATATTGCGGGAGAAAGCAATTTCATGTACAGCAAGATAAAATATTTGAAACAGATTGCGGAGTTTCTAAATAAGTATTAATTCCCCAGGTTAAACTCTTTTCTCCTGAGTTCAAAATGCTTACCAAGGTACAGCCTTCTTACATGTTCATCTGAGGCCAGTTCCTCTGCGGTACCGTGTTTAAAAATACTGCCGTCAATAAGTAAATAGGCCCTGTCGCAGATAGATAAGGTTTCATTCACATTATGATCGGTAATCAGTATTCCGATATTTTTAAATTTCAGTTTGGCAATGATCTCCTGTATATCTTCCACTGCAATCGGATCAACACCGGCAAAGGGTTCATCCAGAAAAATAAATTTGGGGTCAACGGCTAACGCACGCGCAATCTCTGTTCTTCTACGTTCTCCGCCGCTTAAAGAATCGCCATTATTTTTTCTCACGTGCTGTAAATGAAATTCATTGAGTAAACTTTCTAATTTTTCTTTACGTTGTTCTTTGTTAAGATTGCGCATTTCCAATACCGCCATAATATTATCTTCCACACTTAATTTTCTGAAAACACTGGCTTCCTGCGGTAAGTATCCTATGCCCATCTGGGCACGTTTATACATGGGCAGTTTGGTTATATTGATATCATTCAGAAATACTTCTCCTTTATCCGGTTTTATGAGTCCTACTACCTGGTAAAAAGAGGTTGTTTTTCCTGCACCATTTGGGCCCAGCAATCCAACAATTTCGCCCTGTTGTACCTGAAAAGAAACATTATTTACCACCGTGCGGTTACCGTAAATTTTTACCAGATTTTTTGTGTAGATCGTAAGGCTCAAAATAATGCTTTCTGCAAATTTAAGTAAACCACCCGTGCAGCATCCATTAAAATACCAACTGGTGGGTATGATTGAATATTAATAATTTATATATTTTTGTTTTATAACTAAACTTACAATTATGAGAATTATTTTAGCCCTATCGTCAGCAATTATTTTGCTTTTCAGTACATCCTGTAAAAAAGACAGTACTGCTACTCCATACACTTGCGCTTCTTGTGTGCAGTCGCCAGACGCGCTGGCTGCAAATGATAACAGCAGCAAGGGTATTTACAAAGGTGTAGTGATTGGATCTACCGGTACTATAAAATTCAATATTGCGAATAATGGAACAGATATAACGGCATTACTGGTAATTGATGGTGTTTCTGCAACATTAACCTCTACACTTGCATGGGTTGGAGGACAGCCCTATGTTGCGCCATTCACCGGCACTTTCAACGGTTCAGCGGCTACTATTACTTTCTCAGTTGATTCGGATGGCACCAATGCCACAATCGTTTCTTCAAACATTCCTGGCCACGCCAGTGCTGTATTTGCTATTATAAAAGAAAGTTCTACTGCTTTGGTAGAAGGTTATAACGGAACGTATTCTACAACACGCCCTGAAACCGGTGTTTTTAATATTTTAATTTCGCGGACAGCTGGTTTATGGGGTGGTATCAGCAAAGAAAATGGTCAGAGTTCTACAGAAGATGTTGACGGTACTTTTGTAAATGGAAAATTATTCCAGAGCACTACACAAATTGGGACATTAAATGGCGATGTAATTACGGGTTCTTTTCAGGATAGTAATAACAGCACCGTTACCATCGAAGGAAGAAGAGTTTTGTAAACAGTATTTTGTAGCACAAATTATAATTTTAAAACCCTGTGATTGCACGGGGTTTTTTGCTGTAAGCAATACACTCTATATTTACAGATTAATTGAACAATGAAAGTAATAGATCATATTAAGGAAGCGAAAGACACCCTCGTATCATTTGAGATTTTGCCGCCGTTAAAGGGAAAAGGCATTCAGGGTTTATACCAGCATTTAGATCCGCTCATGGAATTTAAGCCGGCATTCATCAATGTTACGTATCACAGAAGTGAACATGTTTTTAAAAAAACGGCTAACGGAACTTTTGAAAAAGTAGTGGTTAGAAAACGACCGGGAACAGAATCTATCTGTGCCGCCATCATGAACAAATATAATGTGGATACCGTTCCTCATCTTATCTGCGGAGGCTTTGGCATTAATGAAACGGAAGATGCCCTGATCAATCTTCATTATTTAGGTATTGATAATGTGCTCGTATTACGGGGCGATGCTGCTAAAAATGAAACCAATTTTGAAGCAGAACCCGGCGGTCACCAATATGCGATCGATCTGCTTAAACAGGTATGTAACCTCAATGCAGGTATTTACCTGGAACAGGATCTGAAAAATACTTCCAAAACAAAATTTTGTATAGGCGTTGCCGGATACCCGGAGAAACATTTTGAAGCTCCGAATATGGATTCGGATCTGCAGCACCTGAAACAAAAAGTAGACGCAGGAGCAGATTATATTGTTACGCAAATGTTCTTTGACAATGAGAAATATTTTTCATTCGTGAAAGCCTGTCGTGACATTGGCATCACCGTTCCAATTATTCCGGGACTAAAACCAGTGTATACAAAAAAACAAATGACCGTATTGCCGAAAACGTTTCATATTGATCTGCCTGCAGCCTTATCCAATGAAATGAATAAATGCCAGAGCGATGAAATGGTGGCGCAATTAGGTACAGAATGGATGCTGGAACAATCTAAAGAATTAAAAAAATCAGGGGTTCCTGTGCTTCATTATTACACTTTAGGTAAACCGAATATTGTAGCAGATGTAGTAAGAAAATTATTTTAACAACGATTGTAATACCGGCTCATTTAGTTTAACAGGATATTTTTTGCGTAATTCTTTGAGCCAAAGCTCTTCCAGCACAAACTGATAATCGTTGATCACTAAGCCTTTGGCCTCTTCAAATTCGCGCTGCTCATTACCCGGGTATATTTTTAAATATTTCACAAATGCGGCAGTGCCATCCGCATTTTTCACCAGTGGAGAATAGGAATTACCGGTCGGCGATTGTACAAAATCAGTTCCAATGATTTGATTGAGTTCGTAACGGCCACTGTCTACCTGCAAAGTGGCAGTATATTCTTCTGCAATGTTCCGCCAGTCTGTTCCTTTTTTGATGGCCATAAAAGCGGCATCCGCTGTTGCGGCATTGCCGCAGTTAAAGATGAGTACATCCGCACTTGGACCCCATTTATATTTAGTTTTATTAGCCGTATAATATTTCAGGAGACCTGCAGAATCTTCAGAAGCCTTTCCCCATATATTTTTTTCCATTACCTCAAACAACATATTTCCTTCTTCAAATTCCCGCATCTGAAAACGAAAATCATTATTATAATCTTCCATGTGCTCCTTGTAATACTCCACCGCAGCAAATGTGGTATAGCGCTCCCATAATGCAGCATTATTCTCTCCTTTATAAGATTCAGGATTGCCTTTGTATTTCACAACAAATAACAACCAGTCGGACGCATTGACTGTTTTATTTTTAAATTGTAAAATGGGTTTCTTGTTAATAGGAAATGCTGAAACCATATCTGGATTGGCTAAAGCGCTATCCGCATAACGAAACAGATCGGTGTCCTTAACAACCGATAATTTTTTCAAGGCCGTTTTAGCCATAATTTGTTTTGCAAAACGGTTACGTGCTGCTTCAATTCTTGAATCTTTCTGAATTTTTTGCTTGATTTCGAAAGCGGTAGCTACATCATTTTTATCAGCAGAAACTTTCGTATGCGACAATCTTTTTACAATATGAATGCCATAGGGTGTTACAAACGGCTGCGCAATGTCGCCGTCATTATTTAATTTAAAAACTTCTTTTTCAAAAGTCTGATCAAATTTTCCTGTACCAAATTCAGGCAATTCACCACCTCCCTGATAAGTCAATTTATCGTCGCTGAACTGTTGAGCGGCTGCAGAAAAATCTGCTCCCGTTTTCAATGCTCTGTACAATGAGTCCGCTTTTTGAACCATCAATTGTTTGGAAGTTTCATCAGCTCCCGGTGGAATAGAAAATAAGATTTGCGCAACTTTCCATTTACCTGCGGCCTGGCGTTCTTCTACCAATTTGAATATATGCCATGCGTTTTTGGAACGGTATGGTTTAGAGGATTGACCCGGCTTCAAATTATAAATAATATTCTCATAATTATACGGAAGTGTGAATGCTGTAATGAAACCGATATCCGCATATTTTGATGCAGTTATGTTGTTGGTCTCTTCTGCTATTTGCTGATAGTTAGTTTTACCTGATTGAAGTACCGTACTTATTTTGTTGATTGCCTGCAGCGCTTTACCGGTATCCGCAGGTGCTGTTCCTGCTAAAACAGGAACAGAAAAATGTACAACATGAAGGTCTTTCTGGCTTCTGTTAAAAGCTTCGTTATATAATTCATTCAACGCTTTTTCATCACTCAGGTAATTGTCCTGAACCTGTAGCCGGAAACTGGCCACATCTGCTTTTATATGATCAAGTGTGTCGAATCTTTTTTCACTGGCTGCTTTAACTTTCAATTTGAAGTTAGTATACAATTCAAGGTATTCGCGGAGTGCCTGTTCTTTATTGCTGGTGGTTTGCTTGTTCTTATTATATGCTCTTAAAAATTCATCTTTCGTTACTACATTATTACCATACGAAAATAATGTCTGGCTTTTTGAAGCAAACGTTGCAGCTACTAAAATTCCAACTAAAAAAACCTGCTTCATGTTAACGTATTTTATTTTTCATTTTCACCTGCATCAAATCATTGAGCTGCTGCCAGGTGAGTTTTTTTCCAATGATTCTTTTGTCTTTATCCAGTAAGTATAAAGTAGGCGTTTGAATTACATCAAATAATTGTTTATAGCTCGGCGCCTGTGATTGTTTTTCTTCCTCCTGCATCAGCTTCGTCTGGTATACATTCACCCATCCTTTCAGTTTGTGTTCTTTTACATAATTTACCCATGCAGTTTTATCATATTCCGTGTTTACCGCGTAGATTTTTACATTATCATTTTTCCATTTTGCCTGGTAAATAGAATCAATTTTGGGAATTTCCTGTTTACAATGTCCACAATTAGGATCCCAGAAAACAACAACAGTAAATTCTCCTTTCTGATCATATAATGCCTGAACCTTTCCGTTGGAATCTATTAATTGGAGATTAGCAGCCATTTCGCCAATCAGATTTGACATCTGCATATAAGCACGGCGCGAAATAGTTTCCATTTGCTTTTCATTCAGCCATGGCGACAAACCTTTACTGTGATATTTATTAAACAGGTGTACAAAAACAGCATCCTGTCCCATATATTTCGGATTAATATATTCATCCGTTAACCAGTTTAATAAAAATTTATACATCTCGGGTGCAGATCTCGCCAGCAATAATTTATAATCAAGATCTTTTATAATACTATCCGACGACTGCGGAATAACCTCTCTGTAATATCGCTCCAGTTTCGGTTGAAAAAAGGGTGTTCGGATCACACGGTCATCCATAAAACTGATACCGTCCCAGTAATGTGTTTTGTAATAATAATAATTATCCATCGAGTCTTTTGATGTAACCGGTTTTTTCTTTGGTAACTCCGGATCTTTCATGGCCGATAATAAAATGGCCATCATACTTTCAGGATTATTTTTTACCAGTTCGGTGCGGTAATTATTCAGCTCTTCGTTATACTGATTGTATTTTTTTTCATGTAACAAAGAATCCTCTCTGGTAGCAGAACCGTTGTATGCATTTTTTTCATTTTGCATCTGCTGTCCTTTGCTCATTACATATTTCTGATAAGATTCAAATAATAAATTGGCGGAAGAACCTTTTACTACCATTCCGTAATAATCCGCAGTATCTGCTTTTACTGATATCTCCTGTTCTTTGTCTATCAGAAAATCTGCCGTTAATGTTCTATTAGGAAATGCAATTGCATAAATACCAGGTACCAAAGATTTGGTTCCGGAAAAAATGGCTTTACCATTTACACTTACGGCTGCGGAATCAGCTATGTTATAATTCTTGCCCATGTGATAGGCGAGATAAGCAATGCCGGAAGTATAACTATTGGTTTTAAAGGTTACCTTATATCCTTGTGCAACCAGTTGAAAGGTAATGGCTAAACTTACAAACAGCGTAAATATTTTCTTCATAAGACGTAAAAAAGGTAAACAAATGTATTCAAATTGTATCGTATAAGAGAATGCTTTAACCCGCTGTAGTTTAAAATTACAAATCGTTAACAAAGGCTGATGAATGGTTAATACCTAATTTTACGTCGTGAAAATTAAAAAGAAGCAGGTTATCCTCGAAAATATCGACGTAAGCGGTTATGCCGCAGAAGGAAAAGCAATTGCAAGGGAAGATGGAAAAGTAATTTTTATATCCGGAGCTGTTCCCGGTGATAAAGCCGATGTGCTGATCACCAAAAGTAAAAAAGACTGGGCGGAAGGTATCGCTCTTAAAATAAACACGCCTTCACCTGAAAGAGTACAACCATTTTGCAGGCATTTTGGAACCTGTGGCGGATGTAAATGGCAGATGCTGCCTTATCATAAACAATTAGCATATAAACAACAGGAAGCAACCGATAATCTCCGGAAAATATCTAAAGCAGCACTTCCTGAGTTGATGCCGATTATCGGAAGCGATGCTACAACAGCGTACCGCAATAAATTGGAGTTCACCTTTAGCAATAAACGCTTTCTTACTAAAGATGAAATGAACACAGGCGAGATTATTCCTCAGCAAAATGCACTTGGATATCATGCACCCCGTGTTTTTGATAAAGTGTTGAACATTACCGAATGCTGGCTGATGGATGATGTAAACAATACGATCCGCAACAGTATTCGCGAATTAAGCATCCAACATAATTTTTCTTATTACGATATTAAAGAACATACAGGCTGGCTCCGGAATATCATTGTGCGATTTACCACCACAGGCGAATTAATGATCAATGTATGCCTAAACTATGATGAAGAAAATGACCGTACAATTTTACTGGATCATCTTTTAAAAGTTGTGCCTTCTATTACTACTTTATTGTATACTATAAATCCAAAATGGAACGACAGTATTTACGACCTGACCCCGAAAATTTATTTTGGCAAAGGATATATAACAGAATATCTGGAAAAATTTCAGTTCATTATCAGTCCTAAATCTTTCTTTCAAACCAATACAAAACAGGCGGAAAAATTGTACAGCGTGGTAAGAGATTTTGCGGCGCTCACCGGTAACGAAATTGTGTATGATCTGTATTGCGGTACAGGAAGTATCGGAATATTTGTAAGTCCGCTTGCTAAAAAAATTATAGGCGTGGAAACCATCGCTGAAGCTATTGAAGATGCAAAGAAAAACGCTGCGCTCAATAAATTAGAAAACGCACATTTCTATGCCGGTGATGTTATTAAAATTGTGAATGATCAGTTTTTTGCATATCATGGTAAACCGGATGTGATTATCACGGATCCGCCACGGGCAGGTATGCACGAAAAACTGGTGATCAAATTATTAGAAATTGAATCTCCTGCCATCATTTATGTAAGCTGTAACACGGCTACACAGGCTCGTGACCTGGCATTACTCAGCGAAAAATATACGATAGAAAAAATACAACCGGTTGATATGTTTCCACATACGCATCATATAGAATGTGTGGTGTCTTTAAAACTGAAGTGATAACGAAGCCCTTAACTTTGTACAATGGCATATGGAAATAGTTTTCAACGAACCACCACGGTTGTACTAAACCTCATCATCATTAATGTATTGGTTTTTGTTGCACAATCAATTTTTGGAAGTGGAGATGGTGTAAATAAAATAGATGATCTTTTTGCGCTCCATCATTACAAATCTGACGTTTTTAAACCACATCAGATTATCACGCATATGTTTATGCATGGTGGTGTTTTTCATCTGCTTTTCAACATGCTGGCTTTGTGGATGTTTGGTTCGCTTCTGGAAAGGATGTGGGGACCCAAACGTTTTTTAATTTTTTATTTCATATGCGGAATTGGCGCTGCCTTAACTCAAATGGCCAGCTATGCATATGATTTTAACCAATTCGATAAACTGGTGCTGAATGCCCAGGATTTTGAAACCTACCAGTTTATTCTCAGAAGAAATGCAACGGTGGGCGCTTCCGGAGCCATTATGGGTTTACTGGCTGCATTCGGATATCTTTTTCCCAATACCACCTTAATGATCATGCCTATCCCCTTTCCGGTAAAAGCAAAATGGGCCATTTTGGGAATGATTGCTTTGGATGTTTTTGGCGGATTCACCAAAATACCCGGAGATAATATTGCCCATTTTGCACATATAGGCGGCGCACTGATTGGATTTATAATTGTTTTATATTGGAACAAAACAAACAAACAAACGTTTTATTAATCAGCATTAACATTGGTTTGTTATTTGGTTTTGTACTTTTAAGAACAAAGAATAATGGGAGAAGCAGAAAGACACGGAGAATACAAAAGAGTGAGGCATCGCTTCAGTCTGGGTTATGACGGCAATGCCGTTACCACGCTATTAATCCTGAATCTTACTTTTTTTTTATTGCTGCTGATCATTAAAGTTTTTTTCTTCTTTAACCAGCAAACGCCGGCTCATTACGAATCGCAGGTTTTGAACTGGTTTTCTCTCCCTTCTGGACTAAAACTTTTATCGGAACGCCCGTGGACAATACTCACGTATATGTTCAGTGATACAGGAAGCAACCTGATGCGCATACTCGGGAATATGTTATGGCTTTGGGCTTTTGGCCGGGTAGTGCAGGATATTATGGGAAATAATAAAATAATTCCCATCTATATTTATGGCGGATGGATAGGCGCTCTATTTTTTATCATTGCGCATTATGCTATTCCCTCTTTGCACCCGCAAATTGATATAACGGGTTTAATGGGTGCTAATTGTGGAACGCTGGCGGTTGCCATGGCTACTACTACACTCGCTCCTGATCATCGATTTTTTACCCAGATCAGAGGCGGTATTCCGATCTGGGTACTGATGGTTTTTTATCTGGTTATAGATCTTGCAGGAATTTCCACTTTAGGTGCAGCCTATTCACTGGCTCATATTGGTGGAGCGGTAGCAGGATTTTTATTTGTATATCTCATGAAACGGGGACATGATCTGAGCGCCTGGATGATTAATCTCTTCAACTGGGCTAATAATCTTTTCAACCCCCATAAACCGCAAAAGCAAAAAACAAAAGAAAAAGTTTTCTATAATACCGGATCCCGAACACCTTATCAGAAACAATCGATTGTTACACAACAACGAGTGGATGAAATTCTAGACAAAATCAATATAAAAGGATATCGTTTTCTCACTGAGGAAGAAAAAGATATTTTAAAAAAAGCTGCAGAAGAAGATCTGTAACATTTTGTATACTTCCATTTAGTTATATTCAGGTATGAAATATTGTTTAATGATACTTAGCCTATGCATTTTACCTTTTGCATCACAGGCACAATCAGTAAATGAAAAAATTGATGCTACGTTAAAAGAACTGGCTTCTATCGAATTACAAAAACAAAAATTAGCAGAAAGACTGGAAGGACTAAAACTGGAACGTATACAATTTCAATTAGAAGAAATAGGTAATCCTAAACTTTTGCCCGGAGATGAGCTCGTAAAACATGCTGCTTACACTTTATCATTCGTTCCAAAATATAAACAAGCACGCTGGGTAGCGCATATTATTACGCCAGACATTATTAATGGAACTGTTTCCCGCACAAATGATTTTCGTTTTGATTCTTCCATCCGGAACGGATCTTCTGAAGAGGCAGACTTCTTTTTAAAATCAGAATCCAATGGCAAAATTATTTATGATGGATTCGGTTATGACAGGGGGCATTTAGCGCCTTCTGCAGATTTCAGGTGGAGTCAGCGTGCTTTATCAGAATCTTATTTTTATTCAAACATGAGTCCTCAATTGCCCGATTTTAACAGAGGAGGATGGGGAGATCTGGAAGATGCATTAAGATCTTATATGTATGGTAATAAAAACACTTTGCTTTACATTGTAACAGGCCCTGTTTTTAGTAATGATATGAAACAAATTTCCCGCGGAAAAAATAAAATTCCTATTCCAGATTATTTTTTCAAAGCTGCTATAGATCCTAAAAGTAAAAAGGCCATTGGCTTTATCATGCCGAATGCAGTCATAACCCAGCCGTTGAGCACGTTTGCGGTTTCCATTGATAGTATTGAGAAGGTAACCGGGCTGAATTTATTCAATAAATTACCAGCCACTTTACAAGACTCTCTGGAGAAAATGAATAATGCCCTTGAATGGTTTCCGGAGAAATCTTCAGGAGGTGTTGAACCCTTATCTCAAACTTCATTACCAAAAAATCATTTTAATACAATTGTTGCAAAGCAATATTCTAAACGAAATGAAGAAATACATGTGTGTGGCACAGTAGTTAGCAGTCGCATCAGCAAAGCCGGAAACATATTAATTAATCTGGATCAACCTTATCCTAATACGGTTTTTACAATATTCATTAAAAAAGAAAATATTGTAAACTTTAAATATAAAGCGGAGGAAGCTTTAAATGGAAAAGTTCTGTGTGTGAAGGGGAAGGTTATCGATTTGGGTGATTCTCCCGCTATGTACATTTCCTCTGAAAGCGATATCACCATTCAGCCTTAATTTTTTTATTTAATTAACCTTACAATTTGTTAATCAAACTGTATTAACAACCCAACGCAAGGTTTTTGCAAACATTGTGCAATTGATAATATTATGCACAATAAAATTCCGTTTTGTATAATCGCTATAATTTTTATAATTACTTCCTGTAAAAAAAACAGTGATAGTATAATGTCACCTTTGGTAGCACCCGTTACCAATACTTCTTCCACTCCCACAACTGCCCAGCTAAGAGATTCTGCTGTTGCTATTTCCAAAAATTTTTATCTATGGAATGAATTGATACCGTCCTCATTCAGTGGAAATGCATTCACAGACTATTCTACCATGATGACGTCCCTTCGAAATTACAGTGTTGAACCGGGATTTTCTCAACCCGTAGACAAATGGAGTTTTGCTATGTTAAAATCTGAATGGAATCAAATGAGTGGTGGAATGGGCAGCACATTCAGTGGTTCTGTTTCAACTGCAGGAGATTTTGGAATGCAGGTTTTCTTTAGAGCGGAAGCTGATCTCCGTGTGCGCTTAGTTGAACCCAATTCACCTGCTGGTGTGGCAGGTATTCATCGGGGTTGGAAATTGAAACAAATTAATGGCAACACCAATATTACCACTGGTAATTCAGGTTTCATTATAGAAAATGTTTATAACAGCAATGCTGCAAATTTTGTTTTTGAAAAACCTGACGGAACATCTATTTCATTATCATTAACCGCAGCTCATTATCAGGAGAAACCGGTGTACTTAGACACTGTGTATACGTTGAGTGGAAGACGAATCGGCTACTTTGTTTTTAATTCGTTTTTAGGAAATACTTCTCAAATTGAATCTCAGTTTTCGAGCGTTTTTACCAGGTTCGCTTCCCGGAATATTACAGATATCATTGTGGATCTCCGGTATAATGGCGGTGGTTATGTTTCTTTACAGGAAAGTCTGGCCAACTATTTAATTCCTGGCCAGGCTAACGGTCAATTGATGATGAAACAGATTTTTAATAATCAGCACGCCTCCAATAACAACTCTACCAATTTCAGGAAAGCAGGCAATGTACATCTTAATAATATTTATTTTATAGTGGGACGAGGAACTGCATCAGCCAGTGAATTGCTGATCAATAACCTGAAACCTTACATGAATGTAAAACTTATTGGTGCCACCGCAACGCATGGAAAACCAGTTGGATTTTTCCCTATAGAATTAGGTGAATGGTACTTGTTTCCTGTATCTTTTAAAACTGTAAACGTAAATGGGGAAGGGAATTATTACAATGGCCTTCCGTTGAATGCACAGATAGCAGACGGACTGGATAAAGACTGGGGAGATATACAAGAGTCAAGTCTTGCTAGTGCGATACGAAATATTACAACGGGATCGTATTTACGGGAAGCGCCTTATTCAGAGCCTTCCCCAATTGCTGATGCCAACGAATTAATAAATAACCTGTCATTTAAAATAACCGTAGACGCCAGAAATTTTAAATAAAAAACTTTTTTTAAGTACGATCCGTAATAATGCTTATTACGGATCTTTTTATTTATAGGCATTTCCTAAAACATTACCATCAGGTTATACAAACCTTTTTTGTAAAAAACACTTAATAATTAGTTCGTAACATTAACATGGCATAGTTTTTTTATAAGTACAAAAAACCTCATTATGAAAAATTCAGGAAATCAAAACAGTAAAGGGAAACCGGGTTCTTCCAACATTAATCGCCCGGAAATCAGAGATAATTTAGACAGCCGTAAAAATGAAGAACAGCAAGATAAGGGTAACGATAACACACATAATAAAAAAGAGACTAAGGTAAATCACCTGAAGCAAAAAAATAACCGAAGTTAATACAGTCACAAGTTTCAGATGAAATAAAAACCTATGAATACGAATGTATATATACGGCCACTTACGCACATCATGATCACCAAACTGGCAGCGTGCTGGAAAAATCAAAAGGAAAATAATTCACCTTGTTCTCCGAGGCATTTTAGTACCTCTTTACCTGGATTGTATAAACGCAAATTTGTTGATGTAAAGGAAACCGTTGTTAATGGTAAAGAAGTTATGTGTGTGTATGTAACCCCTTTGGGGGTGGCTTATCTGCAGTCACTCAATCTGGATTAAGTTTTCATTGTAAAACGAAAATATTAACTCAGCAATTTGTGTAAATTCGCAATATGTCTTTTCATACATTGCGAGCATTTACCAAAACCATATTAATTGTTATTAATTTTCTATTTTCCCTGGGATTGATTATTGGATGTTATGGAAAACATTTTACCGGAGATAAATTATGGTTCACGGGCTTATTTACACTAGGTTCCTTTTACTTTCTTTTATTTTTACTGTCATTTTTTTTCTTTTGGATTTTTGCAAAACCTATATTTTCTCTCCTTTCCATTGTTACTATTCTGGTAAGCTGGCAGCCATTAAAACATTTGGTACAAATACGCCTTTCCCCCGATTTCGTCCAGGAAAAACATCCCTCCAATATTCGTGTAATGAGCTGGAATGTGGAACATTTTGATATACTGGAATATAAAACACATCCCGAAAGAAAACAGCAAATGCTCGATATGATCAATTCTTATGAGCCAGATGTTGCCTGTTTCCAGGAAGTAGTGGCCGGTGAAAAACCGAAGTCGATCAACAACCTGCAGCAAATTATGAATCAACTGGGCTTCACCTATTATCATTATAGTTATAATCCCAAACTCGATTTCGATGAAAACCATCATTTTGGAATCATCATTTTCAGCCGGTTTCCTATCATCAAAAAGTCAACTGTCAGTTTTGCACCGAACGATTATAATTCTATATTTCAGTATGTGGATATAGTGCGGGCAGCAGACACCTTCCGCGTTTTCAATATTCACCTGCAGTCTTTAAAATTTTCTGACAAAAATAGAAATTATCTCGACGAACCTACATTAAAAGACCAGCAGGATCTGATGCGTACCACCAGTATCATCAGTAAACTCCGGACGGGTTTTTTAAAACGAAGCCAGCAAAGCAATCATATCCGCCAGTCGATGGACTCTTCAAAATATCCCGTAATAGTTTGTGGTGATCTCAACGATGTTCCTAACAGTTATGCCTATTTTAAGATAGGGGAAAATATGAAAAATGCATTTGCAGAAAAGGGAACAGGCATTGGCAGAACATTTTACAGTGTGTCGCCCACCTTACGCATTGATGATATTTTTTGTGATGAAAGATTTTCAGTTCAGCAGTTTGTTCGTGTAAAAAAGAAATTGAGTGATCATTATCCGTTGATTGCAGATTTATTTTATACCTCGTCGGGCTTATAATTTTATCTTTGATTTTTACAACTTACGCTATGCCATTAAAGATCTATAATTCATTCACAAGGCAAAAAGAAGTTTTTACGCCCATTACGCCCGGTCATGTGGGCATGTATGTATGCGGCCCCACTGTCAGCGGCGAAAGCCATCTGGGCCATGCAAGGCCTTATATCACCTTTGATGTTGTGTATCGTTACCTTACTTACAAAGGTAATAAAGTGAGATACGTTCGTAATATTACAGATGCCGGACATTTTGAAGAGGAAGGCCGTGAAGCAGAAGATAAGGTTGGCAAAAAAGCATTGCTTGAAAAACTGGAACCTATGGAACTGGTACAGAAATATACCAACCTGTATCACTGGGCCATGAAACAATTTAATTGTGTTGAACCAAGTATTGAACCAACAGCAACCGGTCATATTGTAGAACAAATCAGTATGATTGAAAAAATTATTGCAGAAGGTTTTGGATATGAAAAAAATGGGTCTGTTTATTTTGATGTTAAAAAATATGCTGCTCAATACGATTATGGAAAATTAAGCGGTAGAGTAATTGAAGAATTACTGGAAACTACTCGCGAACTGGATGGACAAGAAGAGAAGAGAGACAGAGCTGATTTTGCACTTTGGAAATCTGCAGCGCCGGAACATATTATGCGTTGGAAAAGCCCATGGGGCGATGGTTTTCCGGGATGGCATATTGAGTGCTCTGCCATGGCTACAAAATACCTGGGAACTGAATTCGATATACATGGTGGTGGAATGGACCTTCAATTTCCACATCATGAAAGTGAAATTGCGCAAAGTACCATCTGCAATCATACCGCTCCTGTAAAATACTGGATGCATAATAATATGATTACTGTAAACGGCAGAAAGATGGGAAAAAGTTATAACAACCAGATCAAACTTACCGAAATGTTTAGTGGTGAACATCCGTTGCTAACGCAGGCATTTCATCCGATGACCATCCGTTTTTTTGTATTACAAAGTCATTACAGAAGTACGCTGGATTTTAGCAGTGAGGCTTTAGCTGCCAGTGAAAAAGCTTTAAAACGTTTATGGGATGCTTATAATATTTTACAAAAAATGGTCTTGCCTTCCCCATCAATTTCTGTAAATACTGAATTGGATACCAAATGCAATCAATGGCTTAATGAATTTGAAGAGTTTATGGATGATGATTTCAGTACGCCCAAAATTATTGCGAACATGTTTGAAATGGCTCCTGTTATTAATTCCATTAAAGATGGTCTTATTGCAACCGATGCTTTAAGTGCAGCAACTGTTGAAAAGATGAAACTTCATTTTAAAATTTTTCTGGAAGACATTATGGGCCTGCAGGATTTCTCTCCCGCAAATGATGGCAAATTAAAAGGCATTATGGACCTGCTGCTTGATTTACGCAATTCGGCTAAAGCGAGTAAAGATTATGCAACATCTGATAAAATCAGGATACAATTACTGCAATTGGGATTTATATTGAAAGATGAAAAAGACGGAACAACCAGTTGGTCGGTATAGTTGTAGAATTAATGGCAATTCACACCTTTTTTCATACGGTTCGCTACTTCGTTGCAAACCAATGTTTTTTTTTCATGTTATGTTAGAAACAAAAAAACATACACATGAAAAGATTCAATTTTACATCCGGATTTTTTAAATTATTTGCAGGTGTTCTGGTGATAACCAGTTTAGCTTCCTGCGATAAAGATGAAGCGAACCCCGTTGCGCAAAAAAATATTGTTGAAACTGCACAGGCTGATACTACCTTCAGTATCCTTGTTTCCGCAGTGGTAAAAACAGGTTTAACTTCTGCCCTGGCAACCACTAATAACCTTACCGTATTTGCACCCAACAACGCAGCTTTTCGTGCTGCCGGATATACTTCAGCTATCATTGATGCATTAGATGCCACGCAAACTACCGCGTTAAGATCTGTACTGCAATATCATGTGGTAGCGGAAAGAATTGCATCCAGTGCTATTAATACAGCTAACATTGAAAAAACAACTTTAAATACTGCAAAATTATACGCCACCAGAAATGCTAATGGTGTTTATATAAATGGTGTACCCGTAATTGCAGCTGATGTAAGTGCATCTAATGGCGTTATTCATGTATTAGGCAAAATATTATTACCGCCTGTTGGAAATTTGAGAGAAACAGCCATTGCAACACCCGGTTTCAGTTTATTGGTGGCTGCGGTTTTGCGTGCTGACGCTATCAATAATGATATCAGCAATGCTCTCACAGGTGCCGGCCCATTAACCGTATTTGCACCAACAGATGCAGCTTTCAATGCAGCCGGTTTTGCAGATGTAGCAGCAATCAATGCAACTGCTCCAGCTGTTTTAAGATCAATTTTATTATACCATGTAATCCCTGCAAGAGTATATAGTAGCGATTTGGTAAACAACACCGATCCAGCAACAGCTTTAGGTGCATCGCAAACCGTGAAGATCACTTTGCCACCTGCCCGTGTTTTAGGTTTAGGAAATGGTACTAACGCTTCCAACATCACCGCAACAGATATTATGGCTAATAATGGCGTAATACATGTAATTGACCGTGTTTTACTTCCACAATAATCAATAATAAAATAACTTACAACGGATAAACATTCATAGTGTTTATCCGTTGTTGTTTTAATAAGATATTATGTTCGCTAATCGTTACCGTTACTTATTTGCTGCTATACTCTCCGTGTATACCTATCTGAATACAGAGTTTTGTAACCTGTACGATTATTTCGATTTAAAAATTCACTGGACACTAGCTTTCGCTACAACCACCATTATCACCTTTGCCATTCTGGAAGGTTGCAGATGGCTCGAGATTCCTATAAAGAAATGGATTCCTCCGGGAGAAAACCGTATAAAATTTCCAATTATTTTTTTTATTGCAGGAAGTATTATCTCCTCTTTGATTGCCATTGCTGCTGTATATGCTGTTGGATATTTTGTACACCAGCAATCGCTTAACCAACTGATTATTCCTTTCAAATTAAATCTGATTTACGCGTGGCTCGTGAACCTGTTGTTTCATTTATTAAATACAATCATTCTTTATTTTGAAGAAACAAAATCCAGTAATCTAAAAGCGGAAGAATTAAAAAGATTAAATACACAGGCTGAATTACAATTGATCAAAACACAATTAAATCCTCATTTTTTATTCAACAACCTCAACGTATTGTCGTCGCTGGTGATGCAGAACAGTTCAGAGTCTAATCATTTTATTGATGCTTTCTCAAAAGTGTACCGATATATTTTGAACAACCATGAAAAAGAAATGGTTCCGCTTAGCCAGGAGATCAGCCACATTGATCCCTATATTTTTTTATTAAAAAAACGCTTCGGTGAAGCATTAATTATTACCATTGACATTCCGCCTGCGTACAATCATGCACTTATAATTCCGGCAGCCTTACAGATGCTTATAGAAAACGCAATTAAGCATAATATTGTCAGCCGCAATAAGCCTTTGCATATACAACTGAAAGCTAATGGCAATAATACAATTGTTGTTTCTAATAACTTACAGGTAAAAAATGAAATACACTATTCTTCAGAAATTGGTTTGCAGAATATTGTAAAAAGATATAAGCTGGTGAGTGGTAAAGATGTGCAGATTGAAAACACAGAAAATGAATTCATTGTTACACTTCCCTTAATAACACAACAGTATGAAGATCGTAATAATTGAAGATGAATTATTAGCCGCGCAAAAACTGGAAATGCTGATCCATCAATATGATGCATCAATTGAGATCGTGGCCACACTCGAAAGCATTGAAGAAACAGTTCACTGGTTTCAAACCAAACCTTCACCTGATCTGCTAATGATGGATATTCATTTGTCGGATGGATCCTGTTTCGAAATTTTTAAACACGTTTCCATAAATAAACCGGTGATATTTACCACCGCGTACGACGAATATGCGCTTAATGCTTTCAGCCATTTTGGAATTGATTATTTATTAAAACCTATTTCTGCTGAATCACTGGCGGCATCACTCAATAAATTTAAAACGATAACCACAACCTTTGCGTTGCCCGACTATCAACAATGGTCAACTCAGTTGAATAAGCAACCGTTACATACTTTCAAAGAAAGATTTTTAGCTAAGATCGGATCACGTTCCTTCTTTATTGAAACCGGAAACATCGCCTATTTTTCTGCTGATAATAAAATTGTTTACCTGCATGATATGGAAGGAAATAAATTCATTATTAACTATACCATGGAAAAACTGGAATCTATTTTAGATCCTCATTTATTTTTCAGAATAAACCGTAAGTACATTATACATAGCCGCATCATCAATCAGGTGAAACCTCATTTCAACAACCGGCTGAAACTAGTCTTCAAAAACATTATGCCGGATGAAGAAATTTTAGTGAGCCGCGAAAGAGTACCAGCATTCCGTGAATGGGCGGAAGGATAATTTCCTTAACATTGTAAACGTTATGGAATTTCTCAATCATCTCAATAAAGATAAAAAGCTGGCCAAAATTATTCACGGCGCTGATGTACCTCAACTGGAAAAAAGAAACCACATTCATTTACGCATATGCGCATCTATCATCAGTCAGCAATTGAGTACTAAAGTAGCTGCTGTTATATATCAGCGTTTTCAGGATCTTTTTAAAAGTAAGAATCCGACCACCGCAGAAATTTTGAAAGTTGATTTTGAGAAATTACGTTCCATAGGTTTATCTAATGCTAAAACAAATTATGTGCGTAACGTTTGTACTTTTTTTGTGGAGCATAAGGTAACTGATAAAGTTATTCATCAGATGGAAGATGAAGAGCTGATCAATTTTCTTATCCAGATTAAAGGTATTGGAAGATGGACAGCAGAAATGATTCTCATGTTTACGCTTGGAAGAGAAGATGTTTTTGCGGTAGATGATTTAGGAATT
>JANOAO010000059.1:0-1793 GCA_031411115.1 Bacteroidota bacterium
GTTTGATATACCGTTTATCTGCAGGAGAATGCTCATCAACGGTATACTGTTGCCGAAATTCCTCGATTTTCAGAATATGAAACCCTGGGAAACCAATATTGTGGATACATTTCAATACTGGCGTTTCGGGGATTATAAAAATTTCACCTCACTCAAATTACTGGCTGCAGCCATGGGTATTCCTTCCCCCAAAGATGATATTGACGGAAGTATGGTTGGTGAACTTTTTTGGAAAGGGGATGAGGAAGAGCGAAAGATAAACCTGGAGCGTATTGTAAGATATTGCCAGAAAGATGTGATTACTACAGGAAACATCATTCTTCGTTTCAAAAATATGCCACCTGTTCCCAATGAAGATATACAGGTGGCAGAATGAACGGCAATGCCGAACGTATTAGTTTACTTTTTTCAGTAACATGACGTATACCGGAAAGTGATCACTATAACCATAGTTATAAGTCATACCATCCCAAGTTCTCTTTCCATAATTTCTGAATTTTCCGGTTTTTTGCACCAGAAAATCTTTGTTGAATATAACAGCTTTGTGAAAATGATAACCTGGTTGAGTTTTATCCAGCAGTCCCTGTGATATCAATATCTGGTCAAACAAACCCCATGCATCCTGGTAAGGCAATGTCCCAATTCCCTGCTTATAAAAATTTGTATATGGATTGAAGATTCCTCCGGATTTGACATCTATTGTTTTATCTTTTGCACCTAAAACCTTAGTTACACTTGGGCTGATCGGATCATCATTCAAATCACCCATAATCATGAACTTGGCTCCTGGGTTTAAGGCCGTAATAGAATCTACCCGCATTTTTACCACTCCGGCTGCCGCTGCTCTTCCGGGACGTGAGCGTTCTTCACCACCTCTTCTTGAAGGCCAGTGATTCACAAAAACATGAACGGTATCTCCATCCATAATTCCCTTTACATATAATACATCCCTTGTGAGATATGAATCTTTAGAGCCACTCGGTAATTTAACAAACAAGGGAGCCGAACTCAGTACACGGAAATATTTGGGGTTATAAATTAAACCTACATCAACGCCTCTCAGATCCGGGGAGTCATAGTGACAAAATTTTAAATTTCTGCTTTTTAAGGTAGCACCATGAACTAAATCGTTCATAACTGTATCATTTTCAACTTCAGCTACACCAAGTATAGCAAATCCATCCGGGTTTATATCCGTACCAATTTGTGACAATACGTAAGATAATCTATCAATTTTATCTAAATATATTCTTGAGTTATACTTACGTTCACTATTTGGGAGGAATTCTTCATCATCTACTTTTGGATTATTAACGGTATCATAAAGATTTTCGAGATTGTAAAATCCTACAATTGAGACATTGAATTTTTGTGGTTGAGCAAAAGTGGCTACACTGATAATCAGTGAAATAGAAATTAGTAAATATTTTTTCATATACATAAATGTGAGCAAAGGTATATATCCTGCCGTGAAGCCCGCTGTGTTTTACATTTTAATAACGAAAGTTTTTTCTAAAAACATGTTAATATGGGTAAGTAAGTGTAATTTTGCACTCCTTAATTAATATTGCTTATGCTGAAATATCTTACTAAAATTACATTTGTTGCCGGCCTTCTTTCATTGAGTTTATCCTCGATGGCACAGGTTGAACCCATTAAACCCGTTGCGGATTCTTTACATGAAGTTACCCGGGAAGATGCGGTAACTGATAATATTCCTGTGATATCTCTGGATGAAAATGATGGTCAGGATGGAAGTGCGCAAAATGTTTCTTCACAGTTGAGTGCCGGCA
>JANOAO010000060.1:0-5975 GCA_031411115.1 Bacteroidota bacterium
GATTATCTCTTCCGCCTGTCTTAACCCGGCGGATTCATAAAAGGCCAGCATACTCCGGTTTCTTTCTACTTCCTGTTGTCTTTGAATTTGCTGCGAAGTAAACAACTGCCTGTTATAATCGTATTGCTTCTGTTGCACAGCTACTTCCGCCTGCGCCACTTTTACTTTGCTGCTGTAAGCTTTTGCACCAAACAATGGAAAAGCTGCGGACACCGAAAAGCCTGTAAAAGGATCGCTTACACCGTACAAACGCTGGCTAAAAAAACGGCCAGAAAAATCCGGTTTGTTTTCATTTTTTATTACTCCAATACCTGCATTGGCAATATTGATGTTTTGCGATTGTAAAGCTAATAAAGGATGAACGCTGTCGCCAGCAACACCAGGCATAGTTAGTTTTTCCAATGGCAACATCAGCGGAAGCATCGGTTCCTGTGAATTCAATAACTGCATTAAAACATGCTGCTGAATTTGAATATCGATATTAATTTGTTGCAGCATTGACTGCAGCTCTACCATTCTTACGGTAGCGGAAATACTGTCTAATCCGGGGCTGTCTCCAGTTTTTACCTTTAGTATAGCAGCGTTATTTAATGACTTGTAAACACTATCTAAGCGATGAAACAATTGCTGCTTATCCTGTAAATACCAAAGCTGGTAATAAATAGTTCGCACATCTCTTTTTATATCTACATCAATAGCCGCAGTATTTATTTGATAATACTTTAACTGCTCGCTGTACAAATTCTTCTGCGCTTTAAACAAGCCCGGCCATGCAATACTTTGCGATACGCCAACTTTTAAAATACCCTTGCTATCGCTTGGCCTTACATCTTCGTTCTCTGCAAATACACCTGTTTTTGGTAGTAAGGTTGCAGTGTTTGTTTGTGCTTTGCCCTTTTCTATCTGTTGTTTATTTATATCGTAGAGCAAATTACTTTTAGCCATTGTAATTAAATCGTTTACACCGATACGTTTAGCATTGGTTTGTTGTGCGAGTAAGCTGGTAGATGATGTAAGCAAAGCTATGACTGCTAAAATTGTTGCTACAGGTTTTATTTTTACTTTACTTCTTTTAGAAAAGATGATGTACAAACATGGTAAAACCACCAGTGTTAATAATGTAGCCGTTATCAATCCTCCAATAACAACCGTTGCCAATGGCTTTTGCACTTCTGCTCCTGCGCCACTTGAAAATGCCATTGGGATAAATCCTAAAGCCGCCACAGAAGCCGTCATTAAAACAGGACGCAACCTTATTTTTGTTCCTTCCAGAACCCGCTGCATAACATCTTTCATTCCTTCCTTTTCCAACTGGTTAAAAGTACTTATCAACACAATTCCGTTGAGTACCGCCACACCAAACAGTGCAATAAAACCAACGCCTGCCGAAATACTGAAAGGCATTCCTCTTATCAGCAATGCAAACACACCACCAATAGCACTCATAGGTATAGCAGTAAATATTAACGATGCTTCCTTAATAGAACTGAAAGTAAAATAGAGCATGAAGAAAATGAGCGCCAGAGCCAATGGTACCACAATCATAAGCCTTGCAGAAGCTTTTTGTAAATTTTCAAATGTACCACCGTAGGTATAATAATAACCTGCAGGTAGCTTTACTTTTTCATTTAATTTTTGTTGTGCTTCTTTTACAACACTAGCCACATCACGGCCGCTTACATTAAAGCTTACATAAATTCTTCTCTTGCCACTTTCACGACTTATTTGCGCCGGACCTGTTTTAAAAGATACCGTTGCTACTTGTGATAATGGAATTTGGTTACCATCACTCAGCGGTACAAATAAATCACTTACATCATCCAGGTTAGTACGGTGTGCACTGTCTAAACGCAGTACCAAATCAAATTTTCTCTCATTCTCAAATACTACGCCTGCTTCCTCGCCAGCGAATGCTGTGCTGATTACGTGATTTATATCTTCAATATTTAAACCATAACCGGCGAGTTTTGCCCGGTCATATTCAATAGTAATTTGAGGCAGGCCATCCACTCTTTCTACCTGCGGTTGTGTGATGCCTTCAATAGGGCCAATTACTTTAGCTAATTTATTGGCATAAGCAACGAGGGTATCTAAATTTTCTCCAAATATTTTGATGGCAACATCCTGTCGTATGCCTGTCATCAATTCATTAAAACGCATTTGGATAGGCTGACTTGGTTCGGCTATTACGCCAGGTATGGTGGATAGCTGATCTCTCATTTTATCTGATAATTTGTAAAAGTCAATATTTGATTTCCATTCTTTTTTATCTTTCAGTATCACCATTAAATCTGTAGCTTCAGGTGGCATGGGGTCTGTAGCCACATCTCCTGCTCCGGTTTTACCCACCACCATTTTTACTTCCGGAAATTTCATCAACATCCGCTCTGCCATCATCACTGTTTCGGTTGTTTGCGAAAGCGATGAACCTTGTGGTAGTACAAACTCAATGGCATAATCTCCTTCTTCAAGCGTGGGAATAAATTCACCACCCATATTTTTAAAAATGAAAACCGATATAATTAATAATGCTACTGCAATAGATACCACCACATATTTTATCTTAAGAGCTCCTCTTAAAAGTGGTGCGTATCCGCGTTGAAAGAAGTCCATCATCTTATCAGAAAAATTTCTTTTATGATTTGTGTTTTTAGAAAGAAACAAGGCACTCATCATCGGGATGTAGGTGAGCGATAAAATCAATGCACCCAAAATAGCAAAAGCAACCGTTTCTGCCATGGGGCGAAACATTTTACCTTCCACGCCTTGTAAAGAAAGAATGGGTAAATAAACAATGAGGATAATTATCTGTCCGAAGGCTGCGGAACTCATCATTTTTTTAGCACTGCTTTCTACAGTTTCGTCCATTTGGTGCTGTGTTAGTTTTTCCTGTACCTTTTTTGCTCCCAGAAAATGAAGGGTTGCTTCCACAATAATTACGGCACCATCTACTATCAAACCAAAATCTATTGCTCCCAAACTCATCAGGTTAGCACTTACGCCAAACAAATTCATTAGTGCCAATGCAAATAATAATGATAGAGGAATGGCAGATGCCACAATTAAGCCTGCACGGAGATTACCTAAGAACAATACCAGTACAAGAATTACAATCAATGCACCTTCAATTAAATTTGTTTTAACGGTATTGATCGCACGGTCAATTAAATTGGTACGGTCTAAAAAGGCTTCTATCTCCACATCGGCCGGTAATGATTTTTGAACGGTCAACATTCTTTCTTTTACCAGTTCTACAACCGACGCACTATTGGCGCCTTTCATCATCATTACAATGCCACCCACTACTTCTTTTTCTCCATTGTAAGTCATAGCTCCGTAGCGTGGCGGCGAGCCGAATTGCACAGTAGCCACATCTTTTATGAGTACAGGCACGCCGCTTTGTTTTTTTATAACAATATTTTCAATGTCGGCAAAAGTTTTTACTAAGCCTACACCTCTTATAAAGTAAGCATTTGGTTTTCTGTCGATATAAGCTCCACCAGTATTTTCATTATTTTTTTCGAGGGCCACAAATACTTCCGGCAATGTTACATTCATAGCTTTCAGCCTTTCGGGGCTTACAGCAACTTCATATTGTTTACTAATGCCACCAAAACCTGATACTTCTGCCACACCGGCAATACCGGTTAACTGCCTACCTACAATCCAATCCTGCATGGTGCGCAACTCCATAGCCGAATATTTTGCTTCACTTCCTTTTTTAGGATGGATGACATACTGATATATTTCACCAAGCCCTGTGGTAACAGGACCCATTTCAGGATTACCTAATCCTTTAGGGATTTCTTCCACTGCAATTTTCAGCTTTTCTGCTATTAATTGCCGGGCAAAATAAATGTCCATATTTTCATTAAAAACTACGGTAATAACACTCAATCCAAATCGGGAAAAAGAACGCATTTCCTCAATACCCTGCACATTAGATAGTGCTCTTTCTACAGGATAAGTGATAAATTGTTCTACTTCCTGAGCTGCCAATGTAGGAGCTTGAGTAATAACAACCACCTGATTATTGGTAACATCAGGTAGTGCATCAACCGGTAATTTGGTGGCACTCCATAAACCCCAAATGATTAGTGCAATTGTCATCACAACGATAATGAGTTTATTTTTTATACTGAATTGTATAATCTTATCTAACATTCTAACTTTTTATTGAAATGAAATAATAAAAAAGCTCCAGCCAAGAGGCTGTAAGGCATGATATTTAATTCGAAAAGATTAAACTAATTGCGGGGGTTGCCAGATGGGTAAAGCAACATCTAAAACAGACGAAGGTAGATGTGCTGCCCTGGTGGTGCTTTCGTATGGAGGTATATGTGTTAATGAAGCAATGAAATGGTTAATAGAAAATCCTGCACAGCAATTACAGGTACAAAAAGGAGAACAATGATCTTGTTGAGTATGGCCTTTTTGGGTATTTGACTTCGCTAACGCAGTCTTTGCATTTCCGTCATTTGCAGCTACGCTAATATCAGCACAAGGCATAATACTAAGTGCTAAAACAAGGAAAGCCAATATAGAAACCAGAATTTTCACTGATTGTAAAGGTAATATTTAGATTATTATAATTCCAAATCAATATATTCAAACTTATTTTCATGTCGTTTTGACTTTAAAATGATTCTATCATTGTAGTTTGGGAAGTTGTGTCAAAATTTTACGCCCATAAAAAAATGGACACACACAACCTCACAGATCCCAACCTGTGAGGTTGATGAATCAAAAATCAATACTTTTAGGAATTCCTAAACTAACGGCCTGATGACGACTGCTCAGTATATTGAAAACATTAATATTCGCTTTAAACCCGGAAACGCCACAGAACATACCTTCAGAGGAGACCTCCAAAACCTTTTAGAAAGCTTAGCACCTGCTATCAGAGCCACCAATGAACCGAAACGACAAAAATGTGGCGCTCCGGATTATATCCTTACCCAAAAAGATATTCCTGTTGGTTTTATCGAAGCCAAAGATATTGGTGATGCTGATCTTGAAGGAAATAAAAAAAATGGAAATAAGGAACAATTTGACCGCTATAAAGCCTCGCTCAATAACATCATATTTACTGATTATCTTAAATTCTACCTCTATCGCAACGGACAACTGGTAAAGCATATTACGATTGGTGAGGTTACACCAAATGGTATTAAGCCTATCCCGGAAAATTTTGAGCGGTTTGAAAATTTCATCAAAGACTTCTGCACCCACATTGGACAAACCATAAAAAGTTCCCGGAGACTTGCTCAAATGATGGCAGGGAAAGCCCGGCTGCTATCGCAGATTATTGAGAATGCATTAAATGCTGATGAAGACCATCACGAAAACAGTACGCTTAAAGATCAGATGCATGCTTTTAAGCAAATTCTGATTCATGATATTACGGCTAAAGGATTTGCCGATGTATATGCACAAACCATCACCTATGGCATGTTTGCTGCCCGTTTACATGATCCTACCTTACCCACCTTTAGCAGACAGGAAGCATTTGAACTGATTCCAAAATCAAACCCGTTTTTAAAAAAACTATTCGGCTACATTGCCGGTTTAGAATTGGATGAGCGCATCAAATGGGTGGTGGATGATCTGGTGCAGATTTTCCTTGCCTGTAATGTAGAACACATGCTGAAAGATTATGGGAAATCCACTAAAATGGAAGATCCTATCATTCATTTCTATGAAGATTTTTTGAGTGAATACGATCCTAAACTTCGTAAAGCAAGAGGGGTATGGTACACCCCTCAGCCTGTTGTAAATTTTATTGTTCGTGCCGTAGATGACATTCTTAAAACAGAATTTGATTTACCGCAAGGACTTGCCGACAACAGCAAAACAAAAATAAAAGTGGATGTACAAGGCAAAAAAACAGAACAGGAAGTGCATAAAGTTCAGATACTGGATCCTGCAACCGGCACAGGTACTTTCCTTGCAGAAGTAATTAAACAAATACATAA